>JAFMCM010000029.1 GCA_017857755.1 Methylophilaceae bacterium | reverse complement strand
TCTACCGCGATGGCACAATGGCACTTTATGCCCGATCAAACCTTTGACCCATACATTGGCGCTGGTCTAAACTATACCCGCTTTACATCTAAAATAGGCGGGTCTAATGGTAATTATCGGGTATCAGACCGCAATACCTTTGGTGCCGTGCTTGGTGGTGGTGTTGACATCAATCTACAGGACGGCTGGCTAATTAACGCCGATGTTAAATACGCCTTTGTAAATACCAATGTAGAAACAAGATTAGTAACTAATAATGGATGGTACAAGATCGATGACTTAGACGTAAACCCTTGGATTGTTGGTATTGGTGTAGGGCGTAAGTTTTAACGCTAGTCAGTAATCCTCCTGTTTCCCCGTATCTAATACGGGGTTTACAGATTGCATCAATAGCTGATGATTGGCATACAGGTATTGAATTTAAGGCTGGTCTGTTAAAGCAGGTTTTACCGATGCTTGTTCATCCATTCTATGGCTAAATCTTGTGCCTTTTCAATTTGAGATGGCGTCATTTTTTTTTCAACATTATCTCTAAACGTTATCGCCAACTCGTCCCCGTTAGCCCCTGCAATATTCCAATACATATGCGCCATAACATAGTTCTTAGTAACGCCTTCTCCATTGGCATACATCCCCCCTAAAGCGTGTTGTGCCGTAGCATTCCCTTGCTTTGCTGCTAATCGCCACCACTTAATGGCTTCTTTGTAGTTCTTAGGAACGCCATATCCATTGGCATACATCCATCCTAAATTGGCTTGTGCTTTAGCATTCCCTTGCTTTGCTGCTAATCGATACAACTTAATGGCTTTTTTGTCGTCCTGAGTAACGCCATGTCCAAAGTAATACAACTCCCCTAAATTGGCTTGTGCTTTAGCATATCCTTGTTCTGCTGCTAATTGATACCACTTAACGGCTTCCTTATCGTCCTGAGTAACGCCTAGTCCTTTGGCATACATCAATCCTAAAATGTATTGTGCTTTAACATTCCTTTGCTCTGCTGCTAATCGCCACCACTTAATGGCTTCCTTGTAGTTTTGAGGAACGCCATGTCCAGTGGCATACATCCATCCTAAATAGGTTTGTGCCGCAGCATTCCCTTGCTTTGCCTTAATCCGACAATCAGCAACAGCATCATAACCACTACCATTAAAACAATCCCCTGCATAAGCACTTGAGAATGTTGAGAGTAGTAAAGCTAAGCATATCGTTTGTAGTATTTTCATATTTTTTTTATTCTAAATAGACATCAGTTATTACCAATATATATCAACTCACTTTAAATGAGAATACCTTTGTTTAACCCTTGGATTGTTGGTGTAGGGCGTAAGTTTTAACGATAGTAAGTAATTGTTCCCCGTACTTACGGGGGACCTGAATATCCGCTAAACAAGGTGACGCAGTGGCACAATTAAGCCTGGGCTTGATGTATTACAAAGGCGAAGGCGTGCCACAAGACCTAGTTAAAGCCAATGTATGGTTCAAATTGGCGGCTGATCATGGTTTTGAAAAGGCTAAAGAATAGCGTGACGAAACCGCTAATAATATGACTTCAGTACAAATAGAAAAAGCCCAACAACTAGCGAGCAAATGTAAGGCTATTAACTATCAAGACTGGGATTAATCGCATGTCTTATAACTGGCAATAGGAGCACAGCATATCAAGACACTTTTTTGTTTGTGCTTAGCGCTTGCGTTAATCTCTTAATAATCCCCGCATTAAAACCATATGCATGAGCTGCAATCTTTGTTGTACGTCGCTCCATTCTATCCATGATGCATCTTGTGCCATGGTAATGTGCAGGGCACACACACCATGCATGCCCGCCCAGATGGTTTGTGCAATTAAATTGACGTCGTTTAACTCAGGTTTAAACCGTTTGGCCTCATAGACAGCAGTCACGGCTGTTTTTAGCAAAAAATAAGCATCTTGTTCAGAGTAGTTTTGCTTTGTTTGAATCTCTTGCGCAGTATCTGCTGGGTGAGGGGTCATAAACATTAAGCGATAGTGGTTGGGGTGGCTTAATGCAAAATTGGCATAGGCTTTTCCTAGTGCAATCATCCGTTCAACTGGTTCTGTTATCTGCATGACCGCAGCAAAAGTACTGGCTAAAGCGGCCAAATCGGTATGACAAATTGACCGTAGTAAGTCTTGTTTGTCATTAAAGTGATGATAAATACTGGTTGCCGAGTATCCTATTTGTTTGGCTATTTCTCGCATGCTCACCGCTTCGACGCCTTTGGTGACAAATAACTCACGGCCAGCGTCGATAATCAGTGTTTTTAATTGTTGCTTTTCATGTTCTGTCTTTACTTTTGGTGGCATCGATTAATCAATTCATTTATTCCTAATGGCTAGCTGATGATTAAGCAGCTGTCTTAAACGTCATGAAGTATATCGTGATTAATGGGGTAAGAATAGCGATTGCACCCCAAATATTCCAGCGCCTGCAGAGCTTCCAGTATTCTTCTGTAATCTCGCCTGTTTTTGCAAATATTGCTGCCATTTTGGCTTGTTTGATTTGGGTAGGAATCAGAACAGCCACCCATATAATGCCTGAAAAAACAAAAAACCCAAGGCCCATGTGTACCCATTTCATCGAGTATGACCAGTTGGAAAGCACATTGAGCGTGCCAGTAAGCGACAATAGCAACACTGCGCCAGTCGTAAAAACCCAGTCAGTGACGGTGACTTGCCGTTGTGCAAAAGCAATAATTTGTGGATTTTTGGTCCGGTCAGCCATGACTTTCCACCAACCAGTTACAATAATATTGCCTAAAAAAAGTACTGCACCAAGAATATGGATGACTTTGATCCATAGATAGCTATTATTCATTTTCCACTCTCCTCCATTGTTGTGTTCGGCCAAACAAACTCATTCCGATAAAACCTCGAACGAGCAATGTTTTTCCTGCTTCTTTTAACGTTAACTTAACGCGGTAAGTATGTCCTGTGAAAGGGTCTAGTATTTCTTTGCCCATATACTCACCATCCGCTTTTGCTACTACACCTTGCATCATCGTCAACCCAATTAACGGCTGATTTTTACGCTCGCCCCGACAGGGCGTACAGTATTTTGCTTCTTTGTCTGTTGGTAGCCCTTTTTCTATCACACCGATATATTCACCATTTTTTTCTAGGATCCGAATATATCCTGTTGGCTTACCAGCATCATCGTACGCCTTCCAAAGCCCAGCAATCTCACTAGCAGCTAGCCCATGACAAGAAAACAACAGGGTAAAACTAAACCATACTATCTGTTGATGCATTTTCACCAGCTAACTCCTAAAGCATGAAAGTATTGCGTTAAATCAGTTCGTTATTCAGTTAACGGTGTTAAGTTAACGGTGTTAACTCATCCTGTCAAGCTTTTTTTAGGGTTAACTTAAAGCTGGTTATTTCAGTTGATATTGGTCTAGCTTATACCACAGTGAGCGCTCACTAATTTCTAGTCGCTTTGCGGCTTGGGCTTTGTTGCCGTTGCAGTGTTCAATGGCTGCAACAATCAAGTGCTTTTCTAGCTGTTGGGTTTGCGCTGGAATTGAAAAGTTGTTTTCTCGTGTTGTTGCTGTGATTGCGACGGTATTGCTAGCACCCACGACATCACTGGGTAGGTGTTGTAGTGAGATTTCGCCGCTACCGGCGAGTATGGAT
Source organism: Methylophilaceae bacterium (assembly GCA_017857755.1). Classification (GTDB taxonomy): domain Bacteria; phylum Pseudomonadota; class Gammaproteobacteria; order Burkholderiales; family Methylophilaceae. Next base: position 19,101 of record JAFMCM010000029.1, on the reverse strand, counting down.
GCGCGCTCTAATATATTTTCTAACTCGCGCACATTGCCTGGCCAATCATAGTGCTCTAAGTGACGGATGGCAGCCTCGCTGATTTGACCACCACGCTTGGCCAGAAAAAAATGACTTAATAAGCGTATATCACCAGCACGCTGTTTGAGGGCAGGTAGGTTTAACTGAAATACATTCAAGCGATAATATAAATCCTCGCGCAATTTGCCTTCCTTAACCGCTTGCATGGGGTCGCAATTGGTTGCGGCAACAATGCGGTTATCAAGCGCAATCGCTTGATTACTGCCGAGTTTTTCTACCACGCTTTCTTGTAATACCCGTAGTAGTTTTGCTTGCAAGTTGATTGGCATTTCAGTAATTTCATCTAGGAACAAAGTGCCTTTGTCAGCTAATTCAAATTTACCAATCCGCGTTTTAATGGCGCCTGTAAACGCGCCTTTTTCATAGCCGAATAGCTCAGATTCCAACATTTCGGCTGGAATGGCGGCACAGTTGACCGCCACAAATAAACCTTCTTTTCTTGGGGATGCCATATGAATGGCTTTTGCGACCAGCTCTTTACCTGTCCCTGTTTCACCAGTGATTAGCACCGTTGCTTTTTCTGGACCTACTTGTGCAATCATTTTTTTTAAATTTTGTATGACGGCACTTTCACCAATCAACCCGCTGACTTGTGGTTGGACTGTTGTCTTTAGATAGCTGTTTTCTTGCTGTAAACGCTGAATATCTAGCGCTTTGGCAATGGCGACTTCTAATACCTCTAAATCAAAAGGACGCAAAATGTAGTCGGCTGCGCCTAACTTCATCGCTTCAATCGCTGTTTTGATTTCGCCTTGCGCTGTCACCATAATAAAGGGCAAGGCTTCATTATCGGCGCGTATATGTTTGAGCAGCTCTAGTCCACTCATACCTGGCATATGCAAATCACCAATGACTAAATCGACTTGATCATTTTTGAGTATTTCTAATGCGTCTCGACCATTGGCGGCGGATAGTGGCTGATAACCTGCTTGGCGTAAGCTAATCTCTAATAATCGACGCATATTAGGTTCGTCATCGACTGCAAGAATGCGTTTTAATTGTGCCATTATTGATGTGTTAAGTAGTCTGATGAATAGGAAGCACTATTGTAAACTGTGCGCCTTGCATTTTGCTTTTTTGATAATTAATTTCTCCACCATGTGCTTGCACGATTTGCCTTACCACGGCCAGGCCTAAGCCAACACCTCCTGCACGTTTGGTAAAGAAGGGTTCAAAAATTTGCGCTTGGTGTTCTACTGAAATACCTTCACCATCATCCATGACTTCTATGATTGCTTGGTCAGCAATCTGTTTTAATGAGACGATTATCTGTCCGCCCTTAGGCAACACTTGAATAGCGTTCATGATTAGGTTCATCATGACTTGTGTCATTTGGTCGGCATCCACCGCAACCTCAACTGCTGCTTTTTCATCAAAGACAATGGTGATGTTTTTGGTTTGTGCTTGACTGCGGAGCATGGCAATCACATTCGCAATCAGCGGCGTTAAAGGCGTGTCAAGAAAAACAGGTAAACGAGGACGTGCGGCATCAATCAATGTGGAAACGAGTTTGTTTAAACGCTCAGTCTCAGCACCAATGAAAGTGAGTACTTCTTTACCTTCTTCTGATAATGCTTTTTCACGTTCAAGCACATCCGCCGATGAGCGTAAAATACCGAGCGGGGTGCGTACCTCATGGCTCATGGCGGCGGCCATTTCGCCGACTATCCCAAGCTTGACAGCACGGGTTAATTTTTCTTGTGATTTTGCTAGGTCTCGCGTCATGGTTGCAAAAGCAGCGCCCAATTCGCGCACTTCTGGCGGTCCTGATTGTGGTGGGTTTGCTTTTGTTTGTTGTGTAAACCCTTTTACAAACTCAGTTAGCTGCATTAATGGGTTGGTGATGGCTTGTGCAATCGGCCGAACCAATAGCGCCGCTAGCAACAATGTGGCGGCCAACAGTCCTAAAAAAACATAGCCTAGTTTATGCACAGGTGCGATGGCTTCTGAATGTAGTTTTTCAATTTGCACCTGCCAGCTAGAAACGGGTGATTGCGGGCTGAGCTGGCTAATGGCATGCATGCCATGCGCAGATTGGATAGTTTGCCAATTTGGGGTGGCGGCCAATATCTCGCCATGATTATCAAGAAGCGCGGCGGCCGTTGATGCTTTGATGACATTGTTCAAGGCATTTTGTATGGTTTCCCAGTTAAACTCTACGACCAGTTTACCCATAGGAATATGAGTATTGTCATCAATAATGTCTTGAGAGATTGCTAAAATATTGTGATTGAGCTTTGAGACGGTTAACTGGTGGTCTAGCAAATGTGCTGTAAACCAATACGGCTGATTTTGCTGCTGTTTGCTAATGATGCTAGCCTTGTTGCTGGCGATGATCGTGCCTTGCAGGTCTTGTACATAAATCGCATGATAAATATGCCCATAGCTCTTGGCCAGACCGTCTAAAAAGATCGATAATCGTTTATCAATATCGCCTACTTTTAGCTCTTGCATGATTGACAGCTCGCTCCATGATTGCACGTTACGCAATCGCTCAAACATCATGCGTTCGATATCATTGGCTACTGCCGTACTCAAGGTTTGCATATCGCGTACAATTTCTTGCTTGAGTACTGTGCGCGTTTGGTAAAAACTTAACAATGAGACTAGCATGGCAGGTAATAAGCCTGCTAAAAGAAAAGCAAGCAAGAGCAACTGTTTAATACTGAGTTGCTTTAACATTGATTGTTTAGCTTATTAGAGCTGACGTGAGAGAATCTAATTAAGCCTGTTTTACTTAAAACAATCGTTTTAGCGCGCCATGCTGGCGTTAGCGCTTTAATAACTGACATTAATATGAAAAAATTGATCATTCTGTGCTCTAGTTTAGCTAGCCTGCTCACTCTGTGCAAGCCTGTTTTGGCCGATGACGAACCACATTGGTCTGATGGTGTTGGTATTGGTGGTTATTCGAGTGCTGGCCTGATTGTTGGGCGCGACCAACCTGCCAAGGCTGCATTGAATGAAGTGAGTCTCTTGCTTACTTGGAATGGAAATAGTCGCTGGAGCTTCTTTGGTGAGTTAGAGTTTGAGGACCCAGTGAGTTGGAATGATAATCAACGGTTTCGCTCTTATCATTCAGGGCTGGATTTAGAGCGCTTGTACCTTGATTATAATTTTTCTGAAAAAGTAAATCTCCGTGTTGGCCGCTTTTTAACGCCAAACAGTCGATGGAATTTACTCCATGCACCCCCTCTTGTTTGGACTAGCACCCGCCCGCTGGCCACATCACAATTGTTTCCAACTGGCACGAATGGCGCGATGGTTTTTGGCGCTATCCCGTATCGAGATGGCGCATTTGAATATCAAGTTTTTGCTGAATTGTTGGAAGACCAAGAGATTGATGGCGAAGAGCTTGAATATATACATGTAAACGGTGCGCGATTTAGCTTTAAAAATCGTTCCGATATCGGCATTTCATTTTTATCATTTAATGAAAAAGCCATTGGTCGCGATTACCGCATGATAGGGCTGGACTTTGTAACGCATGTGAAAGAGACCGAAATCAGTGGGGAAGCTTTTCAACGTTTTGATACACAAAATCAAGATGGTGGTAGTGGTGCCTATTTACAAACAGCTGTCCCACTGAACCGACTGGGCTTAAATAATTGGTATTGGATAACGCGCTTAGAGAGTTTTCAACGTCCAGACACTGGCGCAGCTGAGCGCTGGTTAGTGGGTGCCACCTGGCGCATCAAGCCTTCACAATTACTAAAGTTAGAGTTTACTGGTGGTAGCGGTAACCATCCAGAATCGCCTCGCGGCTTTTTAACCTCATTTGCATTATTCTTTTAACGGCCTTACATGCATCAATTGTTCATCAGGTTTATTATTGCCAGTACCATGCTCTTGGCTGATTTTACCCAAGCAAAAGACGGGCAATCAACAATTGCGGTGGTCGTTGCCGAACAACAAAATATTGCAAGCTTAAATCTTTCGACCAAAAACTTAAATCTGATTTATTGGCGTAAGCAATTGTTTTGGCCAAAAGGCATTCGTATTCAACCTGTCAATTTAGGGTCTGAGCATCCATTGCGCATCCAGTTCTCGCAAACTGTGTTGGGTAGCCTACCTAAAAAGCAAGTTGACTATTGGAATGGGCAATACTTTAACGGTGTATTGCCACCCCACTCGGTTGATTCAGAGGAGGCGGTTCTCCGCTATGTATCACAAACCAAGGGGGCCATTGGTTACATTGATGCCTGTGCGTTAGATGCTCGGGTACAAGCCGTGCTTTGGATAAAAAATGGACAGCTTAGTCGTCAAGCACCCATTTTTTCTTGCCCATAATCTATCGCGTTTTTAAGCCATTCTGGTCCTCTTGTTGAAGGGTCGCTTTCACATCCATGTTTTCCATCAACATCCTGCGCTTGGTTTCACAACTATGCGTGTCTAACTCAAAACCTATAAGCAATGTACAAAACAAATCATCGTGACTGAGTGGGTAATCTTGATACGGCTTAACTTGGTTTAATTGATAGTCAAAATGTTGGCCTACCCATAAGATAGCTGGGACGTGCGTCTGTGCTTCTGGAGCCATGATATAGGGTGCCGCGTGTAAATATACGCCGTGCTCACCGAGTGACTCACCATGGTCAGCCACATATAACATGGCTGTTTCATATTCACCATCATATTTTTTTAAAAGCTGAATCACTTCTGATAAAAAATAATCGGTATATAAAATCGCGTTATCGTAGCTATTATCTATCTCCTCTTGGCTACAGTCTCTCAGTTCGCCTGTCATACACATCGGTTGAAACTTTGCAAAGGCTTTAGGGTATCTTCGGTAATACTCAGGGCCATGATTGCCCATTTGATGCAATACAATCATCATGTCTTTGCCTTTATTAGCGGCAATATACTGGTCTAAACCGTTTAGCATGCCAATATCTCTACACTCACCCTCGCAAACTGGATTAAGGGTTGGCGTTTTAAAGTCTTCGTATTTGACCCGTGTTGCAACACCTTTTGAGCTTGAGTTGTTGTCGCGCCACAAAACTTGCACGCCATTCCTAGCCAAAATATCAAGCGCATTTTCTTGATTGAGTGCTTTGTCTTTTTCGTAGTCTTTGCGACCAAGCTCAGAAAACATGCAAGGCACAGAAACGCTTGTAGAAGTCCCGCAAGAAGAGACATTGGTAAAATTCACAATCGCCTCTTTTGAAAGCAGGGGATTGGTCTCTCGGTGATAGCCGTTTAATGAGAATCGATCTGCTCGTGCCGTCTCGCCTACCACCATAATGATGAGTTCATTTTTTGCATCATGCGCATTCATGTGGGCGTCCACTGCAATTCTTTTTATATCTCTTGCTTGTTCAGCAGTCAGTTGAATGACTGCATATTTAATTAACGAATAGACTGGGTAAGTAGGGTTGGCGTAAAAACGGGTGATTTTATGTTCTCGTATAAATGAGGTGTAGCCTGCTGTAAATGGCAATATAAGAACAACTAAGGCTAGGATTAACAATAAAATGCATTTAACGCGTGCTCTAAACGCAGCTTTCACGTTGGATACTTGTGGCCAATACTGCATCACCAACCATGCTGGCAAAACACCAAACACTAATAGTCTTACGACCATACCAATACTCATCAGGCCTTCTACTTCTTTAATATCGGTGTTGACAATATTGTCAATCATCACCACGTCCATCAATACTCCAAAATTGTCCATGTAGTAAGCTGCTTGGGCAGATAGCATTAACAGCAGGGCGATTAACCATCGGCCTTTTCTGCCGAAGCTAACCGTCATAAAAAACAAGGCGGTGAGTACGCTAAAGAAGAGGGTTAAAGAAACTAAGAATGGTGCATTTTGAAGTGTCCATGGATACAAATCAACGATATGACTAAAGAGCGCGGCATTCGCTGTTGACATAACAAACACGACCACTAAAAAAATTGCACCTATTTGTGAGTGCATTGCATTAAGCAAACGGGGCTTAGACATGAAGCTTCCTATTACAGTAATTGATAGCGATTAAAAATTGGCTGACTAATACTCAGCATGGAAAGAATAAGGGCGCTGACAATCCACATGGATGACAAGGTATGCGTTAAGAAGTGAGCGCCTCGCATTTGCTGCACCCAGCCCAAAATAAAGCCAATACCTAATCCGATGGCAAATACCAGGCTGGCGATTTTGGGACGCTGCGGTAACCAAAAAATACAAAAAGCAGCTAGCCATAATCCACTGGTTGCATGACCTGCAGGAAAGCAATGTCCAGCATCCATGCCGATAGGGATTGGATCAAATAAACGCAAAAAGTCTGCGGATCCGCCGTATCGGTTTACGTCCCAGGGACAGTGATATACAGAACGTGATTTGATGAGTGAGGTAATGAGTGGATCTAGGATAGCTACGATGGCAATAAAACGTAGCCTAAATCGGACTATCGGTGCTGTTGTTTTGATTGGTGCAATAAAGTCCAAGACGACCAAAAGAATGATAGCCACACCAAAAATCATCAGTATCTTTTTGATGTGGCCGTGCATAAACGCTTCGGCAAACCAAGTGTTTTTCCATGGAAAGCGATGATGTAGCGAGTCAAAATAGAAATCTTGAATCGCTAAATCAATATTCGTCCAGTGGTTAATTACAAAAATAAGGCATGCAAACAAGACTAATGCGCCCCAAGCCAATTTGGGTTGGGGTAGTAAGCGCTGCTGGTATATCGATTGTGGCATGGCTGATTAAGAGCAATACCAATGCCAAGTCAATAACAGCAATCAATTTGTTCAGTTAACCAACTGATTTTACTACGCTATATTTATATTGGAGAGATTAATTGATCTAGACCATAAGGGTCTGAGTGTGCAAAATTTGCATGAATGAATGTTAATTGATTGTTCATTCATGCAGAAATTGCATTTTGATTGGAGGCTAGTCGTTCAACGTTAGGTCAACAACTAAATTTTACGCAGCACATAGGTACGCCACATATGGTAGTACTTGATAAAATCTAATCTTTCTACAATGTCAAAACCATTGGCTTTAAATTCCGCTTCCACTACGCTAGTCGGAAGCACAAACCGATTTTGATACTCTTTTGCTGGGCGCTTTTTTTCTAACTGGGCACGTCTTTTTGCTTTGATATTACCGTCCACCCAAAGCGAAATGATTACGGTATCTTTTGTGACACGATGAAACTCTTTTAGTAATTTTTCTCTATCGGCTGATTGGCCTAAGTGGTGCATAAACCGCATACAGAAAATACTATCAACAAAACCGTCTGCAACTGGTAGCTCAAATGCGGATGCTTGGAATGGTTTTACGCGGCTGGTGATTGCTTTAGGTCGGTTTGCCATCCCCATGTCCATCATGGTTTGATTGTAATCGCTGACATGGATCACACGGTGCTTATCTTCAGCCAAGACATCCCAAAATCGGCCTGTTCCACAAGGCGTATCTAGAACTGAGCTTGGATTCCCTGCAATTTTTAAGGCTTTTCTAGCAATTTGATGGTCACGCCAATTGGATAACTTGCGCCAAAGCCCATCATCATGCTTTTCAAAATATTGTTGCGCATGTTGCTGATCATACTTGTCTGAGAACGCTAGCTCCGCTGCTGCATCATGATTCTTTTTTACCACCTTAAATCTCCTCTTTGTTTTGCCAGCTTGAATGATACTAAAATTTAACGCAATCATTCACCATTATTATCGATTTTCCCCTACGCTATTGATAGCAATGACAATGCCAAAATCAGCCTATGCGGCAAACAGTAGCATTAAGCCTATGATTCATATCAGAATATCAACGCTTTCATCAAATTGAACTGACTTCAATCAGTGTCACTAGTGTGCAATCTTTGCGGAATAATAGACATCATGCCTGTTGTTTCATGCAAAAGATGCACACCCTTTTTATTAGTGAAAATCTAACTATATGAAAATAAAACGGTTTTTTTGTGGCACAGGCTTTGCATTGAAATGAGAGAACCATTTTATCCCAATAGGCATTATGATGCTCAATACCAGAAACGTTGAAGAACTTTATGCCGCCGAAACGGCCTATCATTTAAGAGATTTTGCTAAAGCAAGGCGCTATCAAGTGAACGAAATTACTGCACATACGGTGAGCAAAACGTCAGCATGTAGGCATGAGGTTGAAGCTTTTATTCATGCTGTCTTTAAAGCTGGTTATGGTGCCAACGTCACAGAGTTTATGACGACTTTGGTTGCGTTAAGAGATAAAAGCGGTGTCCTGATGGCGGCTTTTGGTTTGCGCTCGGCGGCGCATGAAGCGCTGTTCTTAGAGCAATATATTGCTATGCCTATTGAGCAGTTGCTATCGGAGAAGTTAGGCAAAATCATCACTCGTAAGCAAATTACCTGCATCGGCAATTTAGCCGTGTCCAATCCACGCAATGCGAATGTGCTGATTGCACATGTTATTCAACATAGTCTCAATATCGGTGTTGAATGGTGTGTGGCTACTGCGCATCACAGTTTACAAAACGGATTAATCAAAGGTGGTCGCGATGTTTATCCATTGCACATAGCGGATCGAGCTTGTTTACCTGCTGACCAACAAGCGGTATGGGGAACTTATTACGACAAACTGCCACAAGTGGTGGCCATCAGAGGTGTCGCTGATGATTAATCCAGCATTAACAGATGGCCTTACTTGATACCTTACAACAGCACGCTGCAAATGATCCTCATCAGATTGCCATCCAAACTGGTGATAGTCATTTGCGCTATGGTGATTTAGTTACCGCAATTACACACGCACAAGAAACGATTAAAGTAGCTAACGAAAATTGTACGCTGGCATTGGCCGTGGATAACCATCCTGCATGGGTAGCGCTCGATATTGCGGCCGCCGCAAATAAAACGCCTTTGGTGCCTATCCCTGCTTTTTTTTCTGATCAACAGATCTTACATGCAGTTAATGATGCGGGTGCCAAGGTGTTCATCACCGATCATCCACAACGTTTTACTTTACTTTTTGTGGCGCTAATCATACAAAAATCCACTATCGTGATTGCTGGTAAACGCTTAACCATGCTGAAATTGGATATTCCAACTCAAGCATTACCCGCAAGCACAGCAAAAATTACTTATACCTCTGGCACCACAGGTCAGCCCAAAGGGGTTTGCTTAAGTGAGCAGGCCATGAACAATGTGGCTACATCAGTTCAACGCATGGTCAACCTAACGTCGGCAGACCAGCATTTATGTGTCTTACCGCTATCCACTTTACTTGAAAATGTCGCAGGTTTATACGCCATCTTGTTAGCGGGTGGCACCGCCCACCTCTTGCCGAGTGAAAAAGTGGGCTTTATGGGTAGTGCGCTCAATATTCATCAATTACATCAGACACTCTCCGACACGGCAGCGAACACAGCTATTTTTATTCCTGAATTATTAACCGCCTTAGTTGCCAAGCTTGAAGTAGGGGCAGCGGCATTACCGCATTTGCGATTTTTAGCTGTTGGTGGTGCATCAGTGGCACCGTCTTTATTAAAGCGTGCGAGCGATTTAGGCTTGCCTGTGTTCGAAGGTTATGGCTTGTCTGAGAGTGCTTCCGTTGTCGCACTGAATACTATCGCTCACCATCATGCTGGCAGCGTCGGCAAACTTTTACCGCATCTAGCCATTCGATTATCGGATGAAAATGAGATTCTGATTAGTGGTGCGAACTATTTAGGCTACACCCATGATTCAAACGGTGCAGAAAACACGTGGCTGGCCACAGGTGATATTGGTTACTTAGACAGCGATGGTTATTTGTTTATTAACGGCCGTAAAAAGAATATTTTTATTACCTCTTTTGGCCGTAATGTTTCACCTGAATGGGTAGAACGCGACCTCACTAGCCACTCAGCAATTGCGCAAGCTTGCTTGTTTGGCGAGGCAAAACCATGGAATACCGCGTTGATTGTGGCAAAAACAGGGGCAACAACAGACACCATCCATGCGGCTATTGATGCTGTTAATCAAACTTTACCTGATTACGCTAGAGTAAGTAAGTGGTTACTAGCATCGGAGCCGTTTTCTGTTGATAACAGTCAATTAACACCTAATGGAAGAATAAAGCGTGATGTTATCTGGAAAAGCTATCAAGCTCAGATTGAATCACACGATGCAACACGATGGAATATCAACCAAACTTAAGGAATCAGTATGGCATTTTATGATGATTTATTAACAGCGACGGAAACTGAGCGCAACACACTGATGAACTTACCTCTCATTACCCAAGGCGCTGCTGGCAATATTTCCTTAGCAAGCTATACCGCGTTTCTTACCCAAGCTTACCACCATGTTAAACACACGGTGCCTCTGCTGATGGCATGCGGCGGTCGTTTGTCGGGTGAATATGAGTGGCTAAGAACGGCAATTGGTGAATATATTGAAGAGGAAATGGGTCATCAAGAATGGGTGCTTAACGATATTGCTGTTTGCGGTGGGGATAAAGAAGCTGTCCGCGCGAGTAGCACCGAACAAACTGCTGCCAGCCGCCCAACCGAGCTCATGATTGCTTACGCTTACGATATGATTAACCGGGTCAATCCTGTGGGCTTTTTTGGCATGGTCCTGGTTTTAGAAGGAACCAGCACGGCTGTGGCATCGCAAGCAGGCGAGAAAATCATGCAAAGCCTCAACCTTCCTAAAAAAGCCTTTAGCTACCTACTTTCTCATGGCGCTTTAGATGTTGGACATGTTACGTTTTATGAAGGCCTGATGAATCAAATCACCCAAAAAACAGACCAAGCTATTGTGATTCATGCGGCAAAAAACTTTTATCAGTTATATGGTGATATATTCAGAGACATTGCAACGCGCACTATGCCAGCACAATAAGAGCATTCTACGAAAGAGACCATGATGAATCTACACAACAAACGCATTTTACTCACTGGCGCCACGGGCGGTGTTGGGCAACCCACCGCTCAACGTTTAGCAGAAAAAGGGGCCATATTAACCTTAGTGGGTCGTCATGCCAGCAAGCTGAACGCACTTCAATCAGTCATCATCAATAGCGGTGGCAAAGCAAGCACCATTGTTGCTGATTTGAACGCAAAAGATGCGCCGCAAATAGTTGCTGAAACCGCACATCAGCAATTGGGCGGTATTGATATACTGATTAACAATGCTGGCGTCTTAGATTTTATTGCCTTTGAACAGCAGTCCGATGCCCGTATTGCAGAAATGATTCAAACAAATGTGACCTCACTAATCCAGCTCACTCGTGCTGTTCTGCCGCATTTTCAAGCACAACAACATGGGCATTTTTTATTTGTTGGCTCTATTTTTGGTTCCTTGGGCTTTCCGCACTACGCAACATACTGTGCGAGCAAGTTCGCAGTCCATGGCTTCTCACAAGCGCTACGTCGCGAATTGATTGACTCGCATATTGGTGTCACTTATGTTGCTCCGCGTACCGTTGAAACGGCCATGAATGCGCAAAACACAATCGCCATGTTGAAAAAAGCTGGGCAAGCCGTGGATCAACCAGAAACCGTTGCTGACATTATCATCAAAGCACTTGAACAAGAAAAGCAGGAAGTATTTATTGGTCAGCCACAAAGCTTCTTTGCATGGCTCAACGGTGTTGCGCCAAAATTAGTGAATCTTGGTTTAAAAAAACAAACAGCACTGGCAAAGCCTTATCTATCAATTTGATTCGCATGTCGCTTGCGTAAGCCAATGGTTGTGCTAATGACAGCGACATGTGCATTGCAATAGAAGTGCGTTTATTAGCATCAGATTAATCAATGAAGTCTGTTAAAATGTAGGGCATATTAGGAAACCATTTTGACTACCATTAAACTTAAACAAAAACCAACAGAAACCGCGCATAAAACGAGAGCGCCAGTTCGCCGCGCAGACCCAACAAAGCGTGACCGCACCAAAGCACCGCCCCCAAAATTTGTACCAGACAATACCCCGGTACAAGCAACTGAGCAAGGTGCTCGCCAACGTAACCATCGCCATGATGGCAGCTTGCATGAGCCTAGCAAGCACACAACAGCGGCTGCTAGGCCTATTTTAAGAAGCGAATTCAAAGACCGTGCTTTTGTCACTGATACAAGTGAGTACGAATCACCAATAACCCAGCAGAACCATGATAGACGGTCGAACAAACACAGTGATGGTGGCAAAGTACAAGCCGATACGACAAGGCATTATGCTGACCGTGAGGGCAATTATCGCAACCCACCAAGGCGTGGCGGTAAAGCGCGGGATGGCTTTGTTGCCAGTGAGTTTGATAAAACACGTGCCGCAAAAAAATCAGCACATGAACAAGCAGCAGCAAAACTGCCCCAGCAGGATGAAGCTCAACCCCGATTATCAAAGCGCATGGCCGCACTTGGGCTTTGTTCACGTCGAGAAGCGGATGAGTGGATTGTCAATGGCTGGGTCAAAGTTGATGGCGAAATTGTTGATACATTGGGCACTCGCATTCATCCTGATGCAGAAATTATCGTTAGCGCTTATGCTATGGAGCATCAGGCTGAAAGTGTCACCATCTTGCTTCACAAACCTGTTGGTCATGTCAGTGGCCAAGCAGAAGACGGTTATCAACCCGCGATTGTCTTAGTCCATCCTGATAATGAATGGTTAGAAGACCCTGATTTAAACGAGCACAATGCTAAAACGTTTCAACGTGGCTTTCTACATGGATTGGCGCCTGCTGGTCGTTTAGATATTGATTCAACGGGTTTATTAGTACTCACGCAAGATGGGCGTATTGCCCGCCATTTAATTGGTCAAGACACCAGTGTAGAAAAAGAATACTTGGTACGGGTTGAGGGCATATTAAGCGATGATGGTTTAGCGCTACTTAATCACGGCTTGAGCTTAGATGGTGAAGCATTAAGACCAGCAAAAGTCAGCTGGCAAAATGAAGATCAACTGCGCTTTGTGTTACGCGAGGGGAAAAAACGTCAGATTAGGCGTATGTGTGAGCTAGTCGGTTTACATGTCGTAGGTTTAAAACGTGTCCGTATCGGCAGTGTCAATTTAGGAAAGCTACCGCTCGGAATGTGGCGCTATCTGCGTGAAAATGAGCAATTTTAAGCGATGCCTATCTGGCTAAAATTAAATAAGATAGGTAACCATCATGGGATTATTTAATAGCATCGCTGGTGTTGCATTAGCTAACCGCTTAGGTGGAAGTGGTGGTGGCAATAAAAGTGCCATTGCACAGGTTGCCATTGAAATGCTCAATAAAAATGGTGGCTTATGCGGTCTTTTGGAAAAATTTCACCAAGCTGGCTTGAGCGATGTTGCTGACTCTTGGGTTAGTCAAGATAAAAACAAAGCCATTTCTGCCGATCAAATCAGCATGGTATTGGGAAGCGACCTGCTGTCAGCTATGGCTGAGCAATTGGGTATTGATGCGGGTGTGATCGCAAGTCAAATTGCGCAATATCTACCAGAAATCGTCAACAATGTGACGCCGAACGGACAAGTTGATCACAAAGCCGATGCCTTACTTTCTACCATATTGGGCATGCTGAAATAAACATACAAGCTGAAAAGCGCCAGTTCCTAACCAAATTGATAAAAAGGCCATCATGGATTTACTGCTAATACTCAATACCATTATCATGGGCATCGTCGAGGGGACCACTGAGTTCTTGCCTGTTAGTAGTACGGGACATCTTATTATCACGGCTGATGTGCTTGGTTTTTTAAGTAAAGAAAAGCGTGATGTGTTCGAAATTATCATTCAGTTAGGCGCGATTTTAGCGGTGGTTTGGCAATATCGTTCCAAGCTAATACAGGTGACGACAAGTTTGGACCAAGCAAGCTCGCGCCAATTAGTCATCAATCTTTTGATCGCTTTTTTACCACTGGCCATCATTGGATTGACGTTTCATCACCAAATTAAAGCGCTCTTGTTTAATCCAAAATCCGTTGCCATTGCCTTGATTGTTGGCGGAATGATTATTCTGTGGATAGAAAAAAAATTGCCTGCCGTAACGGTCAATCAGGTTGATGATATGAAATGGAAACAAGCGTTGAAAATTGGCTTTGCCCAAGCCATTGCCTTGATTCCTGGTGCATCAAGAGCCGCTTCCACCATTATTGGTGGCATGGTTTTTGGTCTTTCGCGAACAGCAGCAACAGAATTTTCATTCTTTTTAGCTATTCCTGTTATGTTTGCGGCTACGGCCTATGATTTATATAAAAGCAGAAACTTGTTAGCCACCGATGATGTGATGATTTTTTTAATCGGGTTCATTACCGCATTTATCGCTGCGCTTTTTGTGATTAAAGTCCTTATCCGCTATGTGGCTAGTCATGATTTCAAACTTTTTGCATGGTACCGTATTGGATTTGGCGCACTGGTGCTTTTTTACTATTGGTAAACGGTATCTAGCAAATGATTGCAGTTGAGTTCATATCGGTACTCCCTCGTCACTACAACACGTTAATCAAGGAACAACAATGAACAAAACATTGAAATATTGGCTGACTGGCTTTATCACGCTTGTTGTTTTAGTTATTGTGTTGATGACTTATTTTGCAATAACCTTCAACCCCAATGACTACAAACAACAAATCATTCATCTCGTAAAAGAGAAAAAACAACGCGAGCTGGTGATTGAAGGTGATATCAAACTTTCGTTTTGGCCAAAACTAGGCGCCGACTTAGGTAAGGTATCCCTGTCAGCCTATCAATCTGATCAAGCATTTGCTTCTATTGACAGCGCAAAAGTAGCCCTTGCCGTATTGCCGCTACTCAAAAATGCACTGGTTATAGACACCATTTATATTGACGGTGCTAAAGCCAAGATTGTTCAACATCCAGATGGTACAACCAACTATGATGACTTACTGAGCGACGACGAATCAGAGTCATCTGCTATTCAGTTTGATGTTCAAGGCATTAAGATTACCAACTCTGAACTCACTTTTGTCGATGAGTCTAAAGATGCGACTTACCACATTGGTCAATTCAATTTAAGTACGAGCCAAATTGCCCTAGGTCAGCCAATTGAGCTCGATTCAAGCTTTAGTGTTAAAGCCAATCAACCAATGATTGATGCCAAAACGGCCTTTAAAGGGACTTTTTTTATTGATGCTGAACATAAGCGTTTTAGCGTAAAAGGTTTAGAGAGCAACATTAATGGAGCCTTGCTGGATGGTAAACAAGTACGCATTACCGCTAGTGGCGATATTGATGCGCAAACGGAAAGCATGACTTTTTTAATTGATGGTTTAACATTATCCGCTTCTGGTGATGTGAATGGTGTAAAACAAACTGTTGATTTAAGCGCACCGTCAATCAACATTGAACAAGACAAGGTGAGTAGCAAAGCGATTACGCTCAGCCTAGGTCAAACCCAAAGAACGGGTGATTTAAAAGTAAACATGGTGTTGGCCAACATGGAAGGTACTCCAACATTGATTCAAAGTGCAGGCATCAAGGGGGAGCTTGCTATGCATCAAGGAAAACGCACAGTGAATGCTACGTTCTCATCTCCGTTTAAAGGCAATATTGAGCACCTTATTGTTGATCTTCCAAAATTAATTGGCCAACTCGCGATTAAAGATCCAAGCTTACCTAATGGCGCAGTTAATGGCACATTCAGTTTAGGCCTACATGCAGATATCAAAAAAGAAGCGGCAAGCAGCACATTTAATATAGTCTTAGCAGAGACCAAGCTCAATGGCGACATTGCATTGGCAAGCTTTAAGCAGCCAAACATCCAGTTTAACTTAACCGCTGATCAACTCGACTTCAACAAACTCCTAGGTGCGCCAACTGCATCCACTAACACAAGTAAACCAGCAGATCTCACTGCACTAGCTTCTTTATTACTCAATGGAAAAATCAAGATTGGTAGCATGGTATATGATCAATATCACATCACGGGATTAAATCTTGCTGTAAAAGCAGATGGCAACAAAGTCGCTATTCATGATCTAGACGTTAAAATCAATGACAGTCAAATTAAAGGCACATTGGCCTTGAGTCAGTTTGCTAAACCTTTTTATACTTTTGACCTAGATATCAATCAACTTAATCTGAATGAATATATTCGCGACGCACCCACTGAAACTAAAACAACAGGTAATGAATGGATTGACTTAGGCGCACTCCAAGCCTCAAATGCAAACGGTTCATTAGGCATTGCTAAACTCAACTACGGAAAAACCATGCTCAGCAATGTTCGGCTCATCCTAAAAGCTGATGGCGGTGTAGCCAAGTTAGCACCATTCTCAGCTCGTTTGTATGGTGGCAGCATGAATGGGTCTTTGAACGTAGATGCAAGAAAAACACCCCATATTACGTTTAAACAAACCATGAACAAAGTCAATGTTAACCCTTTACTTAGTGACACCATTAATAACGATATGCTTTCTGGAGTAGGCACTGTTAATATCGATATTTCAACACAGGGTAATACCGTCAATGCTTTCAAAAAAAGTCTGGCTGGTACCGCCTCTCTCGCAATCACAGATGGTGCACTTAAAGGCATTGATATTGCGAAGCAAATTCGCGTAATTAAAAGTAAAGTGAATATGCTTAAAGGCAATGGCGCTGAAATCGCTGCTAATCAAACGCAAAAAACGGACTTTAGTGAGCTCACCGCAAACTTTAAGATCAAAGATGGGATTGCTCACAATGCAGGTCTGAGTATGAAAGCGCCTATCCTCAGATTAGCCAAGGGTGATAGCTTCGGAGATATTAATATTGGCAATGAAACGCTGAATTACACCGCAACCCCACGCATCGTCAAATCTATTAAAGGCCAAGGTGGTGAAGATTTAAACCAACTGGCTGGTATCGCCATTCCTTTAAAGATATCTGGCACTTTTACTAACCCCAAGTTTGAGCTAGATACCAAAGCCATCATAACAGGATTGGCCAAATCTAAATTACTGGAGAAAATAGGCGGCGATAAAGGTCTGGCGGTGCAAGAACTGATGGGTGGTGACAATCAATTAGACGCGATTAAACGACTGCTGGGTAAGAAACCCAAAACGTCCGCAAAAACAACAGCACCTAGTGCAACCGATGCCAGCAATACTGAAGCGGCAGACGAGCCAAAAACGATAGAAGATCTCGCAAAAGATAAACTCAAAGGCTTTTTGAAGTTTTAAGCGTTTATGGGTACTTTTTCAGCCGCCATTATTGCCTGGCAAAAAATCCATGGTAGACATGATTTGCCATGGCAAAACACCACAAACCCTTATGCTATTTGGGTCTCTGAAATCATGTTGCAACAAACACAAGTTGCCGCCGTTATTGCTTATTATGCCAATTTCATGGCGCGCTTTCCAACCATCGCCGACTTAGCCAACGCGACGCAAGAAGCCGTATTACAGTCTTGGAGTGGCTTGGGCTATTACTCGCGCGCGCGCAACCTACACCAAGCCGCACAAACTATTGTCGATGATTTTAACGGTGTTTTTCCAACAGATTTTGATGCCATTATTAGCCTTGCTGGCATCGGTCGCTCAACTGCGGCTGCCATCTCTACTTTTGCCTTAAACCAGCCACAACCAATTTTAGATGGCAATGTGAAGCGAGTATTTGCTAGACATTTTCTTATCACGGGTTGGACAGGCAAACCTGCTATTCAACAACAGTTATGGACAGTGGCTGAACGAGAAAATCCAGTTGAAGATGCCATTGCATATACCCAAGGATTAATGGATTTAGGCGCATCGGTGTGTACGCGTAGCAAGCCAAAGTGTGAACGCTGTCCTATTAGTCAAAGCTGTCAGGCTTTTGCTCAAAATCAAACGCAAAGCTTACCCACTCCAAAGCCTAAAAAAACGATTCCACACAAACAAACCACAATGTTAGTGATTCGCATGGGTAACGAAGTCTTATTGGAAAAACGTCCTCAAAAAGGCGTTTGGGCGGGCTTATGGAGCCTACCTGAAATCAATATGTCTGAGATTGCGAGTGAAGTAGCGCATAAGCAGTTGAATTTGATTGTAGAACCAGAAGAGCCGCTCATGATTGTCAATCATGTCTTTACCCACTATAAACTTGCGATCACGCCGCAACCACTAACCGTCGTTAAACCAGTACAAAAGCTACGGGCGGGCTATATTTGGATGACTGTTGAAGAGGCGATTGGTGCAGCATTACCGACACCCGTGAGAAATATTTTGCTCAGCCTCGGTGCTTCGTCCTAAACCTTTACCGTTTGGCAGTTTCAATTTATATTGTTTTCTTAAGCGTTTGATTGTTTGGCGTTGGATTCAATATACATCCTTTTAGGATGCATACTTGTTATTGCTGTTTAAAGTATAACTATTTTTTTAACATTCAATTATGAGGAGTTTGAAGATGACAGTCTATATTGTTGCAGAAGTGGAAGTAACCGATGATACCTGGGTACCAGCGTATGCCGAAAAAGTACATGATATTGTGCATAAACACGGTGGCAAATATTTGTCTCGTAGTGGCAATATTGAGGTACTAGAAGGCAAGCCCCATCCAAATACACTCATCGCCTTATTAGCATTTCCAGATGCGACATCAGCCAAAGCATTTGCGAATGACCCTGAATATGCACCGTTTGGAAAAGCTAGACAAGATGGATCGAATAGTCACTTACAGTTGATTGACGATACGGATATTGCTGGCACGATTCCTTACCTTGCTAAAGGTTAGAAGTTGGTCAGGCGCAATCCCTAAAGCGTATTGCGCCGTTAACTACCTGCCTGACTCAATGTCACGATGATGTAAAAAAGCGAGCTAACGCTCGCTTTTTTAACGCAATTGCTAATCAAATTGATAGTCAATATAAGGTCTTTTACTTCTGAATTGTCTATTGAGTCGTTTAGCTGATTGCGCTTTTTGCTCCTCAATATACGTTGCACCTACCCACTCATCATCTGCTTTGTATGCATCTTTATGTTTGACTGCAGGATTTTGTGAAGCTCGTCTACTGATGAATTTCAATCTCAAAGCGTTATTTACATCTGCATCAACCTGTGACGCCTCTGCAATCTGTAATACTTTAGCCTTTTGATGATTGACTGTTTCGACGTTAGTGTTCGCGTAAGCATTGATAGACAAACTTAATAACA
>JAFMCM010000028.1 GCA_017857755.1 Methylophilaceae bacterium | reverse complement strand
TGGCTTTTTGGCTGCGTTTGATGTCAATGATGGCTCGCGAGTTTGGCAGTTTGATACTATTCCATCACAAGGATGGGAGGGCGACTTCACCCTAACGACTGCAGATGGGGTTACCTTAAACCGCGATATTGCGGCAGAAAAAGCGGATTTATCTCAATATCCAGATGCAGCCAGCTTAGGTGGTGGTTCAGCTTGGAGTACGCCAGCAATTGATACTGAACACGATCTACTTTATTTTGGAACTGGCAATCCATCGCCACAGATGAACGATGTGTCACGTCCAGGCGACAATCTATATACCGTATCTCTAGTTGCACTGGATGCTAATACTGGTGCGCTTAAATGGTATTATCAGCAAGTGCCACATGATTTATGGGGTTATGATTTAGCTAGCCCGCCTGTTTTGTTTGATTACACCAATACAGATGGACAAATCGTTCCAGCAGTTGGACAAGCGAGTAAAACAGGTTGGTTTTATATACACAATCGTTTAACAGGTGAGCTGCTGAAAAAATCTGATGCCTTTGTGCCACAAAAGAACATGTTTGCTAAAGCCACTTTTGCTGGTGAAGTGTTGTACCCTGGTATTTTAGGGGGGTCTAATTGGTCACCAGTCAGTCTTGATGAAAGTAAGCAGCTGGCCTTTGTCTCTGGTATTCATGCGCCAATTAAATACACACTACATGAAACTGCGGCTACAGAAACGAGCCCTGCATTGCGCTACACATCCAGCGAGCCGACAAATGATCCAAGTTGGGGTTTGTTGTCAGCCATTGATTTAAAAACTGGCAAAATGGCATGGCAAAATAAAACAGAGCAGCCTTTGCTTGGCGGTTCATTAGCCACAGCAGGTGGCCTGGTGTTTATGGGTGAAGGTAACGGTAATTTTAATGCATACAACAGCCAAACAGGGGAGCTATTGTGGCAAACTAAATCAGATTTTGGGGTCAATGCGCCACCAATCTCTTACATGGTGGACGGTGTGCAATATATCGCGGTGGCCAGCGGAGGCAACTGGATTATGGGTTACAAACAGGGCGATGCGATGCTGGTTTATAAACTCAGCGGTAAATAACTAAAACAGTTTTAAGACCGTGTGGGTATGTTTTCTCACACGGTTTAGTAAATCGGCATCATCAATTAACGATTCGCCATAAGCAGGCATTAATGCTTTTAATTTAGCTCGCCAATCAGGCTGTGCAACTTGCGAGGCAAAACAACGCTCAAGCACGTCTAACATTGCTTTTGCACTGACCGATGCACCAGGTGATGCACCTAATAATGCGGCTAAAGAACCATCTTGACTACTCACCAGCTCGGTACCAAATTCCAATTTACCCCAGTTTTCCTCACAGTTTTTAATCACCTGCACCCGCTGCCCCGCTTGTTCTAATTGCCAATCTTCACTTTTTGCCTGTGGTAAAAAAGTGCGTAAGCTCGCCATGCGCTGTTCATGCGTTTGCGTTGCTTCTTTGATTAAATACCTCGTTAAATCCATATTATTTTTACCAACACCTAGCATAGCTTTAATATTATCGGCGGTAATGGATTTGACTAAATCGGATTTAGAGCCTGCTTTGAGAAACTTCGTTGTAAATCCTGCAAAAGGACCAAACAATAATTGCGGCTTGTGATGAATGATGCGGGTATCCAAATGTGGGACTGACATCGGTGGTGCACCCACCGCTGCTTTGCCATACACTTTGGCAAAATGTTGCTGGATCACTTTGGGGTTATTACAGATCAACCATTGACCGCTGACAGGAAAACCGCCATAGCCCATGCTTTCATCAATATTCGCTTTTTGCAGCAGCGGCAATGCACCACCACCTGCACCAATAAATACAAATTTTGCATTGATGACTTGTTGCTTCTTGTTGGCTTTAGCGCTCACTTTCCAGCCAGAACTGGCGGTAGTCTTAGAACGTTTGATGTCAACAACCTGCGTATCGGTGAGCAAGCTAAAATTACTTTGCTGTGATAAGTAAGCTACTAATGCACGAGTGATTGCACCAAAATCGACATCAGCACCGTGTTCCACATAAGTTGCTGCCATTGGAATTGATGCATCTCTTTCTTGCATCATTAGCGGCATCCAAGCTTTTAACTGCTCAAAATCATCACTAAACTGCATTTCTTGAAACAAATGGTGTTGCTGTAGCTTTGTATAGCGCTGTTTTAAAAAGGATAAATTTTCACCACTACCATCCATGTCCCATACAAAACTCAAATGTGGCGTCTTACGAATAAATGTTTCAGGGGCGGGCAATGCGCCCATTTCCACCCAGCTCGTCCATAATTGCAAAGAAGTTTCAAAGTTTGCATTAATCGCCAATGCGCGTTCAATGGCTACACTGCCATCCGCTGCCTGTGGTGTGTAATTGAGCTCGCAATAGCCAGCATGCCCAGTCCCTGCGTTATTTAACGCATCCGAGCTTTCTAAAGCAATTTCGGGCAATTTTTCTAACATGCAGATACGTAACTGAGGATCTAGCTGGTGCAACAACACACCCAGCGTCGCACTCATAATCCCACCACCAATTAATAACACATCAACATCATTGTTTTTCATAGGCAATATTATATTAGATGTTCAGGTTTTGTTCTTGGATGATTATCTTGATTGGGCCATTTTAAAGCTGGTTTAATAAAGGGAAAATCTGGCTAAAACAACATGAATAGCGGATTACCTACCATCTATTCAAGCTTAAAACATCGTTCTGATCGGTTTTAACATGATAATCTGATTGAATGAATGGCAAATCAATATCATGAAAAATAGATTGATATTGGTCATCATGTTAATTGTTGGAATAACAGCATTGCCTGTCAAACAGCAAGATCGATTGATGTCTGTCATATCTGCGAATCATATCTGTGACTCATACATGGTAAAAGTTGAATATAGGGTGGTGTGAAAAAGCTGGACGATTCTGGCATGCTGGAGATGATAGATATAAAAAAGCCTCACATCGCTGTGAGGCTTTTAGCATTTGGCTCCCCGACCTGGGCTCGAACCAGGGACACATGGATTAACAGTCCATTGCTCTACCAACTGAGCTATCGGGGAATCGTGAGAACTGCAAAGCAGTTGAACTAACGAAGGCGTGATAATACTGGCTATGCGGCTGTTGGTCAATAACTAGAACACATAAATTTTAGAATTTTTTGCAAACCTAATAAAACGAATTAAGTGAGTGCTTTTTCAATACGGTCTAGCGCGGTTTGCAGGTTGGCCATTGATGTTGCGAAAGAAATGCGGAAATAGCCTTCTGCGCCAAAAGCAGAGCCAGGTACTACTGCAACATCAAATTGCGCTAATAAGTATTCAGCAAATGCCATATCAGTTGCTTCGGCAATGTTGCCTGTTTTTTGCAAATTGCTGATGGCTACGCGTGCATCTGGAAAGGCGTAAAAGGCACCACCTGCTCTTAGGCAACTGATGCCAGGCATGTCGTTAAAACGCTTGACGACATATTCGTGACGCTCTTTAAAGGCGGCCAACATCGGTGTAATGCAATCTTGTGGCCCTTCAAGCGCTGCCTGTGCCGCTACTTGTGAGATGGAGGTTGGATTGCTGGTGGATTGACTTTGCAAAATACCCATTGCTTTAATAATGTAAGCGGGTCCTGCGGCATAGCCGATCCGCCAGCCTGTCATTGAGTAGGCTTTAGAAACACCATTGAGCACGATACAGCGGTCTTTTAAAGCAGGCGTTGCGTTGAGAATATTGTGAAACTTGTCACCTGTTAAATTGACGTGTTCATACATATCATCGGTTGCAACCATCACATGAGGATGTTGCAACAATACGTCACCTAATGCTTTTAGCTCGTCCAAAGTGTAAACAGAGCCAGTCGGATTTGAAGGAGAGTTTAGCATCACCAATTTAGTCTTTGATGTAATGGCTGCGGCTAACTGTGATGGCAATAATTTAAAGCTTTGCTCAATCCCACATTCAATAATAATCGGCTGAGCTTCTGCAACTAAAGTGATATCGGCATAACTGACCCAGTAAGGGGCAGGAATAATCACCTCGTCACCTTTGTTTAATACAGCCAAGCAGAGATTAAAAATGGTTTGTTTGCCGCCAACGCCGACAATCACTTCATCTGTTGTGTAGTCTAAGTCATTGTCTTGTTTAAACTTATTAACAATTGCTTTTTTTAATCCTGGAATGCCTGTGACGGGCGTATATTTGGTAAAACCAGCATCAATTGCCGCTTTTGCCGCATCCTTGATATGTTGTGGTGTATCAAAGTCAGGTTCACCAGCAGCAAGCCCGATAATGGGTCTGCCTTCTGCCTTGTATTTTCCTGCTTTAGCCGTGATGGCTAAAGTGGGTGATTCTTTAATCGCTAATACGCGAGTTGATAACGCTAGCTCTGATGGATTGGCCAAAATACACGTCCTTAATGCTGAATCATTTGAGTTGTAAATAATACTGCGCATTTTACGCGAAAAAATACAACTTTAGGTGCGAGCGATAGGCTAGAAATTTAAAAAAATGATATTCATCTTTAAAGAGTATGGTGATTTTCAATAAAAAAAGCCTCAAATGGCACGCTTGACATCAGCAGTGCTCAAATGAGGCGAGAGGGAGACAAAGCTTAGCAGTCGCTAGTACAATCCACAAATTGTTGATATTGCTGACCTATATCAGGGTCAATGTTGGCAATGGCAGCGTGCACACGATTTAGTTCGGCTTTGTCTCCGCGCACTTTAGCCAATTCACCAAGTTTAATTAAGACATCCATATTTTGAGTGTCTAGTGATGCTGATTTTAAATAATGCTGGGTAGCGGTATCAATATCAGCCAAGTTTTCTTCACTGACGGCCAGCGCGAACCATGCGTCTGGGCTGTTAGGTTCGGCTTTGGTCCATTTCTCTGCTACCTGCATCAATTTAACCCAGTCACCACGTGACTCTGGCACAGCAGCTTGCATGTAAAATGGCTTTTTATCTTCGTCTTCTTCCCATAGTGCTTTACCTTTAATTGGGAAAACTGTGATTTCAATTTGTTTTTCAAGGACATCAATCCATTCTACAGGCATCGCAAAATGAATACTGCCGAGCGTGCCTGCAGTTTTAAATGTATTAATGCCAACTAATTGACCATTCATATCAAATAGTCCACTACCACTTGCACCCATTCTAAATTTAGCGTTAGTACGAATCACATTGGCAGTGACGCCGTGATTGGAACCAGCATATAAACCATTCACATAACCAGTTGAAGTCAGCGGTGCCGGGGTGCCGTTTGAATGACCAATCCCAGCCACCTCTTCACCGCGTTTTAAATCCATACTTTTGCCTAATTTAACTGGTTTTAATGCTAGATTCTCTGTTACTGCTAAACATAAATCGTTCCAAGTATCTGCTTTGACTGATGTGATGGCATAAGTGTCTTGACCACGTGCAACCCACGGTTGTTTGGTTGCGCGTAACACATGGCAATTGGTAATCACTTTATTCTCGCCAACCACAACACCAGAACCGTAAGCTAAACCACCTTCTTGGTTGTATCCTTGTATCATTACGACGCCAAAGTAAGCTTGCATTAAGGCTTCCTTGTCATAAGCAAATGCTGAGGATGCGGCAGAAATGAGCGCGCTAAATAAAAGGATGTTTTTCATAGGATGGCTTTACATTGTTTTCAGTGACATTACAGACTACATACATCTTATAAAGTTCTTAATTGATATCGTCAATTGATCACAGCAGCCCTCTTTTTTATAAAGCCTGTTAGAATCAACTGTTGTATTTAATCAAATGAGTGTGCGTGTGATTGTTACCTTTCCAAATAGTCAATATCAGCTTTATCAGCCTTTTCCGCCTGCGGGCGATCAACCGCAAGCCATTGACAAATTAACCCAAGGCATACAGGCTGGCCTGAAATGTCAAACCTTATTGGGAGTAACAGGTTCTGGTAAAACTTACACCATGGCCAATGTGATTGCACGAACAGGTCGCCCAGCGATTGTGATGGCGCCAAACAAAACGCTTGCTGCCCAGTTGTATAGTGAGTTTAGAGAATTCTTTCCGAACAATGCGGTGGAATACTTTGTGAGTTACTACGATTATTATCAGCCAGAGGCTTATGTGCCTTCGCGAGATGTCTTTATTGAAAAAGATTCCAGCATTAATGACCATATTGAGCAGATGCGACTATCGGCCACCAAGGCTTTGTTAGAGCGAGAAGATGCCATTATTGTGGCTTCTGTTTCGGCCATCTATGGTATTGGTGATCCACAGGACTATCACGCCATGGTATTAAACCTTAAGCAAGGTGAAAAGATGGTGCAGCGAGAAGCGATTGATATTCTGATTGGCATGCAATATAAGCGCAATGATATCGATTTCAGCCGTGGTGCTTTTCGCGTGCGTGGGGATATCATTGATATCTTCCCTGCAGAAAATAACGAAACCGCTGTCCGGGTGAGTTTATTTGATGATGAAGTCGAAGCTATTTCATTGTTTGACCCATTAACAGGTGAGGTGTTTAACAAAGTAAAACGATTTACCATTTATCCCAAAAGCCATTACGTTACGACCCGAGACACCACGGTGCGAGCAGTCGAAACCATTAAAACAGAACTGCGGGAGCGGATTGATTTTTTTGTAAAAGAAAATAAATTAGTCGAGGCACAGCGTATTGAGCAGCGGACGCGTTTTGACTTGGAAATGTTGAACGAAATTGGTTTTTGTAAAGGCATTGAGAATTACTCACGACATTTATCTGGCGCCCAACCAGGAGAACCGCCGCCAACATTGATTGATTATCTGCCAGACGATGCACTGATGATTTTAGATGAGAGCCACGTCACTATTCCGCAAATCGGCGCCATGTATAAAGGGGATAGAGCGCGTAAAAGTAATTTAGTTGATTATGGTTGGCGCCTACCTTCAGCGATGGATAACCGGCCTTTAAAATTTGAAGAATTTGAAAAAATCATGCGCCAAGCGGTTTTTATCTCAGCAACACCTTCAGACTATGAAAAACTGCATGAACAGCAAGTGGTAGAAATGATTGCACGACCGACAGGATTGATTGATCCTGAAATTACGGTGAAATCGGCTGATACGCAAGTTGACGATTTACTTGGTGAAATTAAGATAAGAACAGAGATTGGTGAACGCGTTTTAGCCACAACGCTGACCAAGCGCATGGCAGAAGATTTAACCGACTATCTGAGTGATCATGGTGTGAAAGTGCGTTATTTGCACAGTGATATTGATACAGTAGAACGCGTTGAGATTATTCGCGATTTACGCTTGGGTGAGTTTGATGTTTTGGTTGGCATTAACTTACTACGAGAGGGTCTGGATATTCCCGAGGTTTCATTAGTCGCGGTATTAGATGCGGATAAAGAAGGCTTTTTACGTTCTGAACGTTCTTTAATTCAAACGGCAGGCCGAGCGGCGCGTAACTTAAATGGTAAAGTCATTTTTTATGCTAACCGCATTACCAAAAGCATGAAAGCGGCGATGGACGAAACCGTCCGTCGCCGTGAGATTCAGACCGCGTTTAATCAAGCGCATGGAATTACGCCCAAAGGCATTTCGAAGAAAATCAAGGACATTATCGATGGTGTTTATGATATGGACGAAGGTCAGCGTGAGCGTAAAGCTGCGCAAGAGCAGGCTAACTATGAAAGCTTGAGTGAGAAACAACTCACCAAAGAAATGAAGCGCCTTGAAAAAGGAATGCATGATGCGGCCAAGAACTTGGAATTTGAAAAAGCAGCAGACCTCAGAGATCAACTGAAAAAGCTAAAAGCACGTATGTTAGAAGTGAGTTGATCTTGCAACATATGCTACAAACAACAACTGACAACCATTAAGCAAAGTAAACGATGCATATAACAGATTTGATTGGTAGCTTTGCTGCCATTTGTACAACCTTTGCGTTTATCCCGCAAGCGATTCAATCATATCGTACCCGTGATTTATCTGGCATCTCACTACCGATGTACAGCATCTTCACCGTAGGCGTCGCTTTGTGGTTGGTCTACGGTTTACTAAAGCATGATTGGCCTATTATCATTGCCAATCTCATTACGGTGGCTTTATCAGCCATGATTATGGTGCTCAAGATCAAGGAAACAATGCAGTCTACATCAAGGTGACTTAACCGATGACATCATTTTCCATAGGCAGTTTTAACGTCAAAAACCTGATAGGTGCAGACCAAGAATATTACCGCTACGAGTCATACACCTCAGAAGAGTATGCTTGGAAGCAGAATTGGATTGCGAGACAGCTGTTGACCATGAATGCGGATATTGTTTGTTTTCAAGAGATATTCGATCAAGCGTCATTACAAGCTGTGATCGATGAAAGCAATCATGCGGCTGATGATGCCAACGCTAATCTGACGGCATCCACTTCAAAACACAGCCCCATTGTTAGCGACGCGACGCGTTTCAAGCCTTATGCTAAAGATCAAGTATTTTTTGCACCCAACGCGAATGACGGCAGTGCAGGGCAGCGACGCCCTGGCTTAGCCATGGTTTCTCGTTTTGGTTTTGAAGACACACCAGAAATGATTCAAGCGTTAGCCGAACCGTTAGTGATTGACTTTCCGTCAGCAGACCTCGACCATGAAGAGAAGGCAGGCAGCTATACCCTAAAAAAACTCTCTAGGCCCATAATTAAAGCCAAAATTAAAGTCGGCAATCAAGTATTAACCGTCTTTAATTGCCATTTAAAATCTAAACTGGGCGAATATATTCAACCAATAGGCGCAGATTTTGCGCCAGAAAACGATTTGGTAAACTATCTGCCTGCCCAAAGGGCATTGGGTGCCTTACGCGCCTTATTGCGTCGCAGCGCCGAAGCGTATTTATTACGCAAACTGATTGCTGAAGAATTGATCAAAGATCATCCCGTGATGGTCTTGGGTGACTTTAACGATGGTGAATATTCAGTGACATCGTCCATGATTAAAGGAGAGCGGCCTTTTAAAAATTATGCATGGATGCGTCGACACGATGCGGAACATAAGAACGATCGATATTCCGAGCGAGAGGATTTAGTCATCCGTGCGCAAATTGAGCAATATCAACTGACCAGTGCAGAAGCACAGATGATTAAGCGCAATCAAGGTGAAACGGTTTACACCACTGCTTTTGCAGGCGTATATGAAAGCATCGACCAAATATTGATGTCACAACATTTTATTAAAGGTTCCGCCAACAATATTGGCGTGATGGATGATTTCAGCGTTTTTAATGATCATATTACCGAACGCGCGCATGCAGATGCACCCTATCCTAAGCTAGCATCGGATCATGGGCAAATTGTTGCGCATATGAAGCTAATATAAAGGTATCGACCAGCTGACCATCTTAGTCTCGTTTCATAAGCGACGCCTTATTTTCTTGCGCCCATGCTTAATTCAATCTCTTTATTGGTTTCTCCATATCCCTTTTGAGTCAATAAGGCTTGTTTGGTGTAATTTGCTACTGTTAATCTCAGCGCTGGGATCGCGTCTTGCTCGCTAAAAATTGACGGAAATTGATAACTTAGCCACGCATATAAACTGATCTGTTGACTCAGTTTTTCAGCTTGTTCTAGGTGTTTTTCACTGCCGCCATTTAACCAAGTTGGGGCCAATGGTATCGGGTGTCGTTTGTTGTGATAGATGCTCTTGATGCATTGAATAAAATAATCTTTTTCTATAGGCACTTGGATAGACAGGGGAGCGCAAGCGAGCGCAAATTTATCTTTAAATGCCATATTGGGTGCGAACTCATCAACGATGAGTGCTTGTGCATATTGTGCGGTTGCATGCATGCTTTCACACAGCGCATCATGGTGTTGATTTTGCTCGAATAGGTATAGGATGCATTCTGCTAAACGATTGCTGTGTCGTTTGTCAGCAATATGCGTTAAGGTGCTGATGGCTATTGCGATGGGTAGGCGCGCAATGGTCGCAGTATCATCGACGTTAAGCATATGTTCAATATGTATTTGTTCATCATCTTCCAACACATTGACATAGCCCGTTTCATAGACGCCATAACGTCCAGCGCGCCCTGCGATTTGTCTGACTTCGGTGGCATTAAGCGGTCTTGATGCCACCCCATCAAACTTGTGTGTTTGAGCAAAAACCACTCTACGAATGGGTAAATTCAAGCCCATACCAATCGCGTCGGTTGCAACCAGTATTTCAGCGTTGCCCGTTAAAAAACGCTCAGACTCATGTCTTCTCACTTCAGGCGATAATGCGCCATAGATGCTGGCCACTTGATAACCCCAATGTCGAAACCTAGCCGATAAGGTGAGTACGTCTTTGCGACTAAAAGCGACGATCGCGTCTCCTTTTTGTAATTGATTTTTGAGTGTTGGTTTACTATAACGAGCGCCACATAAGCTTTTGTCTTCAAAGATCAATGGGGTTTTTCGCTCTAAGTAATTGATTTCATATGGTTCATTCAAGGCATCCAGTGCGCGAGTGCAGAGTGCGGTAACCGCATTAGAACCGCAGATATAGACTGTTTTAGCGGGTACGCCGATTAATGCGGCTGTCCAAGCTTGGCCGCGGTCAGGATCTTGCAGCATTTGAATTTCATCAATTACCGCAACATCAACGGCTTTGGTGGGATGCATCATCTCAATCGTCGAAGCCGTATGTTGTGCACCATCCATATAAAGACGCTCTTCTCCAGTAATCAGATTACATGGCACACCTGCCTCAATGAGTTTATCGCGAACTTCCATGGCTAATAAGCGTAGCGGCGCTAAATAAACGCCAGATTGGGCGGCGATTAAGGCATTAATGGCCTGATAAGTTTTACCTGAATTGGTCGGGCCAATATAAAAATAATGGTGACGCGCGCGTTTTCGCGCAAGGCGGTAGCCCTGTGCATACTGGTCAAAGTGTTTTGATGGCTGCATAGAATGAAGCAACAGTTGTCACACAACGTTAATGACGAGCATAGGTAGGCCTAGTGCAAGAATGCCATTGCACCTAGCAACCAGATCGTTAGTACAGCTTAAATGGATCATGCTTAAGTGGACCATATTGATTTTAATCGTTTAATGAATAGGTTAAAAATGTCAACTTTTGATTTCGGCATCAGATCAAGCAGATCAGCAGCCAATTTAAACGATGCCATATTGCTCCAATATTTGTTTGGCTTGTAAAGGGTTTAACACTTGATGTGCCTTAAAGCCAAAACGATTGGCAGCGTGTATATTCTCCATGACATCATCAAAAAAGATGATTTCCTGTGCCGGCACACCTAAGCCATCAACTGCAGCCTGAAAAGCTGAAGCGCTAGGTTTTAAATGGCCAATCTCATGCGATAAAAACAAATATTCAATCTGATGAGTGAGCCCAGTTTTTTCAACTTCTGACCAATGGGCGTGACTAGTATTGCTGAGGGCTGCAACCTTTAAAGTGTTAGGAATAGCCGCAAGCAAAGAAAAAGTATCAGGAAATGCACCGACAATCCAGGTCACAAAATTGGCCATAAAAGCATCAGGTGACATAGTCAGCTTTAAATCCTTGACAACTTCCTTAGCAAAATCATCTGTAGAGAGTTTTCCAGTTTCGTGTGCAATAACCGAAGGTGCCGCCATCCAATGCTGATAAATTTCATCTAAAGACTGATTGCTGTCTAGTAGTTTGGCAATCGATGGTAAACCGTTCAGCTCAATTAGAACGCCACCAACATCAAAAAGAATAGCAGAGATTTTCATGGTGTGAATCAGTTGAAGGTTAATCAGTTATTGATATTGGGATATAAAAAAGAGTCATTAATCACTTAATCAAAATTAAGCATTTAATGACTCATTTTATTGGCTTGCCTCAAGCGAGGCGAACACAAAGTTTATGCTAAATTAGCACCAACAATAGCAGCCATCTGCATCATATCAACTGTTTGACCTTGTTGAATGGCAGTAAGGTTTGTCACTTTACCGGTCTTACTTGTTGAGTTTGTGTTACGGAAAATAGGTAATAAGGTTGCATCTGCAACAATATATTTACCAGCATTTTCAGGAGCGCCATTGACGGATTTAGTTTGCAATTTGTTTGCTTTGATGTAATCCCAGATTTTTTTTGTTATTTCTGTGCGTGGAAGTGCATCAGCGCCACAAAGAGCCGCTAATTCGCTTTTCATTTTAACTGGAACCGCTAAACCTTTTGCTTCTGCCATTTTTTAATCCCTTTTAATTTCTTGGTTAAATGTAAACTTACGAGGCGTTAATCACTCCCCGCATCTATAACTAGAACACTTATTATGCACTGAATTATATCGGTAACCAAAGTAAATTTTGATTTATTTTGCTCGATTATGCACTCAATCATCGCATCGTTTGATAAAGCGTTTGATTCGACCGCTTTTTTTCACTATAATCACGGCTCAAATAAACCTTGCCACACCACAAAGCAGCCATTTTGGTTGTTGCCTTACATGAAAGGGCTCGATGGGTGGCTTTAACCACAAGGAGATTTCATGCGTCACTACGAAGTAGTATTTATTGTGCATCCTGATCAAAGCGAGCAAGTGCCTGCAATGATTGAGCGCTATCGCACACTCATCAGCGGCAACCAAGGCACTATCCACCGTTTAGAAGATTGGGGTCGTCGTCAATTAGCTTACCCAATTAACAAAATCCATAAAGCGCATTACGTACTAATGAATATCGAGTGCAATCAAGAAACATTGGCAGAATTAGAACATGGTTTTAAATTTAACGATGCGGTATTGCGACACTTAACATTTAGCACAAAAACAGCGGTGACAGAACCAAGCCCAATGATGAAAGAAGAGAAATCTAAGTCAGTATTGAGCGGCGATGCAGCCAAACAAGCACCTGCAAAGCAAGAAGAGGCAGCAGCTGAATAGAAGTGAATAAGCTGGCGATTAGCGGACAAGTCATTCTGTTAGACGAATTGCGCTACACCCCAGCAGGATTACCGTTGTTGAGTTTTGTTATTAGCCATGTTTCCGAAGCAGAAGAAGCAGGCTTAAAGCGTAAAGTCGTATGTGAAATTAAAGCGGTTGTGATTGGTGAATTAGCGAAAGTGAACATTCAACTAGGCACAACACTACGAGCATTAGGATTTTTAGCAAAGCGTAGCGCAAAAAGCACACAACTGGTATTACATATAAAGCATTTAGAACTGATATGACGTCATTAATACGTGATATCTAAACGACCAAGATTAGGAGTTAGACATGGCAAGAGATATGTATAAACGCCGCCGTTACTGCCGTTTTAGTGCAGAAGGCATTAAAGAAGTTGATTACAAAGATGTAGATTTACTGAAAGATTTTATTTCAGAAAATGCAAAAATCATCCCAGCACGTATGACAGGTACAAAAGCTAAATACCAACGTCAATTAACCTCAGCGGTTAAACGTGCGCGATTCTTAGCATT
Organism: Methylophilaceae bacterium; assembly: GCA_017857755.1. Lineage (GTDB taxonomy): Bacteria > Pseudomonadota > Gammaproteobacteria > Burkholderiales > Methylophilaceae. Next base: position 9,484 of record JAFMCM010000028.1, on the reverse strand, counting down.
GTTACCATACACTGATAAACACCCAGGCTAAGGAGAATAACGATGGAAATTATTTTATTAGAAAAAGTAGCTAACTTAGGCGCTTTGGGCGATATCGTAAAAGTAAAAGACGGTTTTGGCCGTAACTTTTTAATTCCTCAAGGTAAAGCAAAACGTGCAACGGAAGCCAATAAAGCGGAGTTTGAAGCACGTCGTGCCGACCTAGAGAAACAACAAGCTGATATTTTGACCGTGGCAAAAGCGCGTGGTGAGAAATTGGCTGGTCAAACAATTGAAGTGGCACAAAAAGCGGGTGAAGATGGTCGCTTATTTGGTTCCGTCACCAATCACGACATTGCAAATGCGTTAACGGCTAAAGGCATTGAAGTGGCTAAATCAGAAGTGCGTTTACCAACAGGTCCGTTAAAAACCATTGGTCAGTTCCCAGTTAGCGTTGCACTGCATCACGATGTTGTTGTTGATGTGACTGTGAACGTGATTGCCGAAGCATAAGCTGCTAAGCATTCAATAGCACACCATTAAAAGGCGACTTAGGTCGCCTTTTTTCTTGTTACTTATTCGAGCGCGCGCTGTGTTCGCGTCTCTTTTATGTATAATTGCATGCTATGGCTCAAGATGAATTAGACGCATTAAAATTACCCCCTCACTCAATTGAAGCAGAGCAGTCTGTTGTGGGCGGCTTGCTGCTAGAAAATGAAGCGCTAGACAAAGTTGCAGACCTGTTAAGCGTTGATGACTTCTACCAACACGACCATAGAATCATCTACCAACATATAGCCAAGCTGATTGAGCGTAATCGCCCAGCAGATATTGTCACAGTAGCAGAGTCCTTAGAAAGCACGGCCGAGTTGACCGCTGTTGGTGGTATTGCTTACTTGGGTTCACTAGCGCAAAACACGCCAACCGCGGCCAACATCCGCCGCTATGCGGAGATTGTGCGTGAACGCGCCATCATGCGTCAATTAGTCACAGTCGGTTCTGACATTGCGGGTAGCGCATTCAGCCCAAATGGTCGTGATGCGCAGCAACTATTGGATGAAGCGGAAGCGAAAATTTTTCAAATTGCCGAAGGCGGCGAAAAAAACAGCCAAGGTTTTCAAGATATTAAAGCGTTGTTGCCACAAGTGGCAGAAAAAATTGATGAGCTGTTCTCGCGTGAAGACCAAAGTGAAGTGACGGGTATCCCAACAGGTTTCACCGATTTAGACAGAATGACCTCCGGCTTGCATGGCGGCGATTTAGTGATTGTTGCAGGCCGTCCGTCTATGGGTAAAACTGCTTTTTCTATCAATATGGCAGAAAATGTTGCCATCGACACTGGTTTGCCAGTTGCGATTTTCTCCATGGAGATGGGGGCAACGCAACTAGCAACACGTATGATTGGCTCCATAGGTCGTTTAGACCAACATCGTATGCGTACAGGACGATTAGAAGATGAAGATTGGGAAAAGCTAACTACAGCCTTGGGTAAACTGAACGAAGCTCCTATTTTTATTGATGAAGGTGCTGGTTTAAGCAGTTTTGATGTGCGGGCAAGAGCAAGGCGCTTGCATCGTCAAACGGGTAAGTTAGGGTTGATTGTAGTCGATTACCTGCAGTTAATGGCAGCGCCAGCTGGTATGCGTACCGAGAATCGCGCAACAGAGATTTCTGAGATCTCACGTTCACTTAAGGCCTTAGCAAAAGAACTAGATGTCCCTGTTGTGGCGCTTTCACAGTTAAATCGTGGTTTAGAGCAACGTCCTGATAAACGCCCAGTGATGAGTGATTTGCGTGAGTCTGGTGCCATTGAGCAAGATGCGGATTTAATCTTATTTATTTACCGTGATGAAGTTTATAACCCAGACAGTCCAGACAAAGGCACCGCTGAAATTATCGTCGGCAAGCAGCGTAACGGACCCATAGGACGTGTTCGATTAACCTTTGTTGGGCAGCATACGCGCTTTGAGGACTTTGCTAACGCCGATTATATGGCTAATGAGTAGCCATGCGGCCGATTCAAGCCAACATCTCTAGCCATGCTTTACAGCACAATCTGAAGGTTGTGAGAAAGCATGCCGCTAATGCCAAAGTCATGGCGGTGATTAAAGCCAATGGCTATGGGCACGGTTTAATGCCTGTGGCACATGCGCTCAATCAGGCAGATGCTTTTGCAACCCTCAACTTGAGTGAAGCCATCGAACTACGCGAAGCTGGCTTTACGCATCCAATCTTATTGCTTGAAGGTGTTTTTAGTAGCGAAGAGCTACGTATTGCCGCAGGTTTTGAAATTGATGTAGTCGTGCATCATACGCATCAAATCAACATGTTACAGACGACGGACTTAATGCGTCCTGTTCATGTGCATCTCAAAATGAATAGCGGCATGAATCGCTTAGGATTTCCGTGCAAAGACTATGCTACTGCTTATCAACACCTCAGCAGCTGTCCTCAGGTCGGTGAAATCACTTTGATGACCCATTTTGCCACCGCCGACACTGCTGCTGGCATTCAGCAACCACTAGCGCGCTTTTCTGAAGCGACCAAAACACTGGATGCGCCGATTTCTTTAGCCAATTCAGCCACCATTTTGAGGCATCCAGCAGCGCATGCTGATTGGGTACGGCCTGGCATTATGCTTTACGGTGCTTCACCTGTCACGGGCACCCCAGCCGCCGATTTTGATTTAAAACCAGCCATGCAGCTGCACTCGCAAATCATCGCCGTGCAGACCCTTAACAAAGGCGATGGCGTCGGTTACGGTGCCCAATTTATCGCGCAGCAAACAATGCGGATTGGTGTTGTCGCCTGTGGATATGCCGATGGTTATCCACGTCATGCGCCTAACGGCACATTGATTGCTGTTGATGGGCAATTCAGCAAAACACTTGGTCGCGTTTCGATGGATATGCTGTGTTGTGATTTAAGTGATTTACCAGATGCTGATATTGGCTCTAAGGTTGAGTTATGGGGTAATTTGGTACCAGTTGACACGGTGGCAGAAGCCAGCGGCACCATTGGCTACGAATTGTTATGTGCGATTGCACCCAGAGTACCCATGAAAGTGGTTGATTAGCATGGCAAAAATAAAAAGCGTTTACGTTTGTACCGAATGCGGTACAAGTGAACCCAAATGGCAAGGACAATGTCCCGCTTGTATGGCGTGGAATACCTTGGTTGAGAGTATCGCCGAAACGGCAAATACCAATCGTTATGCTAATAAATTCGAAAGCTTGGCCGCAACAGGCCAGCTACAAAAGCTCAGCACAGTACAAGCTGCTGATGTTGCACGTCAGCCGACTGGCATCACTGAATTTGACCGTGTGCTAGGTGGCGGTTTAGTTGAAGGTGGGGTGATTTTAATTGGCGGCGATCCAGGTATTGGCAAATCGACCCTGCTACTACAAGTCTTGTGTCATCTTGGCAAATCCAGCCAAGCCATTTATGTCAGTGGGGAAGAGTCGCCACAGCAAATTGCCATGCGTGCCAAACGACTAGGTTTAGACGCCAGCGAGCTAGATTTATTAGCTGAGATTAATCTTGAAAAAATACTCGCGACCTTACAATCCAATCAACCCAATATCGCGGTGATTGACTCGATACAAACCGTCTATTCAGAAGCCCTGCAATCAGCACCTGGCTCTGTTGCTCAGGTGCGTGAATGTTCAGCACAGCTAACCCGATTAGCAAAGCAGCTTGGGATTACGGTTATTCTTGTTGGCCACGTAACAAAAGAAGGCGCGCTTGCTGGCCCACGCGTATTGGAGCATATCGTCGATACGGTACTCTACTTTGAAGGCGACCAAAATTCGACCTTTAGACTGATTCGTGCTTTTAAAAATCGCTTTGGCGCCGTCAATGAAATTGGTGTGTTTGCCATGACAGAAAAAGGACTGCGAGAAGTAGCCAACCCATCCGCTTTGTTTTTGTCACACCATGAAACACAAGTCGCGGGCAGCTGTATCACCGTTACCATGGAAGGTACACGGCCTTTATTAATTGAAATACAAGCCTTAGTTGACGAAAGCCACACATCCGCCCCAAAACGGCTTTGTGTCGGTGTCGAACAAAATCGCTTGGCCATGTTGTTAGCGGTTTTGCATCGTCATGCTGGTGTGGCATGTTTTGACCAAGACGTCTTTATCAACGCTGTCGGTGGCGTTAAGATTAGTGAGCCAGCGGTTGACTTGTCTATCTTAATTGCAATATCTTCATCGTTTAAAAACAAGCCATTAGAGCCTAAACTTATTGTATTTGGTGAAGTTGGATTAGCGGGTGAAGTGCGACCTGTGCAAGGTGGTTTAGTGCGTTTAAAAGAAGCGGCAAAACTTGGTTTTACCAAGGCCATTGTACCCAAAGCCAATGCGCCAAAAACCAAAATTGAAGGCTTGCAAGTCTATGCTGTTGAGCGATTAGAACAAGCTTTAGATCATATTCGCCAACATTAGCGCGCCGCCATCACGCTGTTGGCTGCCTGAATGCCACTCCGAACAGCGCCTTCTATGGTGGCTGGATATGCACCCGCCGTGTAATCCCCAGCTATCCAAAGATGGGGGTATGGGCTGCTGTTTTCTGGTCTGCTCAAACCGACATCACAGCTAAACGTTGCCCGCTTTTCGGTGATTACTTTATGCCAAATCACGTTGGATAAGCAAGGAAATAACGCCGCTAATTCTTTCGCTACGGCTACTGCCAGCTCGTTTTGAGTCAGCGTAAATGGTTTGTGCGCGCTAATCACGACCGCCATTAATCCCGCTTGATGGCACAGTTGGCCGCGATCAAACACCCATTGTGACAAACTATTGACCATACCCATCATAGGCTTTGGCAACATTGTTTGCGCTGGATATTGCAAATAGACAGTCGTAATGGGCTGATAACTAAAATGCGCGGTTAGGCGATGCAGTTTAGGCAAAGTCTTGGCAAAGTTTTTCAGCTGATGCGGGCCGCAGGCTAAAATAATAGCTTCAAAGGCATATTCCGCATCGTTGGTGACTAAGGTGTAGCCCTGTGTTGTTGGTTGAATTGTTTCGATTGCCGTTTTGATGTTAACCTGACTATTGTTTGAACCTAAGTACTGGGCAATCGGCGTACTGATTAAGCTACTTAAGTCTGTTTTGGCGATTAAAAAATCGGCATCTTGCTTGTTTTTGGCAAAACTATCGCGCAAGACGTTTAAAAAAACTTGCGCGCTGGCTTGCTCCAACGGGGTATTTAACGCAGCGAGGCATAACGGTTCCCATAGCCATTTAATCATCGCTGGCGATTGTTGATGCGTCATTAACAATGACATTAACGATTGGTCATGCTGCAGTGTAAAGTGATGCAAACGCATCCACACCAGCCATCGCACTGCTTGCCAGCGCTCAACAAAGCCAATGCCTTGCGCTGTCATCAACCCCCACAAAATAGACCAAGGAGCGGCTAGCGCTGGGTTAGATGACAGGCTAAAGTGATGTTTACCCATCAAGTCTTTGATGTGTAGCTGCATGGGTAGCCGCGTTAATACGGTTGATTCTGTTACCCCAACCAGTTGAAGTAGCTGCCGTGTTTGTTGGTAAGCGCCGAGTAAGAGATGTTGTCCATTATCCAACTGTAAACCGTTGTAATAAAAGCCGCGGGCACGCCCACCCAATGTGGCCCCAGCTTCAAACAGCGTCACTTGCTGACCGTGTCGGCTCAAGGTAGCCGCCGCGGCCAAGCCTGCCATACCGCCACCAACAATGGCAATACTAGGCATATTTAATATACGCTTTAAGTGCCAATAACAGTTTTCTAAAAGGCGGAATCGCTATTTTATGACACAGCACATTGTCTGCGCCATCTGCTTTTATTTCACGAAGTAGGGTGCGGTAAATGGCAGCCATCATCAAACCAGGCAGTTGTTGCTTGGCATCTTCCGCTGGCAATTGTTGCAATGCTTGGTCATAAAAACGTTCAGCACGTTCAATTTGATACTCGATTAATGCTTTAACTTCTACTGTTTGTCGGCCACTTAGTAAATCGTCTTCTGAGACTTTGGCCTTTACTAACTCATCTAAAGGCAAATAAATACGACCTCTACGCGCATCCTCGCCAACATCGCGACTGATATTGGTTAACTGAAAGGCCATGCCTAAGTCATGTGCAAACTTCAGTGTACTTCGGTTTTGAAAACCAAAAATCTGCGCGCTTAACAGACCAACAACACTGGCAACCCGATAGCAATAAAGCTGAAGCTGTTTAAAGTCTTCGTATCGATTAAACTTTAAATCCATTTCCATGCCATCAATAATTTCAAGAAAATGCTCTTTCACTAAATGAAACTGTTGAATGACAGGCTGAAGTGCAAAACTAACTGGATGTTGCGGTCGACCAGCATATAGGTTTTCGATTTCACTTTTCCACCAATTGATTTTGGTTTGCGCCACATTGTAATCAGTACATTCATCCACGACATCATCCACCTCACGACAAAAAGCATAAAGTGCAATCATGGCTTCACGTTTAGGCTTGGGCAAAAACAAAAAGCTAACAGTGAAACTAGAGCCGCTCTTTTTGGTTTTTTCTTTACAGTATTGCTGTGGTGTCATGATTGAATCGCTTGTTAATCAAATCTTGTTGAAAAAATAAGGTTAATAAAGGGCATTTAAAAAGATGCGCGGCCAATCCCAGACACGAATCCTTGGCCGCTTGGTATAAATATCACCATTGACAGCTTTTAGCTTGCGAATAATGGCCTCGCCAGCACTAATAATCAAACGCATTTCCAGTCCCATGCGGCCTGGCAATGCATGCCCAAGCGGTTTACCCGCTTGCAACATCGCTTCTGCCCGCACAAGATTAAAATCCATAAACCGCACCCAGTTAGCATGACAATCACCCGCAGCGATTTGTGTCTCTGTAATACCAAAGGCCTGCATTTCATCTTGACACAGATAGACGCGTCTTTGGTGGAATTGTTCATCAAAATCAATCGCAATATCTTGGTAAAAATTAATCAATTGCAAAGCGCTACAAATATGACCTGAATACGCCAGATTTTCAGCAGTCGCATGATTGAATAAATGTAACAACAAAGTCCCAATCGGATTAGCTGAGCGCTTGCAATAGGCTAAGACAGCATCAAAATCGGCATAATGCGTTGTTGTCACATCCTGCTTAAAAGCATCTAATAAATCATAAAAAGGCGCCAATGGCAGCTTTCTTTCATCAATCATCTGCGCAAACGCAACAAAAAAAGCCGATTCACTACGACCCTTTGCCTTAATGAGGTCCAACTCATTCACATAATGATTCAGCAAAGCCAGCCTTTCCGTTTGGCTGTACTGCCCCTCATCGGCAAAGTCATCAGCGCTACGAGCAAACTGGTAAATCAAAGCAATCGGCTCACGCAAATCGGCTGGCAACACAAAAGAAGCCACAGGAAAGTTCTCGTAATGTTGGCGTGCTAGTGCGGTATGGTCAAGATTCTGCATATTGAACGGGTCTGTTAGAAGGCTGCCTATCGAACTGATTGCGCATGACTAAAGTATGCCATAGATATGACTATGCGATATAGACAACAGGCGATAGAATGAACAAAAAATTAAGGATGAATATGATTGGCATTATCGGTGGAACAGGACTAACACAACTAGACAATCTAGAAGTGGTCAGACGGCAAATCGTCAGAACCCCTTATGGAGACGCTTCGCAACCGCTTATTTTTGGCAAAATAGCTGGCCATGATGTCGTGTTTTTAGCCAGACATGGCAGTGGGCACACCATCCCACCGCATGCCATTAACTATCGCGCCAATATCTGGGCATTACATTCAGTTGGCGTGCAATGTCTGCTTGCCGTCGCCACCGTTGGCAGTATTGATGCACGTTTTTTCCCAGGCGATATCGTGTTGCCCAATCAAATAATCGACTATACCAACGGACGTGATTCATCTTATGGCGATGGCATAGAACGACCAGTGATGCATATTGATTTTACCCACCCTTACACTGCATTTTTGCGGGATATTTGCAAGCAAGCTGCCGCCAACGTGGCCATGTCGTTACATGACGGTGCCATATACGCCTGTGCGCAAGGACCACGATTAGAAACAGCAGCCGAAATCAACCGCTTTGAACGAGATGGCGCTGGCATCGTCGGAATGACAGGCATGCCTGAAGCGGCATTAGCGCGAGAAATAGGCATCGCCTATGCCGCACTCTGTCCAGTTGCCAACCATGCGGCTGGTCGTGGCGAAAGTGAAGTCGCCATTCAATACGAATTAATGATGGAGCGATTGGGGATTACCATGGAAAAAGTACGCAGCCTGATTAGTGAAGTCGTGCAGTTACACAAAAAGACAGTAGCATGACCATCCGCACAGTTTTACGCATGGGTGAACCCTTATTGCTAACCGTCGCAAAAGCGGTTACCGAGTTTGACACCCCCGAATTACATGCACTCATTCAAGACATGGAAGACACCATGGCCGATATGCACGGCGCAGGACTAGCCGCACCACAAATTGGTGTTAGCTTACGGGTGGTGATTTTTGGGCAAAAGGAAAACGACAACACCCACAACCCACGCTATCCAGATGCCGACAAAGTGCCTTACACCGTGTTAATTAACCCTAAGCTGAGTGTAATAGGCCAAGCCCAAGAAGAAGGTTGGGAAGGGTGCTTATCCGTACCAGGTTTAAGAGGCTTGGTGCCACGCTATTTACATCTGCATTACACTGGTTTTGATCAATATGGCCACCCCATCGAAAGAACCGTGAGCGGTTTTCACGCCAGAGTCGTGCAGCATGAATGCGACCATCTCGATGGCTTACTTTATCCAATGAAAATGACGGATTTAACCACTTTCGGTTACACAGACGTAATTTTTCCTGACCAGACCCTTCCATAAGTATAATTGTTTGGTATAATCACGCCTTCGGAAGAGTGGCAGAGCGGTTTAATGCTACAGTCTTGAAAACTGTCGTGGGTTCACGCCCACCGTGAGTTCGAATCTCACCTCTTCCGCCAGAACACGCGACAATACGCCACTTTCGTGGCGTTTTTTTATAGGTATCCATCCGCATCAATCAAACCTTTTATTGGCTTTGTATTGCTATACTTACGCATTCACCATCCGCATTCACCATCGACTTCATGCATCTCAAATCGGTTGCAATTTCGATGCTTGGGTATAAGCAGCGGTTAAACCGCTTGCTGGGAAGCGTGGGGTAGAAAACAACCTAGTCTAAAAAAGGTGGCGTATTAAGGGACTGTTAATGGCTTGCTATTTTCTGGGTGTTAGCTGCTGGTCATCTCAAAGTTTGCGACGCGTTGTTGGGTTTGGGCGATTTGGGCGGGTGACATCAGCTTGCTTAGCAAGGTGCGGGCTTTTTCGGCTTTGGGGTCGCCGCTGTTAGCAGCAAAGGTAAACCACATAAGGGCGATGATGCAGTCTTGCGGCACATACTGGCCAATCGCGTACATAAGGCCTAAGACGATTTGTGCTTGGGTAATGCCATGTTCTGCGGGCATTAAGCAAA
>JAFMCM010000027.1 GCA_017857755.1 Methylophilaceae bacterium | reverse complement strand
GTTTGACGGGCTGGAGTTTGGAAAAAGTACGCCTGTATCTTTACATCATCATGAGCGGGTGAGAGTGATCCTTCAGAATGACACCATGATGACGCATCCGATGCATCTACATGGGATGTGGAGTGATTTGGAGAATGATCAGGGAGAGCTGCTTGTTCGTCGACATACGATTCCCATCCAGCCAGCACAGCGCATTAGCTTTTTAACGACGCCGCACGAGCTGGGCCGTTGGGCTTGGCATTGCCATCTGTTGTTTCACATGGATGCGGGGATGTTTCGAGAGGTGGTGGTGTCATGAGGAATAAGCATATACATCAATTGATGCGCATCATCGTAATGGCAAGCGTGCTTTATTCGTCTGTTCCATGGGCGGCCGCCCATGACAAGATGCAAGGCGGTAGCCCACCAGAAGATGCTAGAGACCCACACGCTTATTCTGATGGGCATACCCTGACGGCAGGGCCATATGCGCAAGCGGGACCTCGGCAGTTAAGACTGGCAGATGAACATCCTTTTTGGGCCTTATTAGGCAACCGTTTTGAGTACAACGAGGGCGCGAATAGTACAGTGTTTGACTTGCAAGGTTGGTATGGCACAACTTACGATCGTTTTGTCGTTAAAACGGAAGGCGATTTTGCTAATGGTCGATTGAACGACAGTCAGACAGATTTGCTGTGGAGTCATGCGCTAACCGCTTATTTTGATACACAAGTAGGCGTGCGCTTAGACCAGTATGCCCAAGGGAACAATCGTCAATGGCTCGCCTTTGGTATGCAGGGCTTGGCGCCGTATTGGTTTGACTTGGATGTGACTGCATACGTGGGTGAGAAAGGGCGCACAGCACTTACGATTGATGCTGAATATGATTTGTTTTTGACTCAAAGACTGATTTTACAACCACGGACTGCATTGACGCTGTATGGTCAGGGTGACCCCGATCATGAGCTGGGGAGTGGTTTGTCTGATTTGGCTATTGGTCTGCGTCTGGGCTATCAGTTTAGCCGTCAGTTTGCCCCTTATATTGGGGTGGAGTGGTCAGGAGTGTATGGGAAAACGGCTGATTATCAGCGGGCTGCTGGGCAGAAGGTGAGTGACACGCAACTGGTTGTTGGGGTGAGATTTTTACTATGATCAGGGTCATGTTGGCGGATATAAAGCGTAGCATGACAGTAGGATTAGGGACGATTTTAAGGGGATGGTGACATCAGCTTGGTGTCGCCATCGCTTTTTTTTGGCTGGAAATCTGATGGTGTCATGCAGCTGGTTTTATTAGCCACTTAAGCTACAACATAATGTGCAATATAGACCTTGAATATCTACATAATGTGTTTTATCATGTTCAACATCGTTTATATATTGATAAACACATAAACGCTTGCGGCATACGGTTTGTTTTTCTTCTTGTGAGATTGGCATAAGTAAAACGTGATAGTAGAACATCGAATTTGATCAATAGATAAAAAACTGGCATAAAATCAACCCACGGGACGTGAGCGAGCTCACTAGGAGAAAACAAAATGGCAATTAAAATTGAAAAGAAAATCACCGCATACAACTTAGTTACTCCAGAGAGTAAAGAAGAAAAAACCAGAGCAGAAGAAGCGGCAAAAGCCGTGCAAAGCAATGTGGTGCAGATGGGTGAGCCATTAAGCCGTCCAGAAGAGTTGGTTGGTAATACTTACAAAATTAAAACACCAGTGACCGAGCATGCGCTCTATATTACGATTAATGACATCATCATGAATGAAGGCACGCCGCAAGAGCATCGCCGTCCGTTTGAGGTGTTTATTAACTCCAAAAACATGGAGCATTTTCAATGGATTGTTGCCTTAACGCGTGTTATGTCAGCTGTATTCCGCAAGGGTGGTGATGTGACCTTTTTGGTAGAAGAGCTAAAAAGCGTGTTCGAACCAAGTGGTGGTTACTTTAAAAAAGGTGGCAAGTTTGTACCTAGTCTCGTTGCTGAGATTGGTGAAGTGGTAGAGAAACATTTACAAAATATTGGGATGCTAGAAAAAGCAGGGCTAGACCAACATCAACAAAAATTGGTAGACGAGAAAAAAGCAGAATACCTACAAAACCATGCCCAAGCGGGTGAAGAAATGAATGCTGAAGGCTTCCCAAAAGGCGCACAACTATGTAATAAATGTAATACCAAAGCGAGTATTGTGATGGATGGTTGTTTGACTTGCTTAAACTGTGGCGAGAGTAAGTGTGGTTAGTGGCAGCTAGCCTAAACATAAAAGTCTACAATAAACGTATGTTTGATGATGGTACCTTAGCGCTTAAAGCTGAGCAAAAGGCGCTACAGTATGGAATTGCTAATTGTAGACTTGATGTACCATCCCCCCCCGCCACTTCACCCTAAGTTTACTTTTATTGATTTGTTTGCTGGTATCGGCAGTTTTAGAATTGCAATGCAGAATCTGGGTGGGCGCTGCATCTTTTCTAGTGAGTGGGATGACAAATCTCAGAAAACCTATGAGGCCAATTTCGGGGATACACCATTTGGTGATATTACCAATCCAAAAACTAAATCATTTATTCGGCAACAGTTTGATATTTTGTGTGCTGGCTTTCCGTGTCAGGCATTTTCAATAGCAGGTAAAAGGGGTGGTTTTGATGATATGCGTGGCACATTATTCTTTGATGTGGCAGAAATCATTAAAAATCATCAGCCGAAGGCAGTATTCTTAGGGAATGTAAAAGGACTAATTAGTCATGATCAGGGCAGAACGCTTAAGACAATTTTGAACGTTCTCAAAGATGATTTAGGTTATAGTGTCCCGAGGTGCGAACAATGAATGCAAAAGATTTTGGTGTCCCCAAAATCGGGAGCGTCTTCATATTGCTGCGTTTAGGCATCTAACATGCGTTGTTTACGTCGTTCTTCTTGTGCTCGTATTGCGTCAATCTCATGTACGATACTGTTTAAATCTACGGCTTTGTGATTTTCTTTGGTGCGGCCCGTTAATGCAACATCTAGTGATAGTGCGCCTTTTGCATACAAGCCCCAAATCTCTTTGCCGTATTGGGTGTTGCGTAGCTCGGGTGCGAATTGACCAAAGAAGGTGGCTAGATTGTTGACGTCGCGATAGAGCATGGCTTGAGCATGGTTGTTACTTGAAGCGTCGACGGCTTGGGGTAGGTCGATAATCACAGGCCCGTTTTCACCGAGTAGGATATTAAATTCAGATAAATCGCCATGCACGATTCCTGCACATAACATACGGACCACTTCCGTTACGAGGCTGTTATGGTGGAGGCGTGCTTCTTCGGCGGTAAAGCTTAAATCGTTGAGTCGTGGGGCTGCGTGACCATGTTCATCAGTCACGAGCTCCATAAGCAAAACACCTTCGTAAAAATTGTATGGTTTTGGTACGGTTACGCCAGCGTCGGCTAGTCGATAGAGTGCATCAACTTCTGCACTTTGCCAAGCTTCTTCTTGCGCCTGTTTACCGTATTTGGAGCCTTTATTCATGGCACGCGCTAAACGGCTATTTTTAACTTTGCGGCCTTCGGTGTAATCGACGCTTTGTCGAAAGCTACGTTTGTTTGCTTCTTTATATACCTTTGCGCACATGACTTCATCACCAGAGCGTACCACAAACACCGTTGCTTCTTTTCCGCTCATGAGTTGGCGCGTGACTTCATCAATCAAGCCATCTTCTTGCAGCGCTAATAATCTTGGTGGTGTTTTCATGTGGGTTGATGATACTTGTTTAGTTACCTTTCGTCTTTATTAATTCATGTGCGGTTGCTATTTTTTTACCGAGCGTTTGAAAAATCCAGCGGAATCTAACCCTCTTTAATAGCCAAGTAAGCGGGTGGACTGTATTGCGTGTCCATCTGCCAATCTAGATTAACTCTTCCACATGTTTTTTGATATTGATCGCCATTTGTTTGGTGGGTAAGTCGTTATCGTCATGCCCAAATGGGTCCTCAATTTCTTCGGCAATGAGTTCTAAGCTAGCTAAGACGTAGAAAATAAACACCACAACTGGAATCACTAAATAACCTAAGCTAAAGACAAATCCAAACGGCAAGCTCATGATATAAAAAAAGATAAATTTTTTAATAAAAGCACTATATGAGTAAGGAATTGGTGTGTTTTTAATACGTTCGCAAGCGCCACAAATATCGGTAAAGGATTGTAGCTCGGTATTGATAATATAAAATTGTTCGCCCGTTATTTTGCCACAGCTATAGAGTTGGTTGGCGTGTTGGAATAAGCACTTGGCCACTTGGTTGGGGCAGTGCTGTTGATGGTTAAATTTCAAATCTAAGTCTTCAAATAACCCTTGACTGATTGTTTGATCAGCTAAATGGTCTGCCAAAACCGCTGCATAAGTAGGAATGGCTTTTCTGAAAAATTCGCGGTCGCTTGCTTCTGTTAAGTAAGCCGATAATTTTATGGACAGGTTGCGGCTATTATTGACCAAAGCCCCCCATTGTTTTCTACCTTCCCACCAGCGTTCATAAGCAGTGTTGGTTCTGTAGGCTAATAAAAGCGATAGAACAAAGCCTACGGTAGTGTGTAGTAAGGGAATGTTTTTAACGTGACTTTGCGCAGATAGTTGCCAATACTCTATTTCCAAATAGGCGATGCCGCCAGCGTATGTGCCAATGAGTATCATCATGGGAATGAGCTGACGAAAGGTATCTGATTCGTGAAAACGAAAAATAAAGATGAGCCAGTCTTTGGGGTTGTATTGAACCATGGTTGATCGGATATTTTCTAGTGGTTAATTGATGGGTTTGAATATAGTATCAAACAATATGCAATAAACGAGGGCTTATTTAAGGGTTTGCTAGCAGGCTGTAGTGAGATATTTCACCTAATTTCTGAATTAGGCATATGATGCGCTAGCGTTTAATCATCGGAGCTACATCATGGGCAAGAGCCAGAAAAGTAATAAAGAAGCAAAAAAGCCGAAAAAAGAAAAGTTGCCCGTCGTTCCAAAGTAACGCGTAGAGGTATCAGGTTGGTCTGCGTTAAAATAACCATATATGACGACACATCCACAAGCAAGCAACGCCCAAACAAACAATCCATTACATGGCATCACGCTTAAAACAGTTGTGACTGAGTTGGTGGTGCATTATGGCTGGCCACGTTTGGCCAAAGCGGTGCCGATTAATTGTTTTAGCCATGAACCCAGTATTCAATCTAGCTTAAAATTTTTGCGTAAAACGCCTTGGGCGCGTGAGCGTGTTGAGGGGTTGTATCTTAAGATATTGCGCGACAGATAAATGACTTCTAATCATGCTTAATGTTTGGGTATGAATTGAGGGTTACTCAATCAAGATGTAGCTTTGATCAATGGTCTAGTAGCAGACAATGGTGTAGTCGACTTCATCGGTTTCATGATAAAAAGTTATTTACATAGTCATATTGGCTAGTTAAACTAAAGTTTTGTAAAACCACTGAAGGAGTCCGTTATGCTAAAAAAATCAGATAAAGCGCGTTATGGTTCAATCTCAATCGTCCTGCATTGGATGATGGCGATTTTAATTGTGGCAGTTTATGCCTGTATTGAACTCAGGGAGTTTTACCCAAAAGGGAGTGAGCCGCGAGAAGCATTGAAAATGTGGCATTTTATGCTTGGGTTAAGCGTGTTCATATTGGTGTGGGTTCGTTTGTTTTTTATGATGCAGGGACATAGACCCTTGATAGAGCCAACGCCACCCGTATGGCAACAGTCATTGGCGAAAGCAGCACATGTAGCGCTCTATGGTTTAATGATTGTTTTGCCATTGCTGGGCTGGTTAATGCTGAGTGCAAAGGGTAAAACCATTCCGTTTTTTGGCTTGAGTTTACCTGCGCTAATGGCTAAAAATAAAGAGTTGGGTAGTTTAATCAAAGAAATTCATGAGACTGGTGGTACGCTGGGCTACTACTTGATTGGGCTACATACTTTTGCTGGTTTGTTTCATCACTATGTGATGCGTGATAATACGCTGATGAGAATGTTGCCTTGTGTTAGGAAAAAATGACCTTTTTTAGCGTATTGAACTAAAACGAGTAAGCGCACACTAATGAGCTTGTTTTGGAATGGGTGACATCACCAGTGTCATCCATTCTATTAGCCAAAAGCTATTTAAGGAGTGATTTTATGCGTTTTTTCATCGTTTTATGTACCATCATTTTTAGTCTGCCGACATTTGCTTATAATGCATCTGCTGGAAAAAATAACACAAAAAAGCTCAATATTCAGGCTTTATCGTTGCAAAAGTCCTATCTTCAAACCATTGATTGTCGTGATTCCAAACGCCTTAGCAATCTGCTGCAAGCGTCACTTAAAGAGACTGATAATTTAGCCACCAAAGGCAACAATGCGAGTGTGTTTGAAGAAATTATCATGAACAATCCATCTTGTTTTATTCAGGCTGTAAACGCGCTTCCGTCCAAAGTCTGTCGTCAAATTGAGAGTCAATTTATCCATGAGACTTTCTTTTATCCACGGGATGAAATTAAAGCGGCTTTATCCAGCAGTCAACATTATGACAAGAGTTGTCTGGCTGGATAACGCTTAAATCCAACCTTGTAGCCATACCTGATTGTCATTGAGCTGTTCCCAAGCTAGGGTTTGGCTACGCTTAGAAAAAATGGCCTCTAGCACAATAAAACTAACTGGCTGATCCGTTTGTTCTGGTAATAGCAACTGCGTCACTATAAAATGTTTTTCTTTATTGGTTGGCTTAACGGCGGTCCATTTGCTGTTGATGAGTTTCTTTGGGTTCACAATACGTTTTGATGGTTTCATGATGATTGTTCATTGCATTAAATTGATGGATAAAAAAGGAAACGTTTAGCGTCTATTGCGTTCTATTAGTTTAGATTATCGATATTAGGAACGATTGTGACAAAAATAGCATTAATTACAGGAGCATCTGGTGGTTTAGGCCAAGCATTAGCGAAAAAGTTGCTTTCAGAGCAGTGGGGGTTAATTTTAGTTGGCCGTGACGCGGCAAGGCTCAATGCCGCTTATGGTGTTGCACACACCCAAATCGTCGCCGATTGCACCACGGCTGATGGGGCGAAACAGATTTTTGAGCAGCTACAATCGGCTAACTTAGCGCCGACAGCGTTAGCCCATTGTGTGGGTAATATTAAACTCGGAGCATTACATCGCATGCAGGCAGCTGACTTTATGGATTGTATGCAGGCGAATTTGTTTAGTGCTTTTTATACCTTGGCTGCTTTTACCCAGCACTTAAAACAAGCGCAACTAGCTGGTTCAGCTGTTTTTGTCTCATCGGCGGCGGCGCAAATTGGAACACCCAATCATGAGGCGGTTGCTGCTGCTAAAGCAGGCTTAGAAGGGTTGGTGCGGAGTGCAGCTGCTACTTATGCAAGCGCCAGTATTCGAGTGAATGCTGTTGCGCCAGGAATCCTAGATACGCCTGCTGCGGCTAAACTCTTAAGCAGTGAATTAATGCGTGAAGTTGCAGCAAAACAATATCCAATTGCTGGGATAGGCGCGCCCAGTGAAGTGGCCGATTTAATGGTGTGGTTGCTGTCTAGTGCTGCTGCGCGGGTAACTGGCCAAGTTTGGTCGATTGATGGTGGCTTTGCCAGCATTAGGCCGTTGGTTAGATAAGCGACTGCATTAGATTTTGGGAGGATAGCGACGATTCGCCAGCCGTAACAGACTGGGGCCAATCCATTTCGAGATGTGATGGCGATATCGCGCAAACTTCATATAAAAAACGCTATAAATTGTTTCAAATAAGGCAAAAGAAAATAACCATTTCATGACTTTTACATCAGCACGCTTGTAAGCTTCGGCAAAGACGCTTGCACCTGTGATAATGGTGTCGTCGCCCAGTTTCGCATGAATGATTTCCATAGCTAGTGCGCAGTTGACTTGTTGATTCACTGCATACGCATCATGTAAATCCACAAAAGTGAGTAATTGGCGGTGGTTGTTGTTTTTTAATACATGGATTTCCGCAAGGCATAGTGGGCACTTGCCATCGTAAAAAATCGTTAATGTTAGTAGTGGCTGCTCTTTCATAAGGTTGGGACTGTTTTGAGCGCGAATGGTTTAGGCATGGCCAGTAAAGGTTGGGGCGGCGATTTTCCAAAAGCGTGAAAAGCTTTTTAAATCTGATGGGTTGAGGTTCTTTTGATAAACACGCGCTTCTTTATGCCAAATGGTTGAATAGTGCATCATGGGCTGTTTGATTAAATCATTAGGTGTTTCTTGCGTGATGATGGTGCCTACGTTTAGGTGAGCAAGTACTTTGCTTGTCTTACCTATCCAAACTTCCACATTAGGCATTTCCGCAAGACAGTCGGCTATAAATTGTAGTCTTAAGATAGACCAGTCTTGATAAAGATTAGGGTCTAGAACATATATTTTATCGTGTGGTAGTTGCAGAAGTGAGTGTTCACTGTTTAACATCTCGTCGTGAATGAATACGATGGTATGGTTACCTGAAACACGTTCTTGCGCGATTGGGATGATGGGCTTAGACGTGTTAGCTGGTTGTTGCGTCGGACGAAATAGCTGCTGTTCAAGATGGGCATAGCTGGACTTGAATGGACAGCTGGTAGTGCAACGATTGCAATATTGATGGTGCGTATATTTAGCAAGATTCTCTTGGTTGAAAAAATAAGGTTTACTGCTAAAAGTGGAAGCAACCCACTGCCATGAAAGATGATTGCTTGCATAGTTACCATCCAGTAATTGATTGTGCATCCAATGCGCGGCAGTTTGCCAATCCATTTTGCGCCAATGGACGATATAGGACGCTAACCACATGCGGGCATGATTGTGGAGATAGCCAATGGTGCTCAGTTGATGAATAAAATCGTCCATACATGGTAAGCCGGTTTGCCCGGTTAGAACGTCGTCAGCTAAATCGTTAGTAGCTAATTCAACTTTTGGCGCTTGCATGTCTTGCAATATGTTCATTTTGTGTTCATACCAAACCAAGCGCCAGTATTCGTGCCAAGCAAATTCAAATAATAGCTTTTCAGCGCGTTGGCCGAAGTGTTCGCGCACAAAGGTGACTGCTTCTGTGATGGTGATACAGCCATGGCGGATATACGGAGACAAATGCGTAACATTTCCGTTTAAGAAATTCCTGTTTTTTCCATATGCTTCACCATCAATCGCATGCAGTTTAGTGATTGCTGCAGCTCGTCCACCACGAAAATTGGGTGCTAATTGGCTAGTTGCGTTTTTGCACGCATGGGGAAAGAGTTGGCGTATGGCTGATTCTCTTTCTTTGACTTCTTTTGGTATTTGCCATTGTTGAATAGGGTCCGTCATTAACTTGTGCTTTCGATATTGAATGGTTATTAAAACAGCGAGGACTGTTGCGCTGAGCTTGTTTTTTTCGGTTTGACACGCCTTCTGCTCGTGCTTCGACTGCCATGCTGACGCAGCACTTCTTGCGTTTCGTATCTATTTAAATGTCGTTTTCTTGCTAAAGCAATTTCAGATTTCGCATGACGCATGGCGAGTTGAATATCAACCAAAGGCAAAGGGTAATCCTTTTCTAACACGCAGCCGTATTGCAGTTGTAAATTGGCAGGCATGAGATGCGGTTCGAACAACCAAATATCAGGTACGCGTCTTAAAGCAGGGATCCAATGTCTGACAAACCGCCCTCTTGGGTCTTGGTCGCGTGCTTGTTTGACTGGGTTGTATATGCGCAAGGTATTAATGCCTGTGGAGCCTGACTGCATTTGCACCTGAGGCCAGTGGATGCCAGGTTCATAATCCACAAATTCTCTAGCTAAATGCAAGCCAGTCTCTCGCCAGTGTAGCCAAAGTAAATAGGAGGCAGAACTCATTAACATGGCGCGCATTCTAAAATTTATCCAACCTGTTTGAGCGAGCATGGCGAGACAGGCATCAACCAATGGCCAACCTGTTTCACCTTTACACCAAGCATTTAATCTTCTTTGAGACTCGATATCATTGAGGGTTTCATCTCTTATTCCAATATGTGCACTGTGCATATGTTGGATTTCAAGGGTCGGTTCAGACTCCAGTTTTTGCATAAAGTGACAATGCCAGTGTAATCTACTTTCAAAACTCCTAAGGCCTAATATGATGGCATGTTTGGGAGTTAAGCCTTCATCAAGACACTGTGTCCGTCGTGCGCGACAGGCTTGTACCACTTCACGCATGGAGATGCAGCCAGCAGCCAAATAAGGCGATAAGCGTGAGCTTGCTTCAGAAGCATTAATTGGACTAGAAATACCACCATAATATCGGTTCACCCGTTGGCTGAGAAAACTGTCTAATACCAATAAAGCTTGTTTTCTTCCTCCCGATTGACGCGCTGGTTTATCATCGCCACGTGCTCTCACGATAGTTTGCTTAGGCAGGGTGATGATTGGGTTTTGAGTGGTCGATGAAGGTAAGGTTACGATGGGAGCTCGCATGTGCTCTTCCCATTTTGCCTGCCATTGATTTCGGTTTTTAAGGCCTCTAATCACACCATGTTGCTGATATTCATGCCAGTCTACATTATAAGTGTGGCACCACTGTGCCACTGATTGGTCAACGCGATAACTATTGAGATTGCCTGTTTCTTCATGGCTATGGATAGATGCAATCTTTTGTTCAGCGAGCACAGCGTTGAGCGTTGCGATGATGCCAAGTGATGAGATTTGCAAGGGAATCTGAAGGGTTTGTAGTGATTGTCTTAGTGAGCGCAAACATTCTCCAATAAATGCTTGCTGTGATAATGAGGCATCATCCGCCAACCACTGGCTGGGCTCCCAACAATATAAGGCCAGAATAGGACCTTGATGCATTGCCTTTGCCAACGCAGTGTGATTTTCGATTCTTAAATCACGTTTAAACCATACAATGTTAAGCAAATGAGTGCGCCTAATATTCTTATTATAAAGATGCAATTAGGATATATTGTGGATGACAAAGTTCATCTAAAAAGCGGCTTTAGTGGCACAATCGAAAAAGAAAATGATATGAGTAGGAACGTTTGCTTGCGTGTTTGGTCGTAATCACTCAATTTTTGAAATATGAATCCATCGATGAAAAATCTATTTTTTTGTTTTGCCATTTTACTTTTCATGCAATCAACAGCAAACGCTGGTTGTTTGTCTGAACAGCAGTTAATTGAATTAAATAACAGAGAAACTCAATATTTAAGTGAAAAAATTCCGCCCGCTTTTCGCTATGCTCTGGCTGAGAAAGCCATTAGCATTGGGATGGAATCCGTTGCGGGTGAAGGTTGTCAGGCAAAATTAGTGGTGAACTTGCCACAAGCAGATATTGATGAGGCCACTGCGGTATTAGATGCACAGCCAGCTAAAAAGATTATGCTCAGTGCGCAAGGTTATGCCTTGCCACAAGCGACTAAGAATGAGGCAATATTTACTGTAGATGCCGAGAAGTTAACTGTGGCGAATGCGGATATTCCACAAACTGCGCCACTGGGCAAGCTAAGAGCGAGCATAGAATTGATGTATGCATTTATTACCCAAAAGCGGTCAGTAGTGAGTGACATGCAAACTAATAACACGCCTTGGCCCGAAGCGTTAACAGCGCAAGTGGTGGCTAGCTGTAGCAGTACCACAGTGGACTGCCATTGTATTGCAGCCCAATATGCTTTGTCTATTCCAGAAGAACAAATGACTTATATTCAATCAAATGCAGAAAATCCCTATGCCATGGCAACGGGTGCCAACCAAGGGTTTGAAGCCATAAAACAAAAGGCCAAAGATGCGTGTAAGGGCTAAGTTATAATGGCTTGGTGCAATGTATTGAGAACGGTAAATGAAAACAAACATGGTTAAGACAACTAAACCTGCAATTGATGAAGTGTTGATTGAGCAGGATCAGTCTAGAATTATTGAAATGGCGTGGGAAGATAAAACGACTTTTGATGCGATTGAGCGACTGTATGGCTTAAACGAAAATGCCTTAAAAAAACGCATGAAACAGTGGCTTACCTTTGGCAGCTACAAACTTTGGCGTAAACGGGTAAGAAACCAGTCGTGTAAACACTTGGCTTTAAGAACCGTGAAAATCAGTCGCGCTTATAGTCCTACGCAGTATAAATTACCAAATTAGACTAAATGATTAAAAAAGGGGATTTACCAGTAAAGGTGTGTGTAGTTTGTTTGCGCCCCTTTAGTTGGCGTAAAAAGTGGGCAACAGTTTGGGATGAGGTGAAATATTGCTCCAACGCTTGTCGGCATAACAAGCAGCGGGTGATAAAGTGAAAACATTACGACTTATTTTAGGCGACCAGCTTAACCCGAACCACAGTTGGTTTAAGACCATCGATGACAATACTTTGTATGTCATGATGGAAGTTTTCCAAGAAACGAATTACGTAGTGCATCATGCGCAAAAGGTCATTGCGATTTTTGCTGCGATGCGTGCTTTTAAAAATACGTTGGTTGAGCAAGGTCATCAAGTGCATTACTTTAAGATTGATGCGGCTGATAACCAGCATCACTTTGATCAAAATCTTAATCAATTGATCAAACAACATCAATTCCAAGAATTTGAATATCAAGCGCCAGATGAGTATCGAGTAGATGAATTGCTCAGCCATTTTGTCAGACAGCTCAATATTAGTTATCGTATGGTGGGCACGGAACATTTTCTGACTGAGCGTGATGAGGCTAGTCTTTTCTTTGGGGACGGTAAATGGCTGATGGAGCGGTTCTATCGGCATATGCGCGTTAAACATACTGTTTTGATTGATGACAAGAGGAAGCCTGTTGGTGGGCAGTGGAATTACGATAAAGAAAACCGCAAGTATTGGAATGGAAAGCCAGCCGCACCAGTGGATACTAGGCCAATTCATGATCATCGTGATTTATGGTCTGAGATACAAAGTCAGCAAGTCAAAACGATGGGTGAGCCGAACGCTAGCGCTTTTCGCTGGCCAATCAATCGCGCAGAATCTTTACAACTATTAGCACAATTTATTGATATGCATCTGATTCACTTTGGTGCTTATCAAGATGCCATGCATACCGAGCATACGCGTTTATTTCACTCGCTTATTTCATTTTCACTCAATGT
This sequence comes from Methylophilaceae bacterium, assembly GCA_017857755.1. Lineage (GTDB taxonomy): Bacteria > Pseudomonadota > Gammaproteobacteria > Burkholderiales > Methylophilaceae. Next base: position 10,310 of record JAFMCM010000027.1, on the reverse strand, counting down.
GAAGATGCTGACACCAGCAGAAGTGATTGCAAAAGCCGAGCAAGCCTTTTATGAAAAAGAATATCCATTAGCAGCGGTTGAAGGGTTTATTCGACAAATCTTAGGCTGGCGTGAGTTTGTTAGAGGCTTCTATTGGGCGCATATGCCAGGGATGGAAAAGGCGAATTTTTTTGATTCACAAAAACCATTGCCGAGCTGGTTTTGGGATGGTAATACCAAGATGAATTGTTTAAAGCATAGTATTGGACAATCGCTTGAACAGGCGTATGCGCACCATATTCAACGCTTAATGGTGATTGGTAACTTTGCTTTATTGATGGGGTTTAATCCGAATGCGGTACATCAATGGTATTTAGGTATCTATATCGACGCCTTTGAGTGGGTGGAAATGCCCAACACTATAGGCATGAGTCAGTTTGCAGATGGTGGTTTGTTGGCGACTAAGCCTTATGTATCATCCGCCGCTTATATCAATAAAATGAGTAATTATTGCGGTGATTGTCACTATTCATATCAAACTAGAATAGGGGAAAAAGCTTGTCCTTTTAATAGTTTGTATTGGGACTTTTTTCAGCAGCATAAACCGCAATTGTCAGGCAATCCAAGATTAGGTATTGTGTATATGCAACTTGAGAAAATGACTGAAGAGGATAAACAAGCCATTCGTCAGCAAGCGGATGTTTACTTGAATAATGTTGAGCAACTTTGAATGAAACAATGACAACGGATTTGTCCAAAAAAATAGCGATTATTGGTGCTGGTATTGCAGGATTGAATTGCGCTCGCATGTTGGCGGATGTAGCCAATGTTACTGTATTTGAGAAATCGAATAAAGTGGGCGGACGTATGGCGACGCATGTTGAGAATAAGATTGCGTTTGATCATGGAGCGCAATATTTCACGGTGAAAGACCCGATATTTCAAGCTTTTGTCGATGGCTTGATTGAGCAGCAAGTAGTAGCAAGATGGGATGCACGCTTTATTGAGTTTAACCAAACCAAGATACAATCACAACGGGTTTGGAGTGCGGAATTTCCTCATTATGTAGGCATCCCTAGTATGCGTAGTATCGGCGAGTCGATGGCGAAAGGGTTAGATGTGCGCCTTAACCATCAAGTGACCAACATTGAGCGGCTAGACGGTAAATGGCAATTGTCCTTTTTAGACCAAGAAACGCTGGAGGATTTTGATTGGGTCATTGTGACAATACCTGCGCCACAAACCAATGATTTGCTGGCACATTATCGTGATGTTGATCTGCCTAATCTTGTGATGCAGCCTTGTTTTGCCTTGATGTTAGCCTATCCAGCACCAAAAGCGTTGGCATGGGATGCGGCATTAATTGCGGGTTCATGCTTGAGTTGGGTTTCTGTGAATAGTGCTAAACCCAAGCGACAAGACCCCACGCGTCTAGTAGTGTTGAGTAACAACAGCTGGGCAGATAAGCATTTTAATATGGCTGATGATTTTATTATTGATGCGATGATGCATGCATTAACGGAAGTTGCTGGTCAAGATATGCATGATGCGACCATGATTAAGCTGAAAAAGTGGCGATATGCCAACACGCCGAGGTTGGAACAAGCGTTGATGCTTGTGAATCCAACGGTTGGATTAGCTTGTTGCGGAGATTGGTGCAAAATTGGTCGCGTGGAAAGTGCTTTTATGTCGTCCTATAAAACTGCTTTATCCATTAAACGTGTTTTAATTGATTAGCAATATGAACATTTGGGTTGGTATCACGATCCTGATCTCAAATTAAACAATAGACAATGACAATTAGCATTAGAATACTGACACGAAAAAGATTGAGTAGATAATATGGTCTCAGTTGGGCAGCCGTGGATGTGGGCGGCATTTGTCATCTTTGTTTTATTCATGTTGTTTTTTGACTTGTTTGTTTTAGGTGGCCGTGGGTCACATAAAGTTAGCATTAAAGAAGCGGCAGGATGGTCTGTCGCTTGGGTAACCATGGCGCTGTTGTTTAACCTTTTGCTATGGTGGTATCTAAAGCGGCATCTTGGTGTTGCAGTGGCCAACCAAAAATGCATTGAGTTTTTGACCGCCTATGTGATTGAGAAATCACTATCAGTTGATAATATTTTTGTGTTTCTAATGATATTTGCCACTTTTAAGGTGGATGCTCAGTATCAGCGGCGTGTCCTAATGTATGGTGTTTTAGGTGCGATTGTGTTGCGGGCGCTGATTATCTTAGCGGGTACTTGGGTGGTGCAAGAATTCAATTGGATCCTTTATTTCTTTGGCGGATTTTTGCTGATAACTGGCTTTCGTATGCTGGGAGATAAAGAAGAAGACCCTAATGTTGAGAATAACGCTTTACTACGATTTGCTAGTCAGCACCTACGGATTACTAAATATTCGCAAGGTAATCGTTTTATGACCAGACAAGACGGTGTATTTTATTTTACGCCACTATTTCTTGTCTTGTTATTGATTGAATCCGCTGATGTGGTTTTTGCAGCGGATTCTATTCCTGCTGTTTTTGCAGTGACCAGCGACCCATTCATTGTTTTTACCTCTAATATTTTTGCCATTTTAGGGCTACGCGCGCTTTATTTTTTGTTACTCGATATTGTCGACAGATTTAAGTTTCTTAAGTATGGTTTAGCAATCGTGCTTATGTTTATTGGTTTTAAAATGCTAATTGCATATTGGCTACATGTCCCAACTGGGCTGTCATTATTGGTGATTGCACTCGTGTTGAGTGCATCCGTCATCGCTAGTGTGGTCGGAAAAGACAAGCTCGGTTAGTGTTTTATTGTGCCATTGACCGTTATTGTTCGTTTTCATGAAAGCAATCTCTTATCATCAACCTTATGCTTGGATGCTAGCAAATGGCTATCTTGATATCGATGACCGCAGCTGGTCTACGCCCTACCGTGGCCTATTAGCGACCCATGCGAGCAAGGCATTTTCTGCATATTATTATGCATATGTGAGAGATGGATTAGGTATTCGCATCCCTGAACAAGCTGAGTTAGGCTATGGCGTAATATTAGGTCAAGCGCGTTTGGTGCATATGATTCAACCTGGAGAAATGACTGCTGTGCCAGATGCGCGCCGAGCGTATGGAGGTGAACGTTGCTTTGGCTGGCAGTTTGAAGCAGTTGAGCGCTTCGAACAGCCTGTGCCTTGCAGAGGTCAACAAGGGTTATTTGATGTCGATATTCCCGCACTCATTGCGGAAGAAGCCACACGAAAAGGCAAGCAGTTTGGTTTGTTTTAGGTGCTGATGTGGTTACTGAAGCCAAGCCTCAGTTGCAATCGTGCCTATCGATTTAAAGCTGGGTTTGCAGAATAAAAAACCTTGGAATAAATGGATGCCATAACTAAACAATACATCTCTTTCAGCAATGGTTTCTATGCCTTCGACAATAACAGTGGTTTGTAACTCCTCACACATACGCGCTATCGATTTAACAATCGCTTGTTTTGCTTTGCTTTTATCAATATCACGAATAAGATTCATGTCAATTTTAATGATATCCACAGCATAGTTAGCAATAAAATTGAGGCCCGCATAGCCTGCACCAAAATCGTCTAGCGCGGTTTTGAAACCCATCTTTTGATAGGTATTAATAATGTTTGCAACATGCGCTGGCTGGTTGATTAATTCTTGTTCGGTAAACTCAAAAATCAATTTCTTGGTGTCAAATTGGTACTTGTCTGCCGTTTCTAATGTGTGACGAATACACAGTTCAGGCCGAAAGACAGCGTTGGGCATAAAGTTAATGGCTAAGTAACCATCTAAATTGATTTCTGCCGCTGTTTGAACCGCTTTTGCCCTACACGCTTGATCAAATTGATAGATGTTAGTCACTTGGTCTAATATAGGCAGTGCGCCTTCTCCATTAGGACCTCTAACCAGAGCCTCGTGACCATAGATGGTTTTATTGTTTAAATTAACAATTGGCTGGAAGGCAAATTCGAACTCAAACCCTAATCCGTCCGGGCTTTTGCAACCCTCACAAGCGCGTTGAGTTGCATCATCGCTTGAGTGAGTGTCCAAACTAACTAGAGCGACTTTGGATTTTATGTTATTGGCACTATTGGTCATTTTGTGATTGATTTTTCAATTTGACTCCTCAGTCTAATATTGTTGAGAAAAGCTTTGTTGATGGCAAAACAATATACGAATAAAAGAATCAGTTAACTCGTTTATGTTGACTTGCGCTTCACGATTAATGCAGTCCCGTATGCTCGTATTATTGACTGTTTCAAGTGGTCGGTCAATATCGAGTTCTGATGTCCTAGACGCCGTTGTTTGCGCATCGGGCGGTTTCATCTTCAACGGTTAGTTTAGTTTGAAGAACATGACGATTCTTATTTTGAAAAAGACCTGTTTATAGTAAGCTCTATTTTTCTCAGAAACAGGGCTGAATGCGTCGCCGCACAAAATAGTTTTATGCAAAACACCCTCTCCAAATCTGCTCGACTTAAGGTGCTTTTTGCTGGCATTTCAAGTCTGATATTGTCGATGGGAATAGCCCGTTTTGCTTATACACCCCTCTTGCCAGTGATGGTGAGCGAGGCTGGTTTATCACCTGCAGGTGGCGCCTGGTTGGCTGCGATTAACTATTCTGGATATTTGTTTGGCGTTATTTTGGCATCCCGCATCAGTCATGCGGGGTTAAAAAACCAGTTATATCGCTGGGGGATGGTGCTTGCTTTGTTAAGTACCATGCTGATGGCGATTTCAACTGATTTTTATATTTGGGCGGTTTCTCGATTTGTTGCTGGCCTATCGACAGCCGCTGGCTTGATGCTGGGCAGTGGCTTAATTCTAAACTGGCTGATGCGAAACCAATATCGTAGTGAGTTAGGCATTCATTTTTCTGGCATTGGGTTTGGTATTGTCATCAGCTCATTTGCTGCTATGTTGATGCATCAGCAAGTGCATTGGGATATGCAGTGGTATTTGTTAGCTGCATTAAGTATTCTGTTTTTAATCCCAGCCTTAGCTTGGTTTCCGCCGCCGCCCGCTGATGAACAGAGTCTGAATCAACATCCAACCATGCAACATGCTCCACCTAATGCGCGGTTTATGCGCCTATTTACTGCGGCTTATTTCTGTACGGGGTTTGGTTATGTGGTCACTGCTACTTTCATGGTAGCCATCATCAATCAACTGCCTGGCTTAAGTAAAGTGGGTGGTTGGATGTTTTTATTGTCAGGTATTTTTGCGATACCTTCGTGTATTTTATGGGATTTAATTGCAAGAAAAACGGGGGATGTGAATGCCTTGATTTTAGCTTCACTGTTAGAAGTCGCTGGCATTATTGCCCCTACTTTAGGTTGGGGTTTAATCGGAGCAGTGCTGGGTGCTGTCTTGTATGGTGCCACTGCGATAGCCGTTGTTAGCTTAACTTTAACAATGGCTGGTCGTTATTACCCAGCGCAACCAGCAAAGATGATGGGAAAAATGACCATTGCTTATGGTGTGGCGCAAATCATTGCGCCAGTTTTAACGGGATGGCTAACGGATGGCGAGGGTGGTTATGAAGCAGGGCTTTATGCGGCCGCAGGGGTAATGCTGTTTGGATCTTATCTTTTTTATTTGATGCGAAAAGCGCAATAAGCAGACCATCTTTTATACAATTGCAACCTTTTTGCAATAGTGCTGTTCAAAGTCATACTATTGATTCAGAAAGCGCCATCCAATGAAATTATACCTAATGATTGCACTTTGTTTTTTGACACTATCGGCCAATGCACAAGCATCTCGATTTCAACAGTACATCAATCAACCTTACGCGCTCGTTAGGGCTGGCTTAATGAGTGAGGGCTGGCAAACGGTGACCAATTCCAGTGTCCAAGAAAGCAGTCTATATGCGCAAGATGTTTATGCGCAAGGATATGTAGAAGTATTAAACTGTATTTCGATGGAGAGAGACCAGTGCCAGTTTGTCTTTAGCAAAAACAAACAACGCATCGTGGTCACGACTAAAGAAAAAGCCTTCAATGTTGAATCAATAGCTGTTGCTGATTAGATTAAGACCAATTAAGTGCGTGGTCACTGCAAGGATTAAACTAAGTATTCGGTTTAAAAAAGCACACGACTAATCAACCGCCGTTGCTGAATAATCCTCATCCTGAATAGCAGCCTCAAACGCGTTGAGTCGTTTATAAACAGACAGCATTTCAACAATTTTGTACCATGATTTGACTAGGTATTGGAACGACTCACTGACTTGCGAGAAGGCTGTTAGTATTTGTTGCAAAATACCGAATGTGATTTTTCCTGCAACAATGGTTGGCACTAATAGCACATAGACAAAAATATTGTCCGCCTGAATATACATTGAGCGCGCAACATTAAAATACATATAGTGAAAATACAATTTGAAGTAGTTTTTACGTACATTGGTAAATAATTCGGCTAGCGTAATCGGTTGAGCACGCTCTGTATTATCTTCACCATACACTAACTCTTTACGGTAGGCCGCTTCAACGCGTTGGTTTTTGAACTCCAACCCTGGTAGATTAATGCCGACAATCGCCAATAATAAGGTGCCAAATATGGACCAAGCGATAGAGGCATAAAAGAGTGGTGAGGCAATTTGTCCGATTATTGGTAGCTCGGAGACATATTTTGAGAGCTCCCACAGTACAGGTAAAAAGGCAAACAATGTCATTACAGCTTCCACCATCGAAACACCAAGCTCTTCCATAATTGAAGCAAAGCGCATAGTGTCTTCTTGTACCCGTTGAGAGGCGCCTTCAATACCGCGGACTTTTGACCACTTGGAGACGTAAAAATCGTTCATTGCAGTACGCCAACGAAAAATAAAATGACTGACAAAAAAACGAGTCATGACAAAAAGGACTATGGCGATAAACGCAATTTCGGCAAATTGAATGAGTAATCCATAAAGCTGTTTTGATGTTACGGTTGACTCTGGTGTGAGCGCATTTTGCACAGCATCAAAGAAAGGTCGGCGCCAGTTATTGATTGCAACCGAAACTTGTACTGAAAAGTAAGTCGAAAACAAAATCAAGCCAGAGCCCAATATTGACCAGCTCAGCCACGGATTGGGCCTGATTTGATACCAAAACAAGGCAAACAATGCCAGACTTAGGCTGAAGTAAAAATAAAACAAACTAAAGGCATCAGTTAGAAAATGACCGATGCCAATGACTGGTTCATTGTTGGTAAGATTAAGTCCAAGTAGTTCGCCCAGCGTTAAACTGAAGGAATGCCATCCAAAAATACAAAATGATGCCCATACCACAACAGACAACCAAAACCAGCGCGAATCTGGAAAAAAGGACTTAAACATAAGATGTACTCAGATGGACTAATCAGTGAATTGACAATAGTCTATGCGTTAAGTTGCTTTTCTGCAATGCTAGCCGCACTTTACTGTCCAGACATTTGTAACCATTAGCCTGATTCAAGGGTGAGCATGATATCAACAAAGTTGATTCGCTCGATGAAAGCGCCGACAGATTATGGGTCTTAGTGCTGGTGTGTTTGCATTGTTCTGTCACATGGCAGACAATACACCAGCTGCTTTCTACTAATATTGACGGCTAATGAAATAATGCCCTTATTGATGCAATTAATCTGTATATGCATTGTCAGACGAACGATTCTTATTTTATGAAAGATTGCTATTGATATGAAACGCATGGCGTTGATCTTGATTTGTGTTGTCTATGCGCCGAGTTTATTAGCGCGCCCCAGTTTTGCTGAAACTTTGGCACTTAGTCACTCTATTGTGATGATTACCACGCAGTTGCCAAATGGTCAAAATGGCCGTGGCTCGGGTGTGGTGGTGAGCAAAGAGTATGTAGCAACTAACTGCCATGTAATTGCAAATGCGCTGGGTGCTAATGTCGCTAAATTTAGAGATGCTTACCAGCCTATCGCGATTAAGGCAGATTGGAAACGGGATCTATGTTTGCTCAAATTTGATGATTTGCCTTTTTCGCCTGTTGCCTTGCGTGATAGTAAGACACTGCAATATGAAGAATCTGTCTTTAGTCTAGGATTTCCTGCTGGGCAAAATGTACCGCAACCTTCTTATGGTGAGATTAAAGCGGCTTATCCATTTGAAGATAGTTTTATTATTCGCTCAAATGCGGCTTTTACCATGGGTTCTAGTGGCGGAGCTTTATTTGATGAGCAATTTAATTTGGTTGGGCTCACCACATTCAAGAGTCCTGGTTCGAATGCGTATTTTTATCACTTGCCTGTGGAGTGGATTAAAGCGTTAATGCAAGCACCAGAAACTCACAATCTAGATACTAATGACATTCCTTTTTGGGCACTACCATTAGAAGAAAGACCAGCGTTTATGCAGGTAGTGATTCCTTATCAGAATGAAGAGTGGGCGGCCTTAGGAAAGATTGCGGCACAGTGGGCGATTGATGAGCCACAATCGTCTGACGCCTGGTATTACTTAGGTGTTGCAGAGGAAGGAAAAGGCAGCTTAGCGCAGGCTAAGCAGTATTTAACGAAAGCCGTGGCGTTAAATGCACGTGAGTTAGATGCAATGAATGCGTTAGCGCGCATTGCATTTGTCCAAAAAGATGTGCAAACTTTGGCAGAATTAGAAGCCCCTATTCGCTTGCTCAATAACGATAATGCAGACGAAGTGGTCAACAAAATACAGCAATTGCAGATCAACGAGTAGTTAATATAAAGTATGAAGGGACTAAAACATGACAGCACAAAGTAATGGTAACGCGCAGTTGCGATCAATAGAAGACATGGTTGCTAAAACTTGTTTTTGTAAATTACGTGAATACTGTGAAGATAAAGACAGCGTGGCATGTATGCGCCATCGTAATATCGTTGCGGAATTTATGGCAGAGAAACATCAAAAAACCATCAAATAAGGATTCGTGTTTTTAAAGGGAAAGACAAACATGCAAGACGAAGATAAATTGATTGCACTACTCTGTGAGAATAATGCGCTGTTATCAAAGATTAATACCAATATGCTTAAAGTATTTTGGATCGTGGCGATTTTTGCATTGTTGTATTTTGGCTTGATGATTTATCTATTGTTTTTAAGGTAGGTCTGGCGCTTATTTGTATATGTTGACCGAGTCAGCCGCGCCAGTGAAACAGGATAAAAAAGATGACAAAATTCAAGCTGTTAACATGCTTGCTTCTTTTATTTTCTGGGTATGTGATGGCAATTGAAGAGCCAAGCTATACCGTGTTGGAAGATGCCAACCCGTTTGAATTGCGCGCATATGCATCGCAGATCATTGCCGAAACAGAAGTGTCTGGCGATTTAGACGCGGCTTCTAGCGCTGGTTTCAGATTAATTGCTGATTATATTTTTGGCAATAATAAGGCCGTTGCTGGTGGTAGTGAGAAAATCAGCATGACTGTGCCTGTGACGATGGCAAAAACGAATGGAAAATGGCGCATGCATTTTGTCATGCCAAAACAATATACGTTAACAACATTGCCTCAGCCAAACAATGCTGAAGTTTCCTTGCGCGCAGTGCCTAAACGCCATGTTGCTGTGATTCGTTTTTCATGGTTCGCTGGTGAAAAAAAAGTGGCGCAAAAAACCGCTGAATTATTAGCCTGGATGAAAAGTAGAAAGCTGACTCCAATTGGTCAGCCGACGTTAGCACGTTACAACCCACCTTGGACGCCGCCGTTTGTACGACGCAATGAGGTTATGATTTTATATTAGAAGCCGCTCTTATGCGTTGCTGCGTATGAGCATTGTGCGGTATATTGCTATTTTATAGCGCATTTGAGCGATTGATTTAAGTGGTCAATATGGTTCCAATAAATGATATTCATCTAGTTTCAGCTGCCATTCGGGATGCGGTGGCACCAGTGTTTTTACTGACGGGCATCGGGTCTATATTAGGTGTGATGGTTGGTCGTTTAGCGCGTGCCATTGACCGAGCAAGAATCGTGAATGAATTATTACCTGCCAAGCGCCAGCAACATAAAGATGAACTCACCATTATTGTAGGGCGCATCATGTGGTTGCGTATTGCAATTGGGGTTGCTATTTTAGGTGCTTTATTCGTTTGTGTATCGGTTGCGAGTTTATTTATATCGGTAGAGTCTGGCTTCAATATGGCGCGCATCGTGTTATGGAGTTTTGTGTTATCGATGGGAGCGATTATTTTGGCATTACTCTGTTTTCTGAGAGAAATATTACTCACCACAAACGAGGCGATTATTTCCAGTCATCTTGATTAAGCTGACGGGTTCATGCGATACAAATCAATAGATAGAAGAGTATATCAACGGGATTAAACACGAATAGTGATGAGTGATGCCTCAACGAGTGCTGCGCGAACCA
>JAFMCM010000026.1 GCA_017857755.1 Methylophilaceae bacterium | reverse complement strand
ATGGCCCGATAGCTCAGTTGGTAGAGCAGCGGATTGAAAATCCGCGTGTCACTGGTTCAATTCCAGTTCGGGCCACCAGTACTTTTGAGGCTTCCAGAGATGGGGGCTTTTTTCTTTTGTGTCATTTAATCATCCCAGACTACATATAGACTACAAGGTCATATTTTTTCAACTCATATCCCAAACAATTCTGTCCAAACAGTCAGTGGTGGTGGTATCAAGAACTCCTCTGTTAAATTATTACTCAGCCAGCAGTCATACAAAAAATAATAACCTTGCCTTGTTAATATTCACCACCAATAAACTCACAACCAATTCCACTCCAGCTGTCTAGAATTACTTTATAGTCTTAGTTGCTTCGAGATAATCAAATGTCTACTAAAATCTGAGAAGTACGATTAGTTTTGAGCGATTCCCTGAGCTTTGTCTTGGATAAGGCGTAGATTAAATCGAGCTGCGGCATCACCTTGTCGAGCGGCTTTCTCATACCAGTAGACAGCCTCCTTGTAGTCCTGAGTAACGCCATGTCCTTTGTCGTACATAAAACCCAAATTTAACTGGGCTGCACTATCTCCTTGCTTGGCTGCTTTTTTAAACCAATAAACCGCTTTCTTGTAGTCTTGAGCTCCCTGTCCTTTGGCATACATAAGACCCAGGCTGAACTGAGCCATCACATTTTGTTGAACAGCTGAGTATGTATACCAGCGGATGGCCTGCTTGAAGTCTTGGGCGACGCCTTGTCCAAAGTGATACATAAGCCCCAAACTATACTGCGCGCTAGCAACACCTTTTACAGCTAAAGACTGAGTGTACTCGAACGATGGAGGGCCTTCATTCGAATCAGTCAGTTTGTCCACCCTAGTAACTAGTATTAAAGATAGCAAGAGTAATGAAGATAGCACTGCTTTTTTAGTTGATAACATAAAGACTTTCGTGAGATGCATAAAGTTAAATAGTTCTGGTCTCAAAATTAACTCATAGATATAGCTCGTTCGAGTTTGGCGAGTACGGATAGAAGCCTAATGTTTTAGTAAGTTTCATTAATTGATATCAAGTTTTGCGTATTGGTTCGTTACTCAGGCTCGATAATTTTAATTAAGAAAAACTTAAACATAAATTTTATTAAAAATATTAAGTAACGACAAAGTACAAGAAATGAGAGCGCGCGATTAACGGAGCTAAAGAGAGTTGCTTGGGAGCGGTTTATAAATGAGAATAAGGTTTGCCTATTTTGACTATCTATTTTGATGCATTTACACGATTATGAAGGTAAAAACTGTAAACTATGCTAGGGAAGGCAAGTAATAAGTCATGGATATTATTGAACTTTTTAGAGAGAATTCCCATCCTATGATGCTTATATTTTTACCACGGAAAAAATGATCATGTTAAATTTAAAACCTATGTTTTTAGCAACTTGTGCAGCTATTACTTTGATTTCAGGTACATCATACGCTGGTGCTTGTGATGTGAATGTCGAGGCTACAGCGACTATGGCGTTTAATGTGAAGGAAATAAAGGTACCAAAAAAATGTAAGGAAATCACACTGAAACTAACCAATACTGGCACCATGCCAAAAGCTATAATGGGTCATAATGTTGTGATTTCAAAAACAGCTGATATGGAAGCAGTCAATAAAAATGGTCTGACAGCGGGTCTAGCAAACAACTATGTAAAGAAAAATGATACTAAAGTGATTGGCCACACAGCAGTTATAGGCGGTGGCGAATCAACAACTGCAAAAATCAAATTAACAAATTTAAAAACATCAGAAAGCTATTCATTTTTCTGTAGCTTCCCAGGTCATAGCGCGATAATGAAAGGTGTTTTTAAACTCATTTAGTCGGTTAATCGCGAGCTTAATTTGCGTTCCGGGAGCCAAATAGAGTAAAGCTCACAGCAATGTGGGGTTTTTATATCTAGTCTGCCGTAGCCAAATCTGGAATACTAAATGACGCTTACGGTGTGGTAAAAGGCGTTGCAAAATTAGGCCACTGGGTAACTGGTGATTATCAATTGCTGTAAGTGATGAAAAGGACTTAGAGTATGTGATGCGTTTAATTAAGCAATCTATTTTGCTTCTTTAGTGCTCGTTTTTGGTTGATTGTGTTGAAATAAGCTAATTTGATTTTTATATCACTCAAGTATAAACACCTCATTACGGGTATCATCAGCACCTTTTGACTATATCAACCCGCATAAAATTATTGATGCAAAATAGAACTGTTTCTCAAATAACCAATCGTTTTTTAATAAACTGTAAAGCGAATTTAAACTAAAGAGCTTAGCGTATGGGGAATAAATTAAATCCTCAAGGGAATTAGTTAAGACTTCAAACAAACGCTAGTTAAAAAATTAAGTCTGTCAGACCGCCAAAGGGCTAGCGAGTGGCGTCTGACGGACTTTATATCATTGTTAGAACGTTTTAGAAACAGCGAAAACAAACCTTGAGTTAACACTTGATTTTTGGTCTGGTCTACCGTAAAGGTCATGGTGCCCTGTTTGTATGTCAGTATCGTGATAGCTTAAATCGACATTATACCCAAACACTTTGCGGCGAAGTGTCATGCTCCAATAGGTCCATCCCAAATCTACAGAGCCGTCTCCGTTGTAGTCTGCGCGCCTTGAGCTAGTGAAATAGTCATGTCCTATCGTAGCGGCTAGATTAAAACCGTGTGGTAAGGCAACGCTGGGCGTGATAGCGACATTGTGAGAGTCTAGTTCCTTCACGCCGAACCAAGTATCGATAGTAGGTGAGTACTCTAATTTAACGTTCCATATGCCGAATTGCTTATCGATATAGTTGAACATTTCTAGGTAGTTCCATTGCTGGCCACCTGGATAAATATATTGGAATAACATAGTATTAAAATTAATGCCTGTGCCTAGTACATTGCTTGTTGAATATCCTAAGTATGGTCCATAGATTTCATTAATGTTTTGAATAACTCCTTCTGGATTTGTGGTGGTAGTTGGTTGAGGGAAAAGGTTATTGGCCATGTAAAGACCAGCATAAACACCACTATTATGGGTGTAAGTAATGGCGGCTTTGATGGATGGGATTTGACCGTCCTTCGTTTCTGATGTGCCACGAAAAACATAATCAGAGGCAAATTCTACCCACGTAGAAAACTTACCACCAAAAGGCTCCTCATTATCGAGGAATGTATCAAAAGCACTTGTTTCGACTTTAGATTCAGTTTGATTCATTTCCTCTTTTGCTTGCGCGTTAAACGACAATGGAAGACCAAGTATGATTGCAAATGCGATTGTCCTATCTTTATTAGTCAGCATTTTATTTTCCTTAGTTTAATTAGCAATAACAGGTCGGCAGCTTGTACCTTTAGCTGGCACCATTTGGTGTGCTAAATTGACTGTAGACGGTTCGACAAACTCAACAACAGGCTCTACTGCAGGGTAAAACAACTTTAGATGATGCGGCACATCCAGCGCCTCCGCATTTTTAATGTTGTTCCGCTTAAGGTAAGGGTCGCTAAACACGCCGTATTTGCCTGGCTCCATCGTATAGGTCTCTGTTTGGGTGCCATAACCTGCATTAGCTAAATACTTATTCGGGTTGTTCCAATCTCTGCCGTCAAGATTGCTATAAAACTTAATATCAACCAGCACTGCGTCGCACAGTGGCGTCACTTCTTCGTATTGCGTTGGCCAGCCAGAACCACCCGTTGTTTTGGGGTAACGACCCCAATCACCCCCTTTTAGCGGACAAGCACCGCCACCATTAAATGCTGCACGATTAGGATGGTGTACGCCGTAGATCGGGAGGCCTATTGGTCTACCTTCTTGACCATTTTCAAGATGGAATCTTGGCTGTGTGGTCACATTGGTTTTGAGATTGACATGCTCTGCTTTGATACTGTCGTAGTAAGCTCCTTCTGGTCTAACATAGCGATGATCTGCATTATCTTTATTGTCATACACTGCCGTCACAAAAAGATAAGGTTTGTTAAAGAATGGCCGCTCGACTAAATAATATTCAACATCCGTTTTGGTGGTGTCAACCGCTTCCCATTTGACATGCAGTTTGTCTTTGCCTGTTTGCCCTATATTGACCCAACTCCTCCCATCTGGGAATGCATTCAATCGTATGACTTTTGTATAGTTTTCATTCACATCTAAGCCTGCACGTATACCCAATGGACCAATCTGATTAGCGCCTTTTTGTTGAAATGCAAAGTTCAGTGCCGTTTGCGCATAAGGATAATCGTTGCCAGACATGGTGCAATAGTAGTTTGGTAGCTCAATAGGCACATGTTTGGCGTATTTGCCTTTAAACCTTGCATGATTAATTGGCAAATCAATGAAGTTTAATTGACCGCTTTCATTTAATACTTGATCAGGATATTTATAACCAGACCAACTTTCTTCAGGCAAGTACGCGCTGTATTGACTCTCAATGATTGAAAGGTTTTTAGCCGCATTTAAATCAGCTTTAGGACTTAAGCCTTGACCATTTTTTTTAAGGTAAAGGCGCACAGTTCCATTTTCTTGTACTCGCCATAAGCCATGCTTGCCTTCACCAATCATTGTCATGACTTGCTCGGCAACCGTGATAAATCGATAAGTGTAATTGGTGCTCATATAGCCTGAGTAAAAAGGTAAATGTGGTATTTGAGAGTGCGTTTTATTGGGCCGACCTATCCCTAATAAATCTTTTTGTCCGTCTTTATCTTGAATGATTTGATCACTTGTGTAGTAAAACGGGTCTCCTTTGGTTAGGTCTGTTAAATCAATGGTATCCGTTGCCTGAGCCATCATTGGTGTTAGCAACATAGGTAAAATATATGTTGAGAGCTTGTTCATTTAAACTTCCTCCTATGGTAATTGAAAGCCAAAAAGCATTTATGCGCCGTCGCGCTCACGTTGACCACAAATAAAACCCGTGCCTTTACTGTTTGAATTAAACGTAATGGTTGAACCTTTTGGGAAAAACAATATATCGCCTGGTGTCGCTGTTACCTTGGTGCTGCCATCATCGACCGTCATTTCACCATCGATAATAATCTTCGCCTCATCATAGCCATAAGTGTAAGTTAATGATTTCCCCTTCTCTATTCTGAACAAACCACAAGTAATAGGCGCTTCGGGATCATTCGAACTAACGACATCAGACAGGAAAGCATTTGCACCCTGCAGGTTCATTGCTGCCAATTCCATTTTCGAAGCTTGTTTAAAATACGTCATTTTTTTAGTTCTTTTGTCCACCCCGTGCGCCATGACTAATGCAGCATATGAAGCTACTGCAATTAATACTATGCCGCCGACAATATTAGTTAATTTCATTTCTATCTCCTCATTTCGTTATTGAATGTTGTTGATGAGGTCGCAACCTCACTAGATGTACTGTATTTGTAAACGGAATGAAAAATCTTGACAAAAAACCCCTAAAAATCAGGAGAAATATGCTGTTGATGTCATTTATTTGTCAATTACCCTATTGGGAAGTATGATCAATGTGATCGTTTATGGTGTAGGCATTGATTGAGCCAATCAAACTGACTTCGCTGAAAGGTTAAAGGTTGAAGATTTTGTCACATAACTTCATCAAAGAACCGCCCTCAAAACGCATCTTGAAGCAGCATTTTTTAGATGCTAGTAAGGGTCAAATTCCACAGGATATGATTAACTGTGTGGCTCATCTCATTCTAGTCATTGAAGACCCCGATGAGGTGATGGCAACAGCATTAGCGTTTATGGTTGCAAAGCTGCGTGCTTGTCGCGCTGATGTAGGTATCCTAAATCCAAAAGACAGCACTTATAAGCCAACATCCATCCATTACAACACCAATACAGCGCCAGTAGTTTGCGATGGCACTAGCTATTCGAATCAATCTCAAGTGTTCCAGAAAACTTGGCGGACTCATACGCCTATCGTCTGTGACAATGTCCACTCAAGTCCAATATTAAGCGACTCTAGAAAGCAATTCGAAAGCATACAAAGTAAGTCGATCTTGTTTCAACGCCTTATTTGGAACAATCAGCCAGTGGGAATGACATGTATTGATTTTACACACGAGTACCATATATGGACTAGCTTAGAAACAGAGTTTATCTGCCTATTTTGTAACCAGTTTTTAGCGCCCTTATTAAGGATTAGTCATTACTGGCACAACCCTCAAAAATCACAGGTGTTAAGAAAGCCCTCCAATGCCGAACTGTTAGCTATTAAGTTGGCAGCAAAAGGTATGAGTTATAAACAAATAGCGAACGAATTAAACAAATCTGTACGAACGATTGAAAATCAACTTAGAAGTGCCAGAGATAGTTTGGATGCAGCGAATCAGGCAGAGCTCATCACCAAATGTGAGATTTGGCTTTGACTATTCACAACGTGTCTAACAGCGCACGTCACTGCTTCAATCTCTATTCAGGCCACCCATCAACTTGACGGCATCAAACAATTAACTCAATCACATATAATATTAAGTTGAGTTTTTTTGGTTAACTATATTATAGTGACGAAAAATGGTATGCTCCGCGGGAATAGCTCAGCTGGTAGAGCGCAACCTTGCCAAGGTTGAGGTCGCGAGTTCGAGCCTCGTTTCCCGCTCCATTGCTTTACTCCAAATCTAAATTAAACAATGACGGCAAGACATCGTTTTTTTGGCTATCCAAAAAAATGATTCCATGTTAACAACTTCAAGGCTTGTCGCAATATTTAGACTCAACGCCCTCTTCAGGAAATATTGTATTCGGCGTATTGGTGTCTCCAGCATAAAAAACAACAAGCTCAGCAGGCCCACCCAGCGAGCGTCCTTTATGTAAAGTGCTCATTGCCTCAACAACAGCGTCACCTTCTCTCAACACTGCTTTATCGCCGTTCATGGTTATGACTTCAATCTTGCCTTTTAATACATATCCCATCGTAGGAACTGGATGACAGTGGAATGGTGTTTCTTGACCTTTTTCTAGTTTTATTTTCACCGATGTGATTTCTGCTTTACCGCTCGGGTAATGGAAGGCACCACCATTCCATGATTCTGTTGAACGTAATAATTCAATCGCACTTGCATTCAACGATACTGAGCCGATGATGAACAATATAATATTTCTCAAGTTATTTCTCACTAAAATTTGGATATCCATATCAAATGAAACTGGCCTTAATGATTAAGCACTTTTATTCAGGATGACATTACACTGTGCATCTACTCAGCTCGACTGTGTGTTCTGTTATTGCTTTGGGGTAGCATTCATATACCCCCGCCTCTCAGCTCATTTTAAACCATAGCCGTTGGTTTGCTTATATTAAGTATCATGTAATATCATCAATAACGTTAATCTTCCATAATATAAGTGGATTCGGTTTTAGTACTGCGGAGCTTAATCAATTGCTGATAAAATCAACTTTAAACCGTACTTTTTTTGTCAAGGTCGTAGAGAGATTTAATATAACGGCGTTCATTCGCGTTGAGGAGAAGTTGGTGTTTACAACAATAGTGCATTTTTATCGCGCTCAAATCAGTAAACATCGGTAATAATCGTGCCTATCTTTAATCACAATAAACACTTCCAATTGAGCTTGGTGTTCACCTATTCTGTAGCATTATCTTTCTTTTTTTTAAGAGGGTGGTTTTTACGCCAAAAAGATCATTCAGTTGACCACCCATTGCTAGCGCAACTTTTCGTTGGTCACTTTCAGGAGAAAACTGAATATGACGATTAAGAAACGTATTTTACACATTGACGACCATCAGATATTTAGAGATAGTTTAAAGCGACTCATCTCGACAGAAGAAGACTTTGAAGTCGCCCTTGACCTTGGCACAACCAAAAACGTACTGGATTTGATTAAAACTTCGGAGATCGATTTTTTGATATTGGATATCAATATTGATCATGTGGATATTTGTCTTTTTATCAAACGCATTAAAGCAAAGTATCCAAAGTTACCGGTAATTGCCTTAAGCATCCATACCGATATTTTTATTATCAAAAATGTATTAAGAAGCGGGGCAAGTGCTTATGTTTCCAAGAAGTCAGGCTATGAGGAATTGGTAAAAGCCTTAGATTCAGTTAATACGAACAGACAGTTTCTTTGTGGCGAGACTTCTGGGCTGATTGCAACTTCGATTGTACAAGATCAAACCAAACTTCACGATAAGCTTACATTTAGAGAGTTTCATATATTACGCTTGTTGGCAGATGGGATGACCATCAATGGTATTGCCAACAGTCTTAATTTGAGCCCAAAAACAGTCAGTAGTCACAAGGCTAATTTAATGACAAAAATGCGTTTTGAATCCAATGCAGAACTGGTGAAGTACTATATTAAAAACATAAGACATAATTGACGGTTTAAGCGGATGCCAGCAATCCCATCAGCTTATATATGGCAGGCTTACCGACACACTAAAGCCTGGTGTGTCATTGGAGAATCTCGATTTTAAGAACTCAACGGTGCCATCCATTAATGAAACGCGATATTGGATGCTGTCTATACCATGAGATTGTATCGCCTCAAAACCACACGCATCATTAAAGCCGATTCCATTATCTTCTATTACTAAGCGTAATTTTAAATGGCTTTGATAAAAAGCAACTCTAACTTCATCGGCATGAGCATGCAACATAATGTTTGAGATCACTTCTTTAACAATGTAATCCAATTGAGTCCGCTTTGCTTCAGAAAGCATGATGGTCTCATCTATTTCACCTAAAACAACCTTAATGTTCGAACCTTCCAAACGCATTAAGATTTCATGTTTGATGCTTAACGCAATATTCAATTCACTTAAGCTTGGTTTTAATGGTTCAATTACACGACCAATCGCAGCATGTCCAGTTTCTATGTTTTTTTCTATGTTAGCCACTAGTTGCATTAAATCGTGATGGGGATTATTAATATAATGTTTAATCTCTTGCACATTGAGTTTCAACGCCGCAAAAATCTGGCTCACATTGTCGTGCAAATCTCGAGCGAGTCTGTTTCTTTCCATTTCCAACATGACATCAACATCATCATGAGCAGACGATAAATTCTCAAATGCATTCATTTTAAACTTTCTTGATGTCGGTCATGAGAGGTGTTGTCTGCTATCAGTCATTACAATAACGACTTTGCTCGTTGCATTCCTATCCATATCATGCAATGAATAATTAACTGAAACCTATTATATTCAATGCGTTATCTTAGCTATTAACTGAACATTGATAGGTAAGAAAGGTTTAGCTATTTTTTACGCATTACCAATCTAAATTTTTAAGAAATAATAGCTTAATGATTAAATTGCTCTACGTATGTAGGGCTATAGCGCGATTGTCAATCTAAGGGTGATTGCATCATGATTTTTTATAGTCCATCCATTCAGATAGTTAACTTGAATAAAATCAGCTATCTTTACTTTTTGTAAGATATTCCTTAAAAGAAGCTGCAAATTAATTTAAAGCTACATAATTGCAATTGTCTTATGTATATTCACAAACAGAGTGTGGTAATTATTTAGCACAATTCTTACTCGAATCTAAAGAAAAGATTCAATTTTTTTATTAATTTTACAAAGTTTGAATTTAGTTTTTAAGGAGATACCCAATGAATAAAAGACAATTGGTAGAAATCGTTGCCGCAGAAGCTGGAGTCTCTGTGCGCATGGCAACAAGAGTCGTATCCGCTACAACTGATGCTATTATCAAAAATCTGTCAAATAACGACCCAGTACAACTGGTTGGCTTTGGTACGTTTAGAGTGAGCAAACGCGCTGCTAGAGTTGGCAGCCACCCTAAAACAGGGCAAAAAATTAACATCCCAGCACGTAACGCAGTGAGTTTTGTTGCAGGAAAAGGTATTAAAGACGCTGTTAATTAATACCAAGCCCACTTGTGACTATATGCAAGTGGGTTTACATTTTCATCAACCATTCCAATGGATTCAAATTCCAGCAGCGCAATACTCAATCTAGCGTTATTGCTTGCGATTATTGCGCCAACCCTTACATATATTTAAGTTTTTCCTTATATATGGCGAGATGAATATTACTTATGATTTCCAGCAACTTCTTGATGATTCAGTTGTTATAAAACACTAAAAATAGATTTAAAAAATTCAGGAGTTACGAAAAGTATCTGATTTTATGATAAGAAAAATTAATTTTAATATAAAAAATTTTGGCAAAAAGGCGTTGCCAAACCTTCAATTATTACAGACAAAATATAACGCTATTCCCGTTCCCATACAGGCTGGAATGTTGGGTAGTTTTATTTTGCTATTATGTTCCCAAATTTCTCTGTCTCAAAACAGCATCATTTCTACAATGCAAACCGCGATGATTTTCTTAACGGTGTGTGTGTTTTTTAGTGGATTAATTCTGAACTGCCTAAAGGCGTTTGGAATCCGCCTTATTTCGCCTTTTAAATTAATAGCCTACTACATGTTTCATATCACTGCAGGCTTAACCTTTTTTATATGGGTGACGAAGACAATCTAGGCTTGATATTCAAAATCAACAACTGAGTAAAATATTTTTTAACCTTAAATTTTGGCGATAAAAACGATGACTTTTTTAAGACGTATAGGCAAAAAAAAATCAACCTTCACAGATGAGCAAATTTTATTCGTGTTGAAGCAAAATGAACATGGCACTCCTATCGAAGAAATCTGCCATAAAGTCGGCATCAGTGTTTCAACTTTTAACAATTGGAAGCATAAGTTTAGCGAGTCAGCCACATCTGAGACTACAGACTAAAGTGATTTGTTACTTCAACATTTGCAATTGTTGATGAAATAAAACACAATATTTTTTATAGCTATTGATTGTTTAAATCAGAACAAGACAGTTGATTAGCAATCACGTTTGTCACACAAAATGGCTTAATCGATAAAGTGAAGAACATTGTTGCAAAACGACTTGAGCCTATTGTTACTCTACTACTGGTTTTTAGTTTATACCCCTTAAAAAATCAGCAATCATTTTGTCTCTAGATTAGGCATCTAAGGGCATTTTCCAGGAGTGATAGCGGTCGGCTTTGCGCGCATACAACCAAGCCGACGACCTGAGAATCATTCCGAAGATAAAAATTCTGACGTAGCACCAGCGGTTCATGCCTATATTGAGTACGAACCTTCTTTTAAACAGCACATCGTAAAGCGTGTGGATGGCGAGATATGAAATCCTCCGAATCTCAGTTTAGCTATGTAGTGAGGCTAGCGCATTCTCACCCGCCATTGAGAGTCACGAGCCAATAATTAAATTAGGTGACGGTGATGCACTGCACTATTTGACGATGCTTCTTATAGCAAGTAATGGGTTGCGAATTAGCCCTAGCTTACGGCATCGCAAAACCAAATGCATCTTGAAGAAGCTAACAGCGCGTACGAGCACTTTAGCTAAAGGCCGCCTCACATCCACGAGAAGCCAGCGTGTCATGAAGTCGAATACATTCACTGTGACTGCCTTTCACCCCTCATCAGACCAGAGGTTAATAATGCAGAGGCATTTTTCCTTGATGGAAAGTAAGTCTGATAGCAACCATTTTGGGCATCAACCTTTCAAACATTTACTCACCAGCTCAAAAACATCATTCGATAGTTTTGGGGTTTCTAAAATCATTTGCAACACTGCTTTCATGTTTGCTTGCAGTGCTGGTGTGTAGCGCTTCCATTCGCGCAGTGGTGTCACTAAACGTGAAGCAATTTGCGGATTAATGGCATTGAGCTCAACAATCACGTCCCGCAAGATGGCATAACCTTTGCCACTTGGGTCATGGAATTTCACTGGATTATTAATGGCAAATGCTGAATAAAGCGCACGCACACGATTTGGGTTTTTGATATTAAAATCTGGATGCTGTCTTAGTTGTGCAAAGTCATCAAATATGGCCTCTCGATTCGCCATGGACTGCATAGTGAACCATTTATCCACTACCAATGGGTAGTCTTTATATCGCTGGTAAAAGTCTGCAAAAACCACATCCCGCTCTGGTTGGTTGCTATCCGTTAAGCTAGCTAATGCAGCGATTCTATCAGTCATGTTATCGGCATTGTCATAATGCGCTTTTGCACGGCGCGCACAGCCAATGCCGTTCGTTGCGGTGAGCAATGCTAGGGTAACATTTTGCAAAGCCCTACGGCCCATCGCCGCTGGTGTAATAGAAAAGTCACCAGTACTCCCATTAGCGAGATAAAGTTTTTCGAGCGCCGATTTGTGCGCGCTTTTAATCGCTTTTAATAAATGCGTACGCGCCGCATCTAGCGCCGCTGGGTCTATCTCTTGTTGCGTCTGTGCAATCACAGGAATCGCTGGCAACGTTAACGCTCTGGCGAGCAAGGCTTTATCGCCTTTTTCTGCTAACCCTTGATGAATCATGACGCCAAAATCATCGATAAAAGTGCTAATGTCAGCAGCTTGATCCGCCATCACCCGTTCAATCGCACGTAGCGCCAATGTTTGTCCTGCTTCCCATTGATTAAAACCATCGGTATCGTGCAGCTGCAATAAACGTAAATCATCGTCACTTAAATCAGTGACTAATTTAACGGGGGCGGAGAAACGACGTAAAATCGATGGAATCGGACGTGATTGGATGTCTGTAAACGTAAAGGTTTGCTCACGCTCTGTCATCTCTAAAATGCGTGTAGCATGGGTTTCTGTGCCAGCCGCATCAAGTAGACCAACGGCAACAGGAATCACTAACGGTTTTTTGTTTACCTGTCCAGGCGTGTCTTCCTGTGATTGGTGAAAAGTCAGAGAAAATTGATGCAACTTATCATCGTAATTCGTGCTCACCTGTAGCGTGGGCGTGCCCGCTTGCTTGTACCATAAAAAGAATTGCGCCATACTGCGGCCAGAGGCATCCGCCATACACTGAACAAAATCATCACAGGTTACGGCGTGCCCATCGTAGCGTTCAAAATATAAATCCGTCGCTTTGCGATAAGCTTGTGCACCTAATAATGTGTGTTGCATTCGAATAATTTCTGCACCTTTTTCGTAAATCGTAGTGGTATAGAAATTACTGATTTCAATAAAGCTATCTGGCTGTACAGCGTGCGCCAAGGGACTGGCATCTTCTGAAAATTGCAAACGACGTAAACGATCCACATCATCAATTCGTTGCACAGCTCGCGAGTTTAAATCCGCACTAAATTCTTGATCCCTAAAGACCGTTAGGCCTTCTTTTAAAGAAAGCTGAAACCAATCACGACAAGTGACGCGATTACCTGTCCAGTTATGAAAGTATTCATGTCCAATCACACCTTCTACACTTAAAAAGTCTTCATCTGTCGCTGTTTCCTTGTGTGCGAGTACTAACTTCGTATTAAATACATTCAACGATGTATTTTCCATTGCCCCCATATTAAAATCATTTACGGCAACAATATTAAATAATTCTAATTGGTATTCTCGACCGTAAGTTTCCTCGTCCCACTGCATAGATTTTTTAAGCGACTCCATAGCATGACCGCATTGGTTTTCATCACCCGCTCGAACATAAATGTGTAAATCAACTTGGCGCCCTGTCATCGTAGTAAAGGCATCCTCTACACGCACCAAGTCACCCGCTACTAGCGCAAACAAATAACAAGGCTTTGGAAATGGGTCGTTCCAAACAGTAAAGTGACGCCCATCAGCCAGCGCACCTGTTTCGGCCAAATTACCATTTGATAACATGACAGGATATTGCGCCTGATTGCCTTCTATTCGAACAGTGAAAGTGCTTAATACGTCAGGCCTGTCTTGATAATAAGTAATACGTCTAAAACCCTCTGCCTCGCACTGCGTACAATAAGTGCCTTGCGACTGATACAAGCCCTCTAGAGCAGTATTGGATGCTGGGTCAATTTCAGAAACGATGGTTAAGGTAAACCGCTCTCCTGCCGTTTCAATCATCATCTGGTCATCTGAAAGGACATATGCATCAAAAGGTTGACCATCTTTATGTACGCTGACAATCGTTTGGTCTTGACCATTTAATACCAAGATATTTGATGGATGTTTTTGATTTTTTAAATAGCTGACTTCAGACGTGACCGTGGTTTTACCAACATGCAATTGAAATGTGAGTGATACATGTTCAACATGATATGGAGCAGCTTCATAGTCTTTAAGATAAATCGTTTTGGGTTGCATATTGTCGAGTGTGGTCATTTTGTTAAGTCGCTTGGTTTTCTTGAAAGACTAGTATAAATAGATTGTTGATACGTGACATCATGTTAAACATGAATTTTGATGATTAACGTGCTTTATCCACTTTAAGCCAACCGCAGGAAAACGATGTTTAAAATGATTGGTGCACCATATGCTTGACTCCCGCTTTAAACAGGCTCAGCTTATTTCATCGATTAGTCATATTCCGTCGATCAGCTATTGGGTAATAGCTGATCGACGAAAATATTGTAATGAACATAGCACTTAGTGATTTATTAGACGGTTATTGCGTAATAAAGCCACCATAGCTTTGTTGCTATGGCGACAATATTACACAAGGAGCATGCAAGTGCTTAATCATATTTGGCAATCTATGTGCCAATATTTAATATTTGACTAACTTATTGTATTTAAAGCAATCATTTAATCTACGCTATTGAGATGGCTGATATCAGCCAATCATTTGGTGGTTATTTACAAACTCCTGCATCAAATAAAAAGCCCTCATGTGAGGGCCTTTTTTAGTAAACAATGGCTCAAGACTTATTCCGTACCAATTTGGTAGCTTTCATAACCAACTTCAACAATTTTACCTGACGTTGCATCAACTTCAACTTTTACTTCCTCGCCATCTGCTTCTAAAATATCAATTTCATAAGAAGCCTTACCATCAGACTCTAACTCGTACTCAACTTCAACAACTCTGCCAGGATGTGCTTTTAGAGCAGCTGCTCTAGCTTGCTCTTCGTTAATTTTTGCTTTTGATGCAAATCGTTGACCATCAATCGCCACTTCTTCTTCCAATTCAGTAATTTCACCTGTTTTCACATTACATTCGACTTCCCAAGCTTTGCCATCTGCTGTTTCAATATCGAATTCATAAATTGGCGTCTTATCTTCAACTTGGTATTCAAGCTTGACGATTTGGCCATCGTATTTTGCCAATGCTTTTTCTACACACTTTCCTAAGCTGTCATAAGGTTGGGCTTTGAAAGTGCCACTGACGTGCGCAGCCAATAAAGCAGGTGAAAAAGCAAGTGCTAACAAACTTGCACCAATCGATAAACGTAACATAACAACCTCCGCTAATTAAGAAAATCCTTGTCACGGCCGATTGTCTATTAACAAAAATGAAAACACAATAGCTGGTGAGTTGCTTTACACTATTGAAACAGTTTTGGTTGCAATCAACCATGCTTCGCGCTGAGATTGGTTATAAATATTGAATTATTCTGACACCCTTTTTACAAACTGAGACTTCAACTTCATTGCACCTATGCCATCTATCTTACAGTCAATATCGTGGTCACCATCAACTAGTCGTATATTTTTAACCTTGGTCCCCACTTTTACAACAAATGAAGAGCCTTTGACTTTTAAGTCCTTAATCACTGTAATGGTGTCACCATCGTTCAATACGTTGCCATTCGAGTCCTTAATAGCTAAGGCTTGAAATCCTTCATCGCTTGCGTTTTGTGGCCACTCATGGGCGCATTCTGGGCAAATAAACAGATCTCTATCAGCATATGTATAGCTAGATTGACATTGTGGACACGACGGCAAATCACTCATAACACTCCAATCACATTGTTGGTCAGAAAGGCTAAAACCGTATTATAAGCAATAGCGACGATCATCGGATAATTCCCACAGTGGGTTTTATGTAAACAGGCGGTTTAATTCATGTGTACAATAAGCGCATTGACAGGATTAAAAATGAAAAATATCACAGAAATTGAAGCATCCGAACTCGCTAGCACTTTAAGCAATCAATCTATTTTACTGGTTGATGTGCGCAATCCCGAGGAGGTCGAACGCGGTATAATCCAAGGTGCTATGCACATCCAATTAGCCATGCTGCCACATGAGTTGGACAAACTATCAAAAGCAGAAGCGGTTGTTTTTTATTGTCATAGCGGCGTTCGCTCTGCGCATGCCGCCGACTTTGCTACGACCAAAGGCATTCATAGTATGAATTTAATTGGTGGTGTAGTAGCGTGGTTAAGAGCTGGCTACACACTTTGTCCTAAGCTGTAACTTAATGATTGAAGCACTGTTATGATGGAATTTGATAAAGAGATAGATGCACGTCATCTGAATTGCCCGTTGCCAATTTTGCGTTGCAAAAAAGGCTTAAGTGACATGCTGCCCAACCAAGTCTTAAAAATCATAGCGACCGACCCTGGTGCCGAAAAAGATTTCGCTGCCTTTTGCAAGCAAACTGGTCACGAATTACTACAGCTCGATAAGGTGAAAGATCAGTTAATATTTTTCATTAAAAAACGTCATACTGATTAATTCACCATGGTTAAAAAGTGAGCAATTAACCGTTTCTTTCCTTGGCAATCCCGTGATGCCAGCTCTAAAACGCACAAACACTACTTAACAGGATGATAACGCAAAGATGGCGTGCAAGTGCTCATCACCCACCACGTTGATTGTTTAGCTTTTTCTAACACTTTTAGCACGATATAAATCAGAAAAGGTAAAGTCAACGCAGTGCCTAGACCAATGAACAGCCAACCCGATTGATCAAACTGACTGATTATGGGCAACACATCAATGCCACCAAGTTTCTTTGCAAAGCCTAGCCCCAATAAAGCGGTGCCAAAAAACTCTAATGCTAAGATACCGAGCGGTAACGGTACGACTTTTCTCGGTTGCTGATCATCTAATGCGTTTGCCATTCCTCACCTCTTGAAAAAGCATTAGCCTAATTTTGCAAGTTGAGCGATTAACTTGTCAAGATTTGCGCTAAATTCTGCTACCCGTGCCTTTTCTTGCTCAACCACTTCGATTGGCGCGCGTGCCACAAAATTTTCGTTACTCAGTTTACCGTTGGCTTTAGCAATTTCAGTTTGTAAACGTGCCACTTCTTTGCTTAAACGATCTTTTTCTGCATCAACATCAATTTCAACTGCTAACATTAATTTTAAATCACCAACTAACATCACAGGCGCATCCACTTCAGGCAATTCTGCTTCTACTTTGACTTCTTCTAGTTTGGCTAATGCTTTCAGATAAGGCGCATATCCCATCAACGTAGCGCCATTACCTGAAGCAATTAGTGGTACTTTAGTGGAAGGAGAAATACCCATTTCTCCACGCAAGCGACGGCAAGCATCAACACAAGCTTTTAATTGCGCCACCCAAGCTTCTGCGTCTTCATCAATCTTCTTAGGCTGTGACACTGGATAAGCTTCCAACATAATACTGTGACCAGTGCGGCCACTCATGGGGCCAATACTTTGCCAAATTTCTTCCGTAATAAACGGAATAATCGGGTGCGCCAAGCGCAGTATGGTTTCTAACACACGCAATAAAGTACGGCGAGTAGCGCGCTGCTCAGCCTCAGTACCGACTTGTATTTGTACTTTAGCAATCTCTAAATACCAATCGCAATATTGATCCCATACATACTCATAAATGGATTTAGCAACTAAATCAAAGCGATAATCTGCAAAGGCTTTTTCAACGTCTGCCTCCGTTTTTTGTAAGATAGACACAATCCAACGATCGGCTTGGCTGAATATCAAATAGCCTTCTGGCTTATCTGCACAAGGCGCTAGGCCGCAGTCCTGACCTTCTGTGTTCATCACCACAAAACGGGTCGCGTTCCATAATTTATTACAGAAATGACGATAGCCATCACAGCGTTGCAAATCAAATTTAATATCACGACCAGGACTAGCTAATGCTGCAAAAGTAAAGCGCAATGCATCTGTACCATAAGCATTAATGCCCTCTGGGAACTCTTTGCGAGTACGCTTTTCAATCTTAGCCGCATCTTTAGGGTTCATTAATCCTGTGGTCCGTTTTGTGATTAACTCCGGTAAACCAATGCCGTCAATTAAATCAATCGGGTCTAATACATTCCCTTTAGATTTAGACATTTTTTGACCTTCGCTATCACGAATCAAACCATGGACATAAACGTGTTTAAAGGGGATTTTGCCAGTGATGTGTTTGGTCATCATCACCATACGCGCCACCCAAAAGAAAATAATATCAAAGCCCGTCACCAGCACAGACGAAGGCAAAAACTGTTGGAGCGCTTGATTTTGTGAGTCTATCGCTTCGTCCCCCGTCCAATCTAGGGTAGAAAAAGGCCATAAAGCAGACGAATACCACGTATCGAGTACGTCATCATCCCGTTTTAAATTCCCCGTATAGCCCTCTTTTTCAGCTAAGGCTTTTGCTTCGGCTTCATCATGGGCAACAAAGACTTGACCATGGTCGCCATACCAAGCTGGAATCTGATGTCCCCACCAAAGTTGACGAGAAATACACCAGTCCTGAATATTGTTCAGCCATTGGTTATAAGTATTGACCCAGTTCTCTGGATAAAATTTAATTTCACCACTTGCGACAACATCCAATGCTTTTTGGGTAATACTTTGACCATCTGCAGTTGGCTTACTCATCGCCACAAACCACTGGTCAGTTAACATCGGCTCAATCACGACATTGGTACGGTCGCCGCGCGGTACTTTGAGTTTATGTTTATCCACTTTGACTAAGAAGCCTTGTGCATCCAAATCTGCAACCACTTGTTTACGCGCTTCGAAGCGCTCTAGGCCCTGATACGGCTTTGGCGCCTCTTCGTTTACAAAGCCCTCAAGCGTTAAAATACCAATGATGGGTAGCTGATGCCGCTGTCCAACCGCGTAATCATTGAAATCATGTGCAGGCGTTACCTTCACCACACCAGTACCAAACTCCTTATCCACATAATCATCGGCAATAATCGGAATTTCACGACTACATAGTGGCAAACTTACTTTTTGACCGATCAAATGCGCGTAACGTTCGTCTTCTGGATGCACCATGACCGCTACGTCTCCCAACATCGTTTCTGGTCGTGTTGTGGCCACCGTTAAATGGCTCGAACCGTCCGCAAGTGGATAGTTGATATGCCACATCGAGCCATCTTCTTCCTCTTGCACTACCTCCAAATCGGATACCGCTGTACCTAGCTTCACGTCCCAGTTGACCAAACGCTTGCCGCGATAAATCAGCCCCTCATTAAACAAACGTACAAAGGTTTCTGTCACCGTTTTGTTCAGCGCTGGGTCCATGGTAAAACGTTCACGCGACCAATCAGGAGAAGTCCCTAGCCGGCGCATTTGTTTGGTAATACTACCGCCTGAGAACGCTTTCCACTCCCATACTTTCTCTAGGAATTTTTCACGTCCTAAGTCATGACGTGAAATACCTTGCGTATCCAATTGGCGCTCAACCACGATTTGCGTAGCAATACCAGCATGATCCGTGCCTGGTTGCCATAAGGTGTTATCCCCACGCATGCGGTGATAACGCGTCAGTGCATCCATCAAGGTTTGGTTAAACCCATGTCCCATATGCAAGGTGCCCGTCACGTTTGGTGGTGGCAATAAAATGCTAAAATTAGTATTAACTGCTGGATCTAATCCAGCAGCGTAATAGCCTTTACTTTCCCAAAAAGCATACCATTTAGCTTCAATAGCTTTGGGCTCAAAAGGCTTATTTAAATCATTTTGTGGCGTAGTAGTCATAGCGCGTGATTTTACCACAGGCAAAGTCAAGACTTAAGCCATTCACGCCTTTGATGAGAAAAGTTTAATTAGAGTGCAATGTCTCCAATCTAAACTAAGCCTACCGCTCAAACAGTGCTAAGATAGTCATCTTATCAGGCTTAAATAGGGATGGATGGATGATTGAAGCTGTATGGGTTTGGGCCGCTTTTGGCATTATCTTATTGACGATCGAAATGACGCTGGTGGGCACGCTAGACGTTTTATGGTTTGGTATCGCCGCTTTATGTGTTGCGCTCGTTGTTTGGCTGTTTCCCGACATATCGCGTGACTTACAATTAATATTATTCGCTGTGATCGCGCTCGTCTCACTCGCTGTTTGGCGCGGCTATTACAAAAAAAATGAACCGCACTCGCGTATTGGCCAGTCACAAGGCGAAGAAATCGGCCGTATTGGTAATGTCATTGAGCCATGTTCACCCAGCCAAGCAGGACGCATTCAGTTTACCCAAGGTTTAATGGGTGCTAGAGAATGGACTGCAGTTTCTGATGAACTAATTGACGCAGGGACCAAAGCAACCGTCACAGCGGTCGAAGGTAATGCCTTAAGAATTAAAGCTGTTTAATCTTTTTATTTAGTTAGGAAACTCACATGCCAGAACTTAGTATTGCAATCCTCTTATTAGCGATTATTGCCATTGTTAAAGGAGTCAGAATTGTGCCTCAAGGTGAAGAATGGGTCGTGGAACGTTTAGGTAAATTTAAAGGCATCCTCTCGCCAGGGCTGAGCGTGATTAATCCTATTTTAAGCAAAGTCAGTTATAAAGTGACGACGAAAGATATTATTTTAGAAATCCCTGAGCAAGAAGTCATTACAGCGGATAATGCTGTGATATTGGCAAACGCAGTAGCGTTTATCAAAGTGAGCAATATAGAGCGCGCCGTCTACGGTATTGAGAATTTCCGTGTTGCAATGCGCAATATGGTGCAAACTAATTTACGTTCGATTATTGGCGGCATGCAATTAAATCAGGCCTTGACCTCTCGCGATCGCATCAAAGCAGAATTAAAAAACGCAGTAGCAGATGAAGCGCTAGATTGGGGATTAACGGTTAAATCTGTTGAGATTCAAGATATTAAACCATCAACTAATATGCAAAACGCTATGGAAAGACAGGCTGCCGCGGAGCGCGAACGCGTTGCCGTAGTGACCGAAGCAGAAGGTGCAAAACAAGCCTTGATTTTAAACGCAGAAGCGCGCTTAGAAGCGGCGCGTAAAGACGCAGAGGCTCAAATGGTCGGTGCAAAAGCGTCTGCTGAATCGATTAAGTTTATTACTGAATCCGCCAAAGAAAATGTGGATTCAGCCCATTTCTTATTGGGGGATCGCTACATCCAAGCCTTACAAAGCATGTCTAGTTCTGGCAATAGCAAGATTGTCGTCATGCCAGGAGATTTAGTTAGCGCGGTAAAAAGTTTAGTCGGCGGAAAATAAAGTATTAACCACAAACCGCGCAAGCAGGGTCACGAACAAACTTAATTGTCCGCCACTGTGCAGTTAATGCATCCAGCAACATTAAACGGCCTTGTAAACAATCACCAATCTGCATCAAACACTTCAATGCTTCAGCGGCTTGCGCAGCGCCAATCATTCCAACAAGTGGGGCGAAAACCCCATTATCCGCACAACGTAAGTCTTGCTCCTCACCCACATCGGGAAACAAACAGTGATAGCACGGACTGGATGCGTTTCTAAAATCAAAAACTGTTATCTGTCCTTCAAAACGCACAGCGGCTCCAGAGACTAATGGTTTCTTTTGTGAAAAACATATTTGATTTAAGGCATAACGTGTTGCCGCATTATCTGAGCAATCAATCACCACATCCGCCTCACGCACGAATGTTTCCATTTCAGCAAGCGTTGATTTTTGCGTCATTGTTCTCACTTGTACTTCAGGATTAATAGCGCCAATCGCTTGTTGAGCAGACAACGCTTTATTCATGCCAATCGAGGCCGTGCTATGTATAATCTGCCGCTGCAAATTACTTAAATCCACTATGTCAAAATCACAAATCGTCAATTGACCAAGCCCACTAGCCGCTAAATACAAGGCAACTGGTGAGCCCAAACCACCCATTCCCACAATTAGTGCGTGACTTTTGGTTAATCGCTCTTGGCCCACATACTCTACCTGCGGCAACAAAACATGGCGGCTATAGCGCAATAGTTGATGGTCATTCATGTGCTTAAATTTAGTGTAATTGTCCTGCTGTTATCATAGCGTTATATAGTAGATAAGGCGATAGCCAAGTAACAAGATGATCAAACTCCCCGTTTGTTGAGGCAGCTGTTGTGATGGTATGACTGATAAAAGTCGTGTTCACTGGCGTGATTAAATTTTGATTTTCATCAGCACCGCCGCTCGCTTGGTGAGCTGTAGCACCCAGAGAAAAAACCACCGCGACTGCATTTTCAATCAGGTTAATCCGATCTGTGCAACCTGAAGCTGAGCTTGTTGCACACACTTTTAAATCAGGCGCCAACCTAGCCACCCCTATCGCGTTCATGCCGTTACTGGTTGTGAACGCATCGCTATTTACATTGGTCACGGCATAGCGCAATCTATTTTGCCATGCATCTAATGCGTAACCTTGTGCATCAAGTGATTGCAAACCTAATGTTTTACCTGGTAGAAATCCCGTTTGCATAAAACAAGCACCACTGGCATTCGGATTTGCAGTCCCCGTATCATCAGGGAAAACAGCCGTTCCATTGTTAGTAGCAGGGCAAGGTAAACGACCATGGGTTTGTGCAAAGCCAATTAAGGCCCATTTTGCATCGGCTAATATCGCTTCGGTTTTTAACTGTGCGGCAACATACCGTTGTGCCTGTAATGGCAATAACACAGCAGACAATAAAAAGCCAAGAATGATTAACACCATCGCCATCTCGATTAAAGTAAAACCAAACTGAGTTTTTTTATTGTTGATTGTCATGCTAATACCTATTTTCATGGCGATACGATAAAAACTGCATCGTTATAAGCTGCCGTTGACCTTTTTAAAGTTGACTCATAAATCGTATCCCCATTGGTATTTTCAACACTATCTAAATAATCGCCAAGCCAATCTGATGGTCGTGATTGGTTCACCTTCATTTCAGACTCAACTGGCTCACCCATCGCAATTAACAAAGCGGCGATACCTTGCTGAACCCCTGCTTGCAATTGATGCAACGGAGACCATGCATAGTAGATATAGGGCTGCCAGCCGTTTTGCTTTAGCCAACTTGGCGCTTTTAAGCCAATATCAAAGCTACCTGTAGCGTTACACTCAACCTCGCCTCTATTCATCAAACAGCCCGCACTAAGTGAATGAACGTCAGCATAGCTTGGTAAGCTATAGCGAAATACATTCTGCGCATTATTGGTTAGTTGTTGTGTCGCGCATGTACCAGCCGCATCACAAACAAAACGGCTAGTCAATGATGAAGTAGTGCGACTACAACTGCCAGCACCGTGACAAGTGCATTCCTTTCCCGAGGCTTTCAAAGTTGAGCGGCAAGCGCCAGCATCCTCAGCGCTTTTCCATGTGCCACTTGTTCTGTACATTGTGACCGTATCAATCACACCAAAGGCACAACTGCATTGTGTTGCACTCATGCAGTGGCATCGGTCAGTCACATCAAACGGCACAAATCCAGCTTCATGATTGCCAGCAATATAAATATTACTTTGTATCGTTGCCGTCGCAAAGTCAGCGGCATTAAGAAAA
>JAFMCM010000025.1 GCA_017857755.1 Methylophilaceae bacterium | reverse complement strand
GATTTGAACCTGTGACCTTCGGGTTATGAGCCCGACGAGCTGCCAGACTGCTCCATCCCGCGTCCGATTCGACATATGTATCGTCGAGAGGTGAGACTATAGCAAGGTTTAGATTGTACTGTCAATGTGTTCTTAACAATAATTGCATGTGATGCGGGCGCTGATCTTCACTTTAGATTAAAAACCCTGAGCCATGAATGACTTAGGGTCTTAAATGGCTTTCATGATCGTGATTTCACTAACGCACGCATTATTTTTTTTGGTGCTGTTTGCGTTTAGTTTAGCTTTTAAATGGTTTTACTTTCCATATATTGTCTGCGTACTCGCCAATGGTTCTATCACTAGAAAATTTTGCCACTCTGGCGACATTCAAAATGGCACGGCGTGACCATTCTTCTTGGTCTTTATAGACTTGGGCAACTTGGTCTTGCTTGTCAATATAGCTTGCATAGTCTGCCAGCAATAAATAGTTGTCGCCATTTTTCAATAAGTGATCAAAAATGGCTTGATAACGCCCTGGCTCTTCTGCCGAGAAATATCCACTACCAATCATGTCTAACACTTCTTTTAAGGCATGATTCGCGTGATAGTAATCCCAAGGATTGTATCCATTGGCTTTTATTGCGGCCACTTCGGGAGTTGTTAAACCAAAGATAAAGATATTTTCATCACCAACTTCTTCTTTAATTTCTACGTTTGCGCCATCGAGTGTGCCGATGGTTAATGCCCCGTTTAATGCCATTTTCATGTTGCCTGTACCACTGGCTTCAGTGCCTGCTGTTGAGATTTGCTCAGATAAATCACTGCCTGGAAAGAGCAGCTCAGCAGCGGACACTTCGTAGTTAGGGTAAAAAACGACTTTTAATTGATCTCCAACAACAGGATCATTATTCACGACTTCAGCCACATCATTAATGAGTCGAATAATTAGTTTTGCCATCCAATAACCCGGTGCGGCTTTACCCCCAAAAATGATCGCGCGCGGGGTTATATTAGCAAGCTCACCGCTACGGATACGATTATATAAAGTCACCACGTGCAACACATTAAGCAGTTGTCGCTTATATTCATGGATGCGTTTAATTTGCACATCAAATAAGGCATCAGTACGCAATTTCACTCCTGTTACTGATTCGATTTTATCTGCCAAGCGTTGTTTGTTAGCTTTCTTGACCGCTCTAAAAGCTTTGCGAAAGTCTGGGTCATCCGCCAAAGGCACCAGTTGAATAATTTTGCTTAGCTCTTTCTGAAAGCCTGTACCAATCGCTTTAGTCATGAGCGCTGTCAAGCCAGGATTGGCTTGGTTTAGCCATCGCCGGGGCGTTATCCCATTGGTTACATTGCTTAGTTTGCCTGGATATATTTTATGGAAATCAGCAAACAGTGTTTCTTTGAGCAAGGCACTATGCAACTCAGCAACACCATTGACGGTATGACTACCAATAACAGCCAAATGTGCCATCCGGATTCGCTTACCATGTGTCTCGTCAATGATTGAGACCCTTTCCAGTAGCCCTGTGTCTCCAGGAAATTGATGATTGACCATTTGTAAAAAC
The DNA here is from genome assembly GCA_017857755.1 of Methylophilaceae bacterium. Taxonomy (GTDB): domain Bacteria; phylum Pseudomonadota; class Gammaproteobacteria; order Burkholderiales; family Methylophilaceae. The sequence continues at coordinate 21,869 of JAFMCM010000025.1, read as the reverse complement.
TCATGATTAATCCGATAAATAATCTCTAAATGGCGCGGCAATAAGCGGCCGAACATGTCTAACGACCATGTTTCAAGCGCTTCTGGCATCAAGGTGTGATTGGTATAGGCGAACACCTGACGGACCAATCCCCATGCAAAATCCCAATCCAAGCCGTGCAGGTCAACTAGCTGATACATCATTTCAGCGACGCCAATAGAGGGGTGTGTGTCATTGAGCTGTATCGCCACCTTTTTTGGCAACGCGTTCCAGTCTTTTTGGCTATTGATTGCTCGCGTCGCCGTAAAGCGACGCAAAATATCTTGGATAGATGCTGAAACAAAAAAGTATTGCTGCTTAAGCCTTAACTCACGGCCAGAAGCAGAGGCATCGTTCGGATAAAGCACTTTTGAAATGGTTTCTGAATCATTGCGCGCTTCAACCGCTTGCTCGTAATTGCCCTGATTAAACTGACCGAGATCAAATTCTGTTGTCGCCTTTGCCGACCACAACCTAAGATTGTTAACGGTATCAGTGCCATAACCCGGAACAGGTACGTCATATGCCATTGCAACAACATGTTGTTCATCGACCCAATGACTTTGGACACCGTCTTCTGTGTTGGTGTGCACCACTTTCCCGTAAAACTTAATCGTATAATTCGACTCGGGACGCTGGAACTCCCATATATTATGGTAACGCAACCAGTTATCAGGATTCTCAACTTGCTGGCCATGCTCTAAGGTCTGCTTAAACATGCCATATTCATATCGAATACCATAACCCGTTGCTGGAATATCCATTGTTGCCATAGAATCCAAGAAACAGGCAGCCAATCTTCCCAAGCCACCGTTACCTAAAGCGGCATCATGTTCTTGCTCTACCGCCTCTTCTAAACGATGTCCTAAAGCCTTTAATCCTTTATTCAGTGCATCGTTAATGCCCAAATTGAGTGCGGCATTACTCATCATGCGCCCAATAAGAAACTCTAATGACAAGTAATAAATCCTTTTTGGGTCTTCTTCATTATAGGCTGAAGCCGTTTTTACCCAACGTTCAACGACATGATCACGCACGGTATGCGCAGCAGTCACATACCAGTCTCTTGGCGTAGCTGTTGCGTCCGTCTTAAAGCAGGAGAAGACAAGATGATTCGTCAGTGCTTGTTTGATTGGGGTAAGTTTTGCCATGAGCATCCTATTAAGCAGTTAAGTACAATCTTTAGAAAATTAGCAAGTATCACGCCAACTATTGAAACTTGTTTTTTGCATACTGTCTATGCGTTGAGCAAACCACAGGATTGTTGGGTTGACGATATGAAAAAAGCCCTTGGATCAAACAAGGGCTTTTTATTCGTGCGTTACACCAGCAAGGCGTTCACTCTACGCACAAAACTAGCTGGATCGTCTAACTGACCACCTTCTGCCAGTAAGGCCTGATCAAATAATACATGTGTGTAGTCATTAAACTTACCATCATCTTTTTCTACTTTGAGTTTTTCGACTAATCGGTGCGATGGGTTAACCTCTAGTACTGGTTTGGATTCTGGTGCATCCTGTCCTGCAGCTTTTAACATACGTGCCAAGTTACCAGACAAATCATGCTCACCAGCCACCAAGCAAGCGGGTGAATCTGTTAAACGGTGCGTCACGCGCACTTCTTTAACGGCTTCTCCTAAGGTTTGTTTAATGCGCTCAATCAAGTCTTTTGACGCTTCTTCAACTTGCTTTTGCGCTTCTTTTTCGGACGCATCTTCCAACTGACCTAAATCTAAATCACCTTTGGCAATAGATTGCAATTTCTTACCTTCAAACTCATTTAAGCCACCCAGCATCCACTCATCAACTTTATCCGACATCAACAACACTTCAATGCCTTTTTTACGGAAAATTTCTAAATGTGGTGAATGCTGTGCCGCTGCAAAGCTATCAGCAGTAATGTAATAAATCGCTTCTTGGCCTTCCTTCATGCGAGCAATATAGTCCGCCAAGCTAACCTCTTGCGTTTCGTTATCCTGATGCGTTGATGCAAATCGTAAGAGGCCAGCAATTTTATCTTTATTGGCAAAGTCTTCGCCGGGGCCTTCTTTCATTACCCGGCCAAAAGCACGCCAAAAGGTAGCATAGTCTTCTGGTTTGTTTTTAGCCAAGTCTTCGAGCAAGCCCAATACTTTATTGACAGAGCCTTTTTTAATCGCTTCAACATCGCGACTATCTTGCAAAATCTCACGCGATACATTTAATGGCAAATCAGCACTATCAATCACCCCGCGGACAAAGCGTAAATATTGTGGCATGAGCTTTTCTGCTTCTTCCATAATAAATACACGCTTTACATAAAGCTTAATGCCGTTACTCCGCTCGCGGTCATACAAGTCGAACGGGGCTTTGGATGGAACATAAAGCAGCGAGATATATTCTTGATTGCCTTCTACACGATTGTGCGTATAAGCCAGCGGATTTTCCATATCATGGGCTAGATGTTTGTAAAAGTCTTGATACTCTTCTTCGGTAATGTCTTTTTTAGCGCGCGCCCATAGTGCAGAAGCTTGATTCACTACTTCATCTTCATCCGTGGTCACCATCTCACCACCAGCACCATCTTCACCATCTTTCCATTCCGTCTTTTTCATCAAAATCGGCAAAGTAATATGATCTGAATATTTCCGAACAATGGTTTTTAATTTCCAATCATTCAGGAACTCGTCTTCATCTTTGCGTAAATGTAAAATGACATCCGTTCCACGACCGGCTTTTTCTACCGAATCTAAGGTAAAATCCCCTTCACCTGCTGAAGTCCATTGCACGGCTTCTTTGCTACCAGCACGACGAGTAACCAAAGTCACTTGGTCGGCAATAATAAAAGCAGAATAGAAACCAACACCAAATTGACCAATCAGATTCGCATCTTTTACTTGGTCGCCAGATAAAGCGGTCATAAAATCTTTCGTACCTGATTTCGCAATGGTGCCAATATTATTCACGACTTCTTCACGTGACATCCCAATACCATTATCAGAAATGGTGACCGTACGCGCTTTTTTATCAAAATGTACACGGATGTTTAAATCACTGTCATCTTCATAAAGACTGCCATCGGCCAACGCCTCAAAACGGAGTTTGTCCGCAGCATCTGACGCGTTTGAAATCAACTCGCGCAATACGATTTCTTTGTTTGAATACAAAGAATGAATCATGAGGTGTAATAACTGTTTAACTTCTGCTTTAAACGCTAATTTCTCAGAATTTTTTTTAGCCATCTTTTTTCCTTTTTTACAATCCGTTAATGCGGTAAACTATTTTTGCCTAGTTAGGCTTAGCCTAGATATTGGGTTAAAAATCTCAATTTCAAGCATTTAAACCACTGATGACAACGAATCTGTAGAAAGCGCCATGACGACCATCTCCGTTAAAGCAATCAACTCGCAACACTTTCAAGTCACCGTCGTCGCCAAAAACACCACCATTCATGAAGTGAGCGTGTCATTGGACTATGCAAAGCAGCTTGGCACACAACAGCGCACAACAGCTGCCTTGGTTGAACAATCTTTTGTATTTTTACTGGCTAGAGAATCCAACACCAGCATATTGAGGCGTTTTGATTTAAGTGTCATTAGCCACTACTTCCCAGATTACGAATCTGCAATTCGCAAGGCCTAGCCTGTATCCTAAAGGATTAATCAGCCTTAGCAACCAATTGATTAATGGCCCATTGTGCCGCCACAAAACCAAAGGTCGCCGTCACGGCAACACTAGAACCATAGCCAGCACAATTAAGACCTGTCACAGCGCTTTCATTTTTACCGCCCGCTACTTCACAAACGCTATCAGGCTTAATAACAGGCTCATCCGAATAAACGCAAGGCAAGCCAAATTGAGCTGACTTTTTGGTGTTCGCTTTATTTACAGAGGCTTTTGGGAAGCCATGATGACGTCTTAATTGGTTACGTACTTTTGATAAGAGCTTATCATCAGTAACCAAAGCCAAATCAGCGACCTTGGTCCGTGTTGGGTCAAGGCGCCCACCCGCACTACCCGACATCATTAGCACTTGCTGATTCAGTTTGCAGAAACTGGCTAAAGCTTCTTTGGCTTTGGCATCATCTATGCAGTCAAGAATAATGTCTGACTGAACGTTCAATAACGTGTTGATATTATCTGGCGTGATGAAATCTTCAATTTCATGAATGATGCAACTAGGGTTAATTTGCAACATACGCTCGCGCATTGCGGTGACCTTTGCTTTACCAAACTCGCTGGCTAAAGCGTGAATTTGCCGATTAACATTGGATTCCGCCACATGATCTAAATCAACCAACGTAATTTGACCGACAGCATTACGCACCAACGCTTCTGCCGCCCAAGATCCAACACCACCAATCCCAATCACCACCACATGTGCAGCCTGCAATCGCGCCAAACCAGTTTCGCCATACAATCGACGAACACCAGAAAATCGACGCGCACTATCCAATGTTGCTTCCATTGACTAAAAGCCCCGACGCGATTTAATTAAATCATAAGCCAATTGAATTTCTTTTGCTTTTTCAGTGGCAACGGCAATCATGTCTTCAGGCATCCCTTGTCCAATCAGTTTGTCGGGATGATATTGGCTCATCAGTTTACGATAGGCGCGCTTTACTTCTTGATCTGTATTCTTTTCATTAAGGCCCAAAGCTTTATAAGCATCGGTCAATGCATGCGATGAGGTCGCTTGACCAGTACCAAAATGCGCTTGATTTAACACCATATCCAACAACTGTTGAAACTGAGCTTTGCGATAGCCTAAATGACTGGCAATTTGCTCTAATAAGGCGAGCTCCGCTTTGTCCAACACCCCATCTGCAATTGCCATCACGATCAAATAGACCACGACCATTTGCTTCAGATTAAGCGTTTGTCCACAAGATTCCATAAACTGATTGAGTGTAGCTGTGATGTCAAAATCAGCAGCAGCCCCGCGCTTGAACTGCGCAATGGCTTGTTCACGATGGGCAGCCGTCATCCCCATTTTTTGGATAAACAACTCTACATGGTCAATTTCATCTTGTGTGATGACACCATCCGCTTTTGCAAGCTTGCCCATTAAGGTAAAGACCGTTTCAAAAAACACCGCTTTACGCTGGCCACTACTAAAAGGGTTTATACCGCCAACACCATAACTACGTGTACGATCAATACTACTGCCAACAAAGTAAGCAATCAGCGCACCAAAAAAGCCAAAAAAGTAGAAGCCTAGAAAGCCAAGAATAATTTTAAACAAGCGTAATCCTCACATTTAAAGTGTTGGGTCAATTCCTTAAGTTTCTAAGATGACAAAAGCGGCAGCCAAATGCTTTTCATCACTAATCGAAATGTGCATATGGCGAATCTGTTTTTCTGCTAAAAAAGCTTGTAAGGTTTTAGCCAATACTAAAACAGGTTTACCTAAGTCATCATGCGAAACCGCAATATGTTGAAAAGTCGCTGGTGCACGCAAGCCGGTCCCAAGCGCTTTTGAGAAAGCCTCTTTCGCTGCAAAGCGCTTGGCTAAAAATCGTGATTGCATGGGTGAGTCGAGATACTTCAGCATTTCACTGTCGGTCAAAATGCGTGCAGCAAAATCATCGCCGAACTTTTCGATTGAAGCGGCAATACGTTCAACTTCAACGATGTCTGTGCCGATCCCGTAAATCATTTAATTGTCGATTCTCTAATCAATGCCTTCATCTCACGCACGGCATTATCCCAGCCAACAAATAGGGCATGCGCAACGATTGCATGACCAATATTGAGCTCATCAATACCAGGCAACGCAGCAATTTTATGCACATTATGATTGTTTAATCCGTGCCCAGCATTCACAACCAAGCCTAACCTCAGCGCGTAATTTAATGCGGTTTTAATTCTAGCTAACTCGGCCGATTGTATGGCAACATCAGTTGCATCCGCAAAGGTACCTGTATGAATCTCTATCACGGGTGCGCCTGCGCGATGTGAAGCCTCAATTTGATCGATATCTGGCGCAATAAAAAGCGAAACGCGAATACCCGCATCACTCATTTTTTTGGTCGCTGCAGCCACTTTGTCAAATTGCGCAATCACATCCAAACCACCTTCCGTCGTCCGTTCTTCGCGGCGCTCTGGCACTAAACACACATCTTGGGGCGCGACGTCTAAAGCGATGGCAATCATTTCATCGGTAACGGCACATTCAAGGTTCATTTTGGTCTGCAACAACGGACGCAGCGCGTAGATATCTGCATCTTGCATATGACGCCTATCCTCGCGCAAATGTAGCGTGATACTATCCGCACCCGACTGCTCTGCCCGCAGCGCTGCTTGAATCACACTCGGATATTTTGTGCCACGTGCTTGGCGCAATGTCGCAACGTGATCAATATTGATGCCTAACTTTTTCATGGTGCTTTCCTAATCATCTATCTATTCGGTTCAACGGCTACAGGCCTTGTAGATCAATTAATAACTGCCTTGTGTGCAATGGCTTATCACCCAAGTAATAAGCAAGCAGGTAACGCATCAACTGTTTGCTTTGTTGTTGCGTTTGTATATTGTCATAAGCATCTTTTGCCATATCGATCAGTGTTTGACCACTTAAAACAACACCATTTTCAGCCCCAGTGAACGCACACGCCCCAAGCTCAGCCACATAACGATACTGTAGATTAGCCACAATCGGGCTGTCATTTTCATCAAAATCCAATGGAACAGCGTAACCCATTTCTTGCAACATTTTCAATTCAAATCGCCTTAAATGCATGGCTGGCTGCACCCCACTTGATAGGGCTTTGACGGTTGCCTGATAATAATCAAACAATTGCTCGTATGCATCCTCTCTCGGCAACAAGCGTAACAGAAGCTCATTTAAGTAAAAACCGCACATCAGCGCCTCACCTTGTAACAAGACCAAGCCATCAGCCCACTCTAAACTATGCAAGGTTTTGAGCTCATTTTTACCAGACCAAGTTGCCGCGAGCATTTGAAAGGACTGCAATTGTCCGCGCATAGCAGAGCGTGGTCGGCGTGCACCTTTTGCAACCGTCGCCACACGGCCATGGGCTTTGCTAAACAATTCAACGACTAAGCTCGTTTCTTTGAATGCATAAGTATGCAAAACATAGACGGGCTGATGGTCTTGCCGATATTGATTAGAGGCTACCGCCATAATGACCTTACGCTGCTAGTAGGCAATTGTGGATTCTCAATAAAAAGCCATCGTCACCATTAATAACCTAAGCTTTTAAGCGCTCGCTCATTATCGGCCCAACCACCTTTTACTTTTACCCAAGTTTCTAAGTAAACTTTGCTACCAAATAGTTTTTCCATATCTTGTCTAGCTTCGGTCGAAATTTGTTTCAGTTTATCACCCCGTTTGCCAATAATCATTGGCTTTTGACTATCCTTATCCACAATAATAGCGGCAAAAATACGGCGTAAATTGTTAACCGTTTCAAACTTCTCAATTTCAACAGCAATAGAATAAGGAATTTCATCGCCTAACAATCTAAATATTTTTTCACGAATCATTTCTGCTGCTAAAAACCGTTCATTTTTATCCGTCAACTCATCTTCACCATAAATCGCCGCCTGTTCAGGCAAATGCGCGCGAACCGCCTCTAGTAAATCATCGATATATAAATTCTTCTTGGCACTCACTGGCACAATACTGCTAAATGGATGAAGCAAATCAAAATCTTGTATCAGCGGTAATAAATTATTTTTATCCCCCATTAAATCCGCCTTGTTCACAACAAGAATAACTGGCTTATTTTTAGGCAGTAATTTCAATACAATTTCATCTGCTTGCCCTAACTTCATGGGCTCAATCACAAACAGCACCACATCCACTTCATTCAACACCTGTGTGACCGTTTTATTCAACGATTTATTCAATGCATTTAAATGTTTTTGTTGAAATCCTGGTGTATCCACAAAAATAAACTGGGTATCTGCTGTGGTATGAATACCCAGCAAACGATGTCTGGTTGTTTGTGCTTTACGCGAGGTAATCGCTAACTTCAAGCCAAGGATGTGATTTAATAATGTTGACTTGCCGACGTTAGGACGTCCAACAATCGCAACCGTGCCACATTTAAAATTTGTTGTCATTCGCGTTCAACTTTTAATATTTGAGAGAGTGCGCGTTTTGCGGCTTCTTGTTCTGCATTACGGCGGCTCGTGCCTTCACCAATCGTGGTGATTTTGAGCTTTTGCACAAAGCAAGAAACAGTAAAGGTTTGCGCATGTGCTTCACCTTCAATGGTAGTGACAGTGTAGTCTGGTAAATCAATTTTTTTGCTCTGCAAATACTCTTGCAACTTTGATTTTGCATCTTTATCAATCACTTTGGGATCAATATGATCTAATCGATTTTCATATAATTTCATCACCAAAGCTTGCGCAGCATCAAACCCACCATCTAAATAAGTCGCACCAATAATGGCTTCTAAAGCGTCAGATAAGATAGAAGGTCGACGCCAGCCTGCGCTTTTTAACTCCCCCTCACCTAAGTTCAGCAATTCGCCAATACTTAAAGTTTGCGCAATCTCAAACAATGTGGCTTCTTTGACTAGCTGTGCTCGCAAGCGACTTAAATCACCCTCGGATAACTTCTGAAACCGTTGGTAAAGCTGATGGGCTACGATAAAGTTAAGAACACCATCGCCTAAGAATTCTAAACGCTCGTTATTGGTGCTGGCATAACTACGATGGGTCAGCGCTTGTGTTAGCAAGGAAGGCTGATTAAATTGATAGCCCAGTTTTGTTTGTAGTTTTTCTAATGCCATCCAGTAATTAATGTCCTGATGATGCTTTAAAATCCATCAAAGCACCTAAATTAAAAGCCAAAGGTACAACCACTTCGTACTGTACGGCAATCACTCTACCGCCAATCGGATCGGTTGAAAAAATAAGGTCTCGCCCATTAACGCCTGTCACCGCGTTAAGGGATGCATGTTGATCAAATGTTTCTATCACTGCCGCATTGCTCATGCGATTAAAAGCGGACACATGACTGACTGAAGTCAGTGTTTGCTTGACCCTAAAAAAATCAATGTAACTAGGTAGGATACTAATAGCCGCTAACAATAACGCAAGCACGCACAATGCCACAACCATCATGCCAATAAACGCCATGCCTTTTTGCTTCGCCACCATCAAGCTCTCCACCAGTGATTTAATATAACGTTAAGGTGTATTTGATCGCATGATTTAATGAATTGAATCACCAATTCTAGAAAAATCATCAAAATTAAACCAAATTAAAAATGCTTTACCAACTAAATTCTGATCTGGCACAAAGCCCCAAACTCGCCCATCAGAGCTATTATCGCGATTGTCGCCCATGACAAAATAATGTCCTTCTGGAACAACGATCGTCTCACCGTTTAAAAATCGATCGCCTATCGTACCAAGTGAGTAACGATTCGGAATATCATGAATTAGAATATCATGCTGAGCATCAAATAATTGCTCACGCAATTGATGTGCGCGAATAATATGATCGCCCTGCGTCGCATACTCAGCACCTGGCAATTCAGTGGCTTCAATCACTTGTCCGTTAATGCTTAACTGCTTATCTTGGTATTGAATACGATCACCCGCCAAGCCAATCACTCGCTTAATATAGTCAATCTTAGGATTAGGTGGAAAATGAAAAACCATCACATCACCACGTTGAGGCACGCCCGTGTTAACAAACACCGAATTCAACACTGGCACGCGCAAACCATAAGCAAACTTATTGACTAAAATATAATCCCCTGCCAACAAGGTTGGGTTCATAGAACCGGATGGAATTTTAAAGGGCTCAACAATGAAAGAACGAATAACAAATACCAACAAGATCACAGGAAAAAAGCTTTTCGCATATTCAACCGCTGTTGGCTCCTCTTGTCCTACCCGCTTTTTCTCAAAGAACAAATAATCAACCAACCAAATAATACCTGTTAACAATAGGGTCAACAGCATAAAAAGTGGGAAGGTAATCGCACCAAAATATACGCCCAACAACCCCAGTAAAATCAAACCGAAAAACAATAACGTCATTACTTGTCCTCTACTTTTAAAATCGCTAAAAAGGCTTCTTGCGGAATCTCTACATTACCCACTTGTTTCATGCGTTTCTTACCTGCTTTTTGTTTCTCCAACAGCTTACGTTTACGCGAAACATCACCACCATAACATTTGGCTAGCACGTTCTTGCGCATCGCTTTGACCGTCTCACGCGCAATAATATTGGCGCCTATAGCGGCCTGAATCGCAATATCGAACATCTGACGTGGGATTAATTCACGCATCTTAGCGACAACACCACGCCCACGATGCACACTACTACCTCTGTGCGCAATCATACTCAATGAATCCACTCGCTCGCCGTTAACCATAATATCAAGTTTTACTAAATCTGCTGCACGGAACGCTAAAAATTCATAATCCATAGAAGCATAACCGCGTGAAACAGATTTCAATCGATCAAAAAAATCTAGCACAACTTCATTTAACGGCATTTCATAACTCAACATTACCTGCCGCCCCATGTATTGCATATTACGCTGTATCCCACGTTTGTTGTTACACAAGGTCATCACAGGGCCTACATAATCTTGTGGCATCAATAAGTTCACCGCAATCACGGGTTCCCGAATTTCTTCCACAAAAGACAATTCAGGCAAGCGCGAAGGATTCTCAATTTGCACCACATCGCCATTTTTCAACAATAGCTCATAAACCACTGTTGGTGCTGTGGTAATCAAATCCATATCGTATTCACGCTCCAAGCGTTCTTGTACGATTTCCATATGAAGCAAGCCTAAAAATCCACACCTAAAACCAAAGCCTAACGCGGTTGAATTCTCAGGCTCAAACAGTAAGCTTGCATCATTCAAGCTTAATTTCTCCAAAGCTGTTCTCAAGGCTTCAAATTGATTAGATTCAACAGGATACAAACCAGCAAACACCTGTGGCTTAACCTCTTTAAACCCCGCCAATGCTTCACTTGCTGGATGGTCGACAAGGGTAATGGTGTCGCCAACTTTGGCAGCCGCCAACTCTTTAATACCAGCAATCACAAAACCAACCTCGCCCGCTTTCAGTGAGGGCATCGGCAATGACTTAGGTGTAAATACACCAACCTGCTCACATAAATGCTGTGTTTGAGTAGCCATCATTTTAATTTTATCTTTACGCTTGAGTTCCCCGTCAATAATGCGTACCAACATCACAACGCCAACATAATTATCAAACCAAGCATCAATCACCAGCGCTTTTAATGGTGCGCTGACATCGCCAACGGGCGCTGGCACCTTTGCAATAACCGCTTCAATCACGTCTCGCACACCTAGACCTGTTTTGGCTGAACACAAAGGCGCTTGCCGCGCATCAATACCAATCACATCTTCAATTTCTTGCATGACTCGCTCGGGCTCCGCCGAAGGCAAATCAATTTTATTCAGTACCGCAGTGACTTCCAAACCCAAATCAATAGCGGTATAACAATTCGCGACGCTTTGTGCTTCCACGCCCTGACTCGCATCCACCACCAGCAAAGCGCCTTCACAAGCCGACAGTGAACGGCTCACCTCGTAACTAAAGTCGACATGGCCAGGAGTATCAATAAGATTGAGCAAATAGGTCTCGCCATCATCAGCCAGATATTGCAAAGTGGCCGTTTGCGCCTTAATAGTAATCCCACGTTCACGCTCAATATCCATACTATCAAGCACTTGCGCTTCCATCTCGCGGTCTTCAAGACCACCACAAAGATGAATAATTCGGTCAGCTAAAGTGGATTTTCCGTGATCAATGTGCGCGATAATAGAGAAGTTACGAATGTTTTTCATGTGTCTTTTTTAAGCATTACAAATAAATAAAGCGCACAAAGCGCTCTTTTTTCAATAGGGGTGATTTTACTACAAATGCTTGATTAGTTTGCGAATTAATTCATTCAGCCAATAATCACAGCTCGCGCCCTTTCATACAAAACAAAAAACCCGCCTAAGTAGTGACCAGACGGGTTTTGATAAAGCCTTAAAACAGCGCGTTAGTGAACAATTACTTGACTTTAATTGGCACGTATAAAGTGCTATCTGCGCGCTGCACTAAAACAGCAATTGTTTTTCCTTTGGGCACTGCGTTGATTTGTTTATTAAATTGTTCAACACTTTGTGTCTCACTATTATTTAAACCCAAAATCACATCCCCTCTTCGGACGCCAGCCTCTGCTGCTGCACCTGTACTCGCGATGACCAGCAAGCCGTTTTTTCCTTTTAACTTACTTTTTTGTTGCGGAGTTAAATTACTTAACGTTAAGCCAATTTGATTACTCACACTTTCTTTTGGCTCCTGAGCATTTTTGCTCACTAGGATTTCATCTGTCGGCATTTCACCCACTTTAACCATCAAGGTCTTTTTGCCACCTTTACGAAGAATCTCAACACGCACTGATTGATTGGGACTGGTTGACCCGACAACAATAGGTAAATCACTGGAAGTTTCAATTTCACTACCGTTAAAGCGTTTAATCACATCGCCAGCTTCCAAGCCGCCTTTTTCAGCAGGACTATCTTTTTCAATACCAGCGATTAATGCGCCTTTGGTATCTTTCATGCCAAATGAGTCGGCTAAATCTTTTGACAACTCCTGAATCGAAACCCCCAACCATCCACGAGTGATTTTTCCATTACTTTTCAGTTGGTTTGAAATATTAATCGCCACATCAATTGGAATACTAAATGACAAACCAACAGAACCACCACTACGGCTATAGATTTGCGAGTTAATACCCACAACTTCCCCAGCTAAATTAAACAATGGGCCACCTGAATTGCCTGGATTAATCGCCACATCCGTCTGGATAAATGGCACATAATTTTCTTGCGGCAATGCGCGAGCCTTAGCACTAACAATACCAGCCGTCATGGTGTTTTCCAAACCAAACGGTGAACCAATAGCCGCCACCCATTCACCCACTTTTAGCGTAGACGGGTCACCAATGGTTACCTTAGGTAAATGTTTGGCTTCAATTTTGATTAAAGCAACATCCGTACGTTTATCCGCACCAATGATTTTGGCTTTAAATTCACGTTTATCTGACAGCTTGACCAACACCTCATCCGCCTCTGAAACCACATGCGCATTCGTCAAAATATAACCATCATCACTGATAATAAACCCAGAACCTAAAGACTGCGATTTATACTCTGGGCCGCCTTGGTCCGGACTGCCAGGCATGCCTGGCATACCAGGTATACCAAACCGCTTAAAGAACTCTTGCAAATGCTCGTCATACGGCATACCAGGGAAACCACCTTGATGCTGACGCATCACTTGGGTAATACTAATGTTCACGACTGCTGGCCCTTGTTTTTCAGCCAACACAGTAAAATCAGGCAAGTTAGCAGCCAAACTAGGCGCAACCCCTAATGTGACGGACAATACGATTAAAGCCGTTGATAATAGATTTCTCAACATTGATTCTTCCTTAATTTATTGAAATTGAACAGCTTGCTCAGCTGATGGATTATTTTCTAAACGCAAAATTTTAGGCAGATGGTTTTGGTAATAAACCCGGCCTGCTACATGCGCTTTTAGCCAAAAAAAACCTAACAACAAACCTAACAATGCACCCAAGATGGCACTAGCGTCAGCATTGACAATCTGTACTGCTAATAGGGCACCAGCAAACATAGTAACAAGTGGTAACAGATATAAAATAAGCGCACTTTTCATAACAGCCGTTTCGTCTATACCAACCACCACTGTCTGACCAACTTGGGCATTAATGGTGTTTTGCGCTTTAAAACTGCTACTTTTATGGGCAAATAGTTTACCCCAAAAGGCATTGCCGCAACCACTTGTTTGACCGCATAAGCCACAAGCAGTTTTGCGCACCACTTCAATGGTTGCCATGGCTGGCCCTTCAGTTGGCGGCGTTTCAATCGCAATAATAATCGCGCTTTGTTCTATCATTGGCTGTTTTTCTGTATAACCTTAACTACTTCACCATGTTTATTTTTTAAAACTAACGGCTTCTGCAATACTTTTGACGGCCCGAGCAGGCGCTTCACCCACAACAACAATTTGATGGCCGTTAGTCACAAGCGCGCACATATTGGTCGAACCCATCGGCATCACACCCTTTTTCGGACGCTTGCCTTTCGTCATCGGCTCAATAAACACTGAAACAGAACCAATACCATCAGAAAACACTAACTGGTCTACTTTGCTACCACCACTCTTGACGCGCTGGATATGGTCAATCTGCTGATAGCCAACGGGTAAATTGGTCATGATTAAATCATCATCAACGTGTTTCACTGCTTTTGGCTGCTCTGTTACATACTCTTTACCTATCTCAATTTTTGGCTGAAACCAATTAAGATCTTGCGAATTAAGCATACTGAGCTGATTAAAATAAATTTGTTCTAGCGTCTTATTGTTGCCATCCACTAAAGTCATTTTCAAAATGAGTCCAAACTTGGCATCTGTCCACACCATATAACGATAGCGATAAGCATCATTCGGCACCAACTCAACAATCGTCGCTTCACGGTCCGCGACCGTTTCTTTACCTGCTATAAACGCTTTGTAATTTTGCTTAATCAGATTGAGATTAGTCGGCAACATAGCAGGAAACAAGTTTTTGCCGCGCCTTTTCTTAATCATCACGTTTTTGTTAGTCGGCTGAACAATCACAATATCGTTACCTTGGCTAAAGACCTCACGATTACTATCGTTTAGCACAATATTTCTAGCCACTTCATGCCCACCATAATTCATGTGCTTGATATCGACAATACGGGAATTCTCACCATTGACGTAGCTGAATTGACCTTCATAATTCAACTCACGAGCGGCATAAGCCGATTTTTCTAAGATTTGCCAAGCATCCAGCAAACCGTTGTTTTGCGGCTTGGCGCTGACTTCGGCTGATACTGGTGAAACCAACACAAAACCCGCCATCATCAGCACGAGTCCAACCACTACACTTCTCATTATTACTCAGATTCCGTAAAATTAGCCGATTGGATGTAATAGGCGGCACTGCTTGGTGCCATAGATTGATGTGCTTGTAAGTACTCCATCGGCAAACTGTTTGCAAGCTCGATAGGACGCATTTCTTCAGACCCACTCAGTTCCAGTTCAAAAACCATTAACCCAACAAACATCACCGCAGCAACAGATGCCGCGATTGACCAAAACAATGGCGTTTGAAACGTTTTTTTGTTGGGGTTTGGTGCAGTTGATTGAAGCTGTTTATTCACACCCAATACCGTTGGCTCATCATCCAAGGCCAACATAATTTTAGCCGCCATCTCCTGATTGGTATCAACACTCCCTCTCAAGACATCACCAATTAAATGGTACTGCCTCCATGCCTCTTTCATTTCGGCATCGACTTTAAGAGCGGTAAACAAATGTTCTGCCTCTTGCGGGTCTAACTCACCATCGATTAAAGCTGATAACTGATTTTTCATTACTAACCTCTATTATTATATCTATTAAAAAAAATGAAAAAATCGCTTACCAACGCTTGTTATCGGTATGACTTAACAAGGGTTTTAATTTCACTGCGATATTTTCTCGCGCCCTAAAAATTCTCGACCTAACCGTTCCAATAGGGCATTGCATAATCTCAGCAATCTCTTCATAACTCAAACCTTCTAACTCACGCAAAGTAATTGCCGTTCGCAACTCCTCAGGTAAGCTCGCAATCGTATCGTTAACCGTTTGCGCAATTTGTTTATTTGCCAATGCTGTTTCTGGGGTTTCCATCGCCCGCACATCAACAACACCATCAAAATTTTCTGCATCCTCAATTTCAACATCATTTAGCACCTGCGGCTTACGACCCAGAGAAACTAAATAATTCTTAGCAGTATTAATACCAATACGGTATAACCATGTATAAAAAGCACTATCACCTCTAAAATTATGTAAGGCACGATAGGCTTTAATAAAAGCTTCTTGAACCACATCTTCCACTTCAGACTGGTCACGCACCATACGTCCGACTAACCGGCCGAGTTTGCGATGGTATTTTTCCACGAGCAAACCGAAGGCTTTTTTGTCTCCTGCTTGTGCACGCTCAACCAACACACGATCTAACTCGCGATTAGAATTGACTGGCATATCGTTTAACTTGTTGGTCATTACTGCGCGTTCCCTTTGGTCGCTGGTTTCAAGCATTCTAACATTGCTTGCACCCACTGCGGTAACGGAATAGCTGGCATCAACCGATTCAACAAAATTCGTGCGAGATAAATTTTCTATTTTTTTTGCGTACAACATATACTTCCCCTTAAGCAAAACATGGTTCTTACATTTCTTTGCTAGCCTCATCATAAAGACACGGTTACACTGTGATTAGTTCACTTAAATTTACCTTATGTCACAACAATTCGATATTTTAATCATCGGCAGCGGCCTAGCGGGCCTAACGCTCGCATTACAAATTGCCGACTCCAAAAAAGTCTGCATCGTCAGCAAACGCAAACTGCAAGACAGCGCCAGCAGCTGGGCGCAAGGCGGCATTGCCACTGTACTCAACAGCGATGACACCATTGCAGAACATGTCGAAGACACGCTGATTGCAGGCGCTGGCTTATGTGACACTGAAATCACTCGCATGGTGGCTGAAAGCGGCCGAGCAGCCATTGATTGGCTAATTAATCTAGGGGTTGAATTCACCCGCGAAGCAAACAGTGAAACTGGCTACCATCTCACACGAGAAGGTGGCCATAGCCACCGCCGCATTATTCACGCGGCCGACGCCACAGGTGAGGCTGTACAAAACACCTTGGCACAAAAAATTCGTCAACATCGCAACATCACTTTATTAGAAAACCATATCGCCATTGACTTAATCACCAGTCAAAAACTAAAACAAACCCAGCAAAACAGCTGTTTAGGTGCTTATGTTCTTGACAACAGCACAGGCAAAGTCATGACCATCGCCGCCCAACAAACCGCCCTAGCCACAGGCGGTGCTGGCAAAGTCTACCTATACACCACCAATCCAGACGTCAGCACTGGTGACGGCATTGCCATGGCTTGGCGCGCAGGTTGTCGCGTTTCCAATTTAGAATTTATTCAGTTTCACCCAACCTGTTTATTTCACCCCCATGCAAAATCGTTCTTAATCACCGAAGCAGTCCGTGGCGAGGGTGGGCTACTTAAACTGCCAGACGGCAAACGATTTATGCCTGAGCATGATGCGCGTGCCGAACTGGCGCCCCGAGATATTGTGGCCCGTGCGATTGATTTTGAGATGAAAAAACGTGGCCTTGAATTTGTTTACTTAGATATTTCGCATCAACCAGCCGCCTTTATCACCGAACACTTTCCCACCGTTTATAAACACTGTTTAGCGCTTGGCATAGACATCACCAAAGAAGCGATTCCAGTTGTACCAGCTGCGCATTACACCTGTGGCGGCGTCATGGTAGACGACAACAGTCAGACAGATATTGCCAACCTATACGCCATTGGTGAAACCGCATGCACTGGATTGCACGGAGCCAACCGCTTAGCCAGCAACTCACTACTAGAGTGCATGGTATTTGCGCGTATTGCAGCCAAACACATCCTGAGCGCGCCCGCACATCCACTCACCAACCTGCCCAGCTGGGATGAAAGTCGCGTGACCGACGCCGATGAAGAAGTCTTAATCACCCACACATGGAACGAACTGCGCCGCTTTATGTGGAATTACGTTGGTATTGTACGCACCGATAAGCGCCTCAGTCGCGCCATGCATCGCATCAAAATGCTGCGCGATGAAGTCCACGAGTTTTACAGCAATTTTAGAGTCACCAATGATTTGATTGAGCTACGCAATTTATTACAAGTCGCGGAATTGATTGTCCAATGTGCCATGCAAAGACACGAAAGCCGTGGCCTCCATTACAGCAAAGACTATCCAGAGCTATTAGCGCGAGCCACACCAACCGTGCTAATACCAGAAGAAAACTATACGCTTCTAGACCAAGATTACGGCCAATAATGCGCTTTATTTATCTACTACTCATTGCATTAATCCTGCTGATTTATTTCAGTGCCAAAGCACATTTATAAACGCAACCCCAATCACAACACCAATGGATGGCAAAAAAGCCTGCAAAAGCAGCATAAAACCATTAAAATTCGGTTTAATACGAACCAATCTATTTTCAACATCCAAGGAAACCATATGCAAATCTCCATGAACACCGTTGTTACCATGACATACGAACTTAAAAACAGCAAAGGTGAACTACTAGAAGAAAGCAAAGAACCCGTTGCCTACCTGCATGGCGGCTACGATAATATTTTCCCAAAAGTAGAAGAAATCATGCACGGCAAAACTGTTGGCGACGTAGTAGAAGTCACTTTGGAACCCGTTGATGCATTCGGTGATTACGACGAAGAGCTCGTACAAATCGAACCAGCCAGCGCATTCCCAGCTGAAAATTTAAAAGAAGGCATGCAATTCGAAGGTGAAGATGAAACGGGCGAGATTATTTTATATACCGTGACCAATATCGCCGATGGCAAAGTGATTGTTGATGGCAACCACCCATGGGCGGGTGAGCGTTTATTATTCACAGCAAAAATTACCGACGTCCGCAAAGCCAAAACAGAAGAAGTGGACCACAAACATGTACACGGCGCAGGCGGCCATCACCACTAAGCCGCTGCTTAAGCCATTGGTCGCACAGCAATGCGCGATGGTAACGACGCAATACTGAAATACGGCTTTCCTGCTGATGGGCATCTTTTTAACGTCACCACCTTAACATCACCACTAAGATGTCCATCTAAAAGCATCCAACCGCACCGCCATCCCAAGACCCAGCCCTAACGCAAACCTTTCAATTGATACAACCATTCCAACGCCTGTTTAGGCGTTAAATCATCAGGCTGAATCGTTTCTAACGCACTCAGCACTGGATGCAATGGCGCAGCGGCTGGCGCAGCGCTGGCCACAAACAAATCAGCTTGATGTTCGGCTTGCTGCTGCTTTTCTAACTGCATAAGCTTGCGTCTAGCCGCGGCAACAACCGACTGAGGAATACCCGCCAACTGCGCAACCTGTATCCCATAACTTTGATTGGCCGCCCCCTCCTCCACTTTATGCAAAAACACAATCCCACTTCCATGTTCTGCTGCATCTAAATGGACATTGGCTGCCTGCTTAAACGCATCAACAATCTGAGTTAACTCAAAATAATGCGTTGCAAACAGCGTGAGCGACTGATTCTTTTCTAACAAATGCTTGGCTACCGCCCAAGCCAAACTTAAGCCATCAAAAGTGCTTGTCCCACGACCAATCTCATCCAACAACACCAAACTCTGACTCGTGGCATTGTGTAAGATATTCGCGGTTTCCGTCATTTCTACCATAAAAGTAGAACGCCCGCCCGCCAAATCATCAGAAGCGCCTATTCTTGTATAAATACGATCAATTTCACCGATTTTAGCAACAGTTGCTGGCACATAGCATCCACAATAAGCCATGAGCACAATTAAAGCAGTTTGACGCATAAAGGTCGATTTACCGCCCATATTAGGCCCTGTAATCAGCAACAACTGCCTAAACGGATTAAGCACCACATCATTTGAAACAAAAGGCTGCGTAAGCGCCTCGACCACTGGATGACGCCCAGCCTCGATTTGTAAACCACTCCCCTGAACAAACACTGGCTGCACATATTGCAAACTCACGGCGCGCTCAGCATAGCAACAAAGCACATCCACACTGGCCACCGCATTGGCATTGCGCTGCAACATCGCAATAAAAGGAATAAGCCGCGTCAACACCTGCTCATACAACGCTTTTTCTCGCGCTAAAGCACGCTCATTAGCACTCAACACTTGGTCTTCAAACGCTTTCAACTCTGGTGTAATAAAGCGCTCCACATTTTTCAGTGTTTGCCGGCGGCGATATTCTGGTGGCGCCTGCTCCGCCTGCGTCCGACTCATTTCAATATAAAAACCATGCACACTGTTATACTCAACCTTGAGATGACTTAACCCTGTCCGCGCCCTCTCTGCCGTTTCATATTGCAATAAAAAATCACCATGATTCGTTTGCAAAGCGCGCAATTCATCCAACTCTGCATCAAACCCATCCGCAATCACACCACCCTCGCGCAACAAAACAGCTGGCTCCTCTCTAATCGCATCCGCCAGCAAAGCAGACAAAACAGCATCCGTTTGCAAATGTTGCGCTAACGTTTGTAGCAAATCACTTTCAGCACCGACCAGCAACGCTTGCAACGCTGGCAGCTGCTTTAAGCTATCACGTAGCGCAGACAAATCTCTAGGCCTAGCCGTTTTTAAAGCCACTCTAGCCGTAATCCGCTCAATATCCGCCATCTGCTTTAACACAGCATGCAAATCCGCGACGCGGTCAGACTGAATCAACGCCGCCACCGCCACATGCCTTTGGACGACCAACCCACCATCACGCAAAGGGTGATGCAACCAATGGCGCAACAAACGAGCACCCATCGCGGACTGCGTGGTATTAAGCAAAGAATACAAAGTCGGCGCAGCCTCGCCACGAATCGTAGTATCAATCTCCAGATGCCGACGCGTGGCCGCATCTAACTGAAGATACTGCGTACTATGCTCAACACTAAGCGCGCTAATATGCGGCAACGCGGTCCGTTGAGTATGTTGAACATACGTCAACAAAGCCCCAGCCGCACCCACCGCCAGCGTTAATTCCGCACAACCGAAACCATGCAAATCCCTCGTATTCAATTGCTTAGTCAACACATGCGTTGCCGTTTGTGCATCAAACTGCCAACTCGCGACATAACGCTTAGGCGCTGGAAACTGTTCAATGGCCGCACAAGAAACACCCTCGGCACAAATAATTTCAGCAGGCTGAATGCGCGCTAACTCTTGCGCCAACTGCCCAATAGCCACCTCACTCAACACAAACACACCAGAAGTTAAATTCAAGCGCGAAAGACCCACCAAACCTTCGCTCACAACAACACTCAGCAAAATATTGTCACGCGTTTCATCCAACAGCGCCGCATCACTTAAAGTCCCTGGCGTTAAAATACGCGTCACAGCCCTAGCAACTGGCCCCTTATTGCCCCCTGCCTTTGCCACCTCGCCCACCTGTTCGCAAATCGCAACCGCCTCACCCAACTTCGCCAACTTCGCTAAATACTGTTCTACCGCATGATAAGGCACCCCCGCCATTTTAATCGGCACACCATTGCTTTTACCGCGGTGCGTAAGCGTAATACCAAGCAAACGCGCAACCTTCTCAGCATCCTCAAAAAACAACTCATAAAAGTCACCCATCCGAAAAAACAACAACAGATCAGGATGCTGGGATTTAAGCGTCAAATACTGACGCATCATAGGCGTATGATTTTCTAAAGTCATTGGCTAATTACCATTGATTTCTCAGGTTGATTGATGGAAACACGCAAACAAAAAAGGCTGTCGGCTAACACGCTAACGCAAAACAACCGCAGTCCCACTCACCAATAACGCAATGATACTGCGATACTGTGCCAGCCAGCATCTAACGGCAAATAATATACCAAAAGCAGGCTAAAGCGATGTCAATTAGAAAAAAATGATCAAAGTTTGATCTACATCAATGCAACCAGCTAATAAATTAAAGACAATGTCGCCAATCAAAAACAATCAATAACACTAAAGGCACAACATGAACACACACAGATTACGACTTGCTAAACCGTTTCGCCCCAAAACCCTAGCCGCCGCCGTTGCGCTTTTATTGACCGGGGGTAGCGCGTGGGCAGCAGACTACACCGCAGGCGGCGGCACCATCCGCCCGGGAGAACTTTTCGGTTTTCCAAGTAACCCAAACCGAATCGCCATCGGCACGGGCAGCGTATCAGGCAATCAGCTCGACGC
>JAFMCM010000063.1 GCA_017857755.1 Methylophilaceae bacterium | reverse complement strand
CCTGCTGACCTTCCATCCACGCATAATTGGCATGGTATTGCATCATGGCGCGGCCAGGTAAGTCTGCTGGTTCTGCACTAATGTCGCGCCCCACCATTGGATGTACGGCATCGATACCCATCAAAGAAATCAAAGTGGTTGGTAAATCAACCTGACTAGCAACAGTTTTAATGACGCGTGGTTTTATGTCAGCACCTAAAATCAGGCCAGGGATATGGAAGTTTTTCACTGGCACTAAATCATCGCCTCTTACCCGAATATCATGGTCAGCAACAATCAAAAACAAAGTGTTTTTCCAATAAGGGCTAGCTTTTGCTTTTTTAAAAAATTCACCATAGGCATAATCAGCATATTTGACCGCATTATGGTCGGTGGCTTTGGGCTGCTCATACAAATCAATACGCCCGTCTGGAAACTCAAAAGGCGTATGGTTGCTTGAACTAAAGACCAAAGTAAAAAAAGGTTTTCCATCCGCATGATGCTTGAGTAGCTGCTCGTGCGTTTTATTGAATAAATCTTCATCAGACACCCCCCAGCTACCAGTGAATACAGGATGTTCGTAATTCTCTTTATCAACCACTGAATTGAAATCATTTCCAAGGAAAAAACGACGCATATTATCAAAGTGGCCTTCACCACCATAGATAAACTCACTTGAGTAGCCGTTTTTGCTCAGCAAACTAGCCAAGGTAAAGAAATGATTTTGTGCTAAAGATAACTTGACTGTGCTTTGGGCTGGTGTTGGCAAAAATCCAGTCACGACCGCCTCAATCCCTCTTACCGAGCGAGTACCGGTGGCATATAAGTTTTCAAACCACCAACCTTGCGCTTTGAGCTTCTCCAG
Organism: Methylophilaceae bacterium; assembly: GCA_017857755.1. Lineage (GTDB taxonomy): Bacteria > Pseudomonadota > Gammaproteobacteria > Burkholderiales > Methylophilaceae. The sequence goes on along the minus strand of JAFMCM010000063.1, from coordinate 3,710 downwards.
TTCAGGCGTCACAGGGGTGCCGCCTAATGACTCGACAAAAGTCGCGCCCAAACTTTCTTGCAAGACAATAACAAGGTTTAATGGATGCTCACGCCTTACAGAAGCCACTTGTCGGGTTAGGGTCGGCAGGGTAGCATTGCCTAATAAAGGCCGTTGGTCTTGCAAGCGGTCGCGCGTGATTTGTACTTGTTGCATGATGTCAGCCAGCGCCATTTTTCCGTATATTTCACTCGATTTACTTTCATGCTTTAAATTATAAATAGCATGAAAAACAGACCAAGTAGAATTAATCACTAAGCTATTAACCATTGTATCGCTGGTAATAGCAAACATTGCAGGGTTGGCTGGTCTATGGTCTGTGGTGGAACGCACAGAAAAAACAGTGAATACAATGACCAAAGGCAAGGCGACCCAGTATCGCAGATTGTTTGCTGGGCGCTCACAGCTTAACCAGCCTTGCATGAATTGCCGCATAGACCATGTTGTTGCAATGACTAAAGCGATTGCGACAAACACCTGTAGGCGAAAGCCATTCCACAGCATAGGCATGACTTCTTTTGGATATTTTAAATACTCGATAAATAAACGGTTAGGCCTGCTATCGTACTCGGCGATAAACGCTGGCGATGCCGCTTCTAAAAAGACCAGCAAGATGACCGCAAGCAATACCCAAAAATAACTTAACTTTTTCCAAGCATGCCAACTTTTTTGATGGGCAAATAGCGGTGAAATAAGCAATGGAATAATCGTAAGCAAGCCAAGCTGAATCATATCGACCCGCAAGCCCTGCAACAAGATGGGCAGCCATGCGCCTGTTGCTGTGACGCGCTCATATTGCCAAAGCATCAGTCCAGCACGAGATAAAGAAAGCATAGGCAACGCAACAAGATACAAAGCGGCCAACGGTGCGTAAGGGCCAAGCGGCTTTAGTATTTTCCAAAGAGGGTTAAGCATGGGCGTTAAAATAATCAATTGGTTAAACAATGAATCATTATAATATTTTTACTCACAATTCGTTGTTTTTTAGCATTTAAACGGCATTTAATCAGCAACTAGACTTAAGATTTCTAATGATTTTGGATTTCTAATGATTTTGGTTTAAAGTAAAGACCAAACGATGAAACGCATTGTTTGCTTGCAACAAAGTTTTGCAATGCGCCCAGTGGTATGTCTAGTAGCCTCTTTTTTGGCAGGTGACAATCACAATCAATGGAATGGATGGATAAAAAAGTGACAAAACAAAGTGCGCAATCCGCATGCTTTGAGCGATTGATGTTAGGGATGCAAGACCAGGCTTTTTTGTTTGACGCCACGACATGGCAACTCGTCAATGCAAGTCAAAGCGCATGCCAATCATTCGGCATGCAATGGCCCACACCCCAGCCACAGTCAATAGAAGCCGTGCTAGGGGTTAGCCAAAAAGACTTAATGGCCGCGCTTTCATCGGCTGCCGCAGCTACAAGCACGCCATTTGCACAATGGCAATTCAGCCGCATTGAAGACACCAATCATGCCTACCTGTTAGCGATTAAACACTCGACCCCCCACAGCGACACGCGCTTTAATCGCTTGGTACAAAATACGCCAGGACTAGTATTTGAATTTCACTTAGAAGACAACAAGCAAATCCAGTTTGCCTATATCAGTGACGGCAGTTACGCATTGCTCGGTATCGCACCAGAAGCGTTAAAACAAGCACCGCAACATTTTTTTGCCATCATCCATCAAGCTGACCGCAAGCGCTTAGAAAAAAACATTCAAACCTCTGCCGCCAACTTATCGCTGCTAAACTGGGAGGGGCGAGTTTGGATTGAAGCATGGCAAGATACGAAATGGGTCAATATCAGAGCAACCCCAACAACATTAGCCAGTGGCATGCTGCAGTGGTCGGGCATCATGACCAACATCACCCACAGCAAACAAGAAAAAATCGAGCTAGCGCAATCCCGCAAACGTCTAGCAGTGCTTGGCGCCCATTTAAACACAGTCAAAGAGCAAGAAAGAGCCCGCATTTCACGCGAGCTTCACGATGACTTAGGTGGCAACTTGACCGTAGTTAAAATGGGGTTAAGCGCTTTGCTCAAACACATGCCCGACAGCGAGCAAGTCTTAATTGAGAAAACCCAACAGCTTAAAACCGTCATCGACGCGACTTTTGAAGCGGTGCATAGAATCTCAAGTGATTTAAGACCCAATATATTAGAGCTTGGGCTTGTTGCGGCGCTGGCATGGCAAGCCAAACAATTTGAACAGCAGTTTGAGATTGCTTGTGTTTTTACAACCAATAACAACGCAGCGCAAGCCACACCAGAACAAGCCATCACCCTTTTTAGAGTCTGCCAAGAAGCGATGTCGAATATTGCCAAATATGCGCAAGCCACACGGGTAGAGGTAGATTTAGTTTTTGCAACATCTCATCTTGCACTATGCATCACCGATAATGGCATCGGCATGCAGCCCTCAGACAGGGTAAAGCCAGATACTTTTGGTTTGCTTGGTATGCAAGAGCGTGTGCTAGCGCTGAAAGGCGTATTTAAAATAGAAAGCCCAATCACGGCAACTGGAACAAGAATTAGAGTCAGACTGCCCAACACCTGATACACTAAAGCCTCATGCAATAACGCATTAATTTTAACAATAAGCAATGACAAAAAAGCGATATGAAAAATAAGATTAACGTCATCATTGTAGACGACCATATTATTTTAAGGGCAGGCCTAAAACAAGTGCTTTCTGAAACAGGCGATATTCAAGTCATTGCCGAAGCAGGGACCGCCCATGAGGCCATTCAACACTGCCGTTTACTTGATGTGGATGTGCTGTTGTTAGACATTTCACTGCCTGACCGCAGTGGCATTGAAGCCTTAACATGGATTAAAAAAGAGCGCCCAGAAACCGCAGTGCTTATCCTTTCCATGCACAAAGAAGACCAATATGCGATGCATGCACTAAAAGCAGGTGCTGCTGGCTACTTATGCAAACAAAGTGCCGCCGATGAATTAGTTAATGCCTTGTATGTCGTTGCCGCTGGTAAAAAATACATCAGCCCCACTGTGGTAGACATCCTAGCGAAGCAAGTAACGGGAGAAGGTGAAAAAGCCTTACACGAAAGACTGTCAAAAAGAGAGTATCAAACCTTAATCATGATTACCTCTGGACTTTCAGTCAGTCAAATTGCCAAAAAACTATCCCTGTCAGCCAAAACAGTCAGTATGTATCGTGCGCGGCTACTAGAAAAAATGCAACTCAAACACAACGCAGAACTCACCCATTACGCCATTAAACATCACCTAGTAGAATAGCCCTGTTAATCAAGCGGCTAGCCCGTCGGCAAGCCTTCTTGATTGGGCTATAGGCGCTTACGCGCTTGTTAAAAATCCGCTACGCATGGCGTTAACGCCTTATTTCTTTAACAACTGCTTGCTTTCTATTGCCTAGATGCGGCGGAGTAATTCGGGCCTGCATGGCTTTGGCTGCGGCGCCTTGGTCTTTGGCCTCGGCAGCTTCTGGTTCTGCGCGGTAAACTTTGTTGTGCAAGCACTCGTTTTAATTTTAGCTTGTTCACGTTCAGCTTTTGCTTGCACAAGTTCGGTGGCGGTGCTGTGTAATCTCACTTGTAAAGGGCATTGCATTTGTCTATATCAAATAATGATTAAATAAGCCGTTTTTTTGCGACGGTTTATGGTGATTGGGTGTTGCTGTTCTTTAGA
>JAFMCM010000062.1 GCA_017857755.1 Methylophilaceae bacterium | reverse complement strand
AAATACTATCAAATAGTGGTAATAAAGAGCGTGAAAAATCATTCGTGTTAATTCAACATCAACTGAAAAAAATCGGTATTAACGTGACTTTTAGATCGCTAGAATGGGCTAGCTTACTGAATCAATACATTCATAAAAAAGATTTTGATGCAGTCATTATGGGATGGGGCTTAGGCTTAGATCCAGACCAATATAGTATTTGGCATTCAAGCCAACAAGGACAAGGCCAATTTAATTTTATTGGTTATGAAAACCCCACTGTCGATCGTTTATTAGCCCAAGGCAGAACCGAACTAGACCCAAATAAACGCCAATTAATATATCACGCATTCGCAAAAGTACTGTTAGAAGACAGCCCTATTGTCTATTTATCAGCGGGTTATGGCTTAACGGCCATGCATAAGCGTATTCAAGGCATCGTCAACCCGATTCCACCTGCTGGCGTAGGATACGACTCGCAAAAATGGTATATTCCCAAGTCGTTTAGGCGGCATCAAATAAGTGCAGATTAAATGATTAGCTATATAATTAAACGTGTATTGTGGATGATTCCAATGTTGATTGGCATTAGTCTAATCTCATTTTTTATTATGCACTTAGCACCAGGTGACATCACAAATAATGAAGCAAGCTTCAACCCTAAAGCCTCCCAAGAGTCGCGAGAACAATTAAGAAAACTATATCATTTAGATCAACCGATACACGTCCAATACGGCTTATGGTTAACACGAATGGTTAAACTAGACTTTGGCCAATCATTTGCCAGCCATCAAAAACCTGTATTTTGGCAAACCACAGACAAAGACGGCAACGTAACCAAAGGTATGATTCAAGAAGCATTACCAAAAACCTTAGTCATTAATATAATAGGCTTAATAATCACTTTAATCTTAGCGATTCCATTGGGCGTATTAGCTGCTCGTCAATATCAAGGCTGGCAAGATCGCTCAATCACCTTATTTAACTTTATCGGCTTTTCTATTCCTGGATTTTGGCTATCGCTGTTATTAATGTATTGGCTAGGTGTCATGAACAATTGGCTCCCTATTTCTGGTTGGACAAGCATTGATTACGATACCTTAGGCTCTTGGGGCAAAATCAAAGACCATCTAACTCACCTGGTCATGCCTGTCATCATCCCGTCAGTCACTGGCTTAGCAAGCATTACCTTATTTGTTAAAAATGGTATGCTAGATGTACTCAATCAAGACTATATTACAACAGCACGCGCTAAAGGCCTAAATGAACATCAAGTAATCTACACCCACGCACTTAGAAACGCACTACTCCCTTTAATAACCATTATTGGCTTATCAATACCTGGCTTGATTGGCGGCTCAGTCATTGCTGAAACAATATTTGCCATTCCAGGCATGGGTAAGTTATTTTACGATGCCGTATTGATGCGCGATTTCCCAGTAGTAATGGGCATTTTAACCATAGGCTCAGCGCTCACATTACTAGGCAATTTAATTGCCGATATAGCCTACGCATGGGCTGATCCGCGTGTCAGACGTGGTGTAACGAGAGAAGCATAATGAACAAACAATTACTCTCAAACATCCTCGCCAATCCACTAGCAAAAGCAGGGTTTATTTTAATTGCATTTATTTTCACCATGGCAATGCTCGCACCCATAATCGCACCGTATGACCCGGACATGATTGATGTAAAAGCCATCCTCCTTAGCCCCTCAGCTACGCATTGGATGGGGACAGATGGCTTGGGGCGTGATGTATTAAGTCGCATGCTCTATGGCGGACGCATTTCATTACTGGTCGGATTAGTAGCGGTCGGCATATCTACCGCAATAGGTATTTTACTAGGTGCAATGGCGGGTTACTACCGTGGCTGGGTTGATACCATCATTATGCGATTAGTCGATATCATGTTATCCATACCAAGTTTCTTTTTAATCTTAGCTGTGATTGCATTTTTAACACCCAATATTATTAATATCATGATTGTGATAGGACTCACCTCTTGGATGGGAGTCACGCGCTTAGTTCGAGCAGAATTCCTAAGCCTGTCACAACGTGAATTTGTACAAGCATCACGCACCTTGGGCGCTAAAGATGGACGACTAATCTTCATCCATTTATTGCCAAACAGCTTAACACCCATCATCGTAAGCGCAGTATTAGGCGTTGCAAGCGCGGTATTATTGGAATCAGGACTCAGCTTTTTGGGTCTAGGCGTACAAGCGCCTCAATCATCTTGGGGAAATATTCTGGCAGATGGCCGAGAATATATCCAATTTGCATGGTGGTTATCAGCCTTCCCTGGCGTAGCGATTTTATTAACCGTGTTAGGGTATAATCTACTTGGAGAAGGATTGCGGGACGCAATTGATCCGCGTAGCGGCAACAACCAATAATTTAAACGCTGATAACATCATTAACATAGGAAAGAATATGGGATTTCTTGCAGGAAAAAAAATATTAATCGCTGGCTTGCTCAGCAATCGTTCAATTGCATATGGTATTGCAGCGGCCATGAAACGTGAAGGTGCTGAATTAGCCTTTACCTATCAAATGGAAAAACATGAAAAACGAGTAGCAGATTTGGCTGCAGATTTTGAATCCACCATTGTTCTGCCTTGTGATGTAGCAGAAGATGAACAAATTGATGCCCTATTTCCAGCCCTAGCAAAACACTGGGATGGTTTAGATGGCCTAATTCATTCACTAGCATTTGTACCTAAAGTCGCACTCGATGGCGACTATTTAGATGCGGTTAACAGAGAATATTTCCGAATCGCACATGACATTAGCTCTTACAGCTTTTCAGCCATGGCAAAAGCCGCATATCCGATGATGAAAGGCCGAAATGGCAGTCTACTCACATTAAGTTATTTAGGTGCAGAACGCACCATGCCAAACTACAATGTGATGGGCGTTGCAAAAGCGAGCTTAGAAGCCAATGTGCGTTACCTAGCACAAAGCCTAGGTCCAAGAGGAATACGCGTAAATGCCGTCTCTGCAGGACCAATTAAAACACTAGCAGCCTCTGGCATTGCTGATTTTGATAAGATGATTGGTTTTAACGAAAAACACACGGCCTTACGTAGAAATGTCACCATTGAAGAAGTAGGCAATGCTGCTGCCTTCTTGTGTAGTGACCTAGCTTCAGGTATTACTGGTGAAATTACTTATGTTGATGGCGGAATGAACATCACTGCTGCTGGTCAAATCGACTAAGCAAAGTATCAAAAACCAAAAGCTGGCGATATGCCAGCTTTTTTTATATCCTTTCATTCAAAAAAAGCCTGTCAACGACAGGCTTTAATCAATCCAAAAGTCAGGCCAAGAGCCCTACATGCTATTTTTAAGGTTGCTGTGGATTCGCAAATAATTGACTATTCACATCAATCTTGGCTTTTGCTCGCAGTGATTTGCCATAAGCGCTCACATACTCACGGGACAACGCAGCCTCATATTCCACCTGTGCGCGTTGTTGCAACTCAACATTATCAACCATAGGATTAGATACACCAGCCACTTTCACCAAAACATAAGCTCTATTACCATCGACAAAACCATCATAAGCAGGAAGTTTGGCAGCGTTAATCTGAAAAACCTTATTCATAACCGCATCCGTTAATCCTTGCGCATCTTTACGATCAACAGTGACCTCAGGAATCCATTCCAGAGAATCGTCCTGCTGGCCTTTAACAAGTTTAGCAAGCACAGACTGACCTTTTGCTTCAGCCAGCTTGATTGAGCCTTCTAATTTTAAAACAGCCTCAATACCGGGTTTAACCTCTTCAAAAGTTTTAGGCGCTTCTGGCTGATATTCAACTACACGTGCAGCAATCAGATTGTTAGGCGCAACCTCAACCGCTTCCGTATTACGCTTTTCCTTCAACACCGCATCAGAAAAAACCATATCCATTAGCTTATTGCTACCTTTAAAGTATTTAAGACCCTCTTCACGACTAGTCCAATCCGTGGTTTGAACGGTTAGATTAAATTGTTTAGCCACCGCATCCAAACTGCCCGATTGCTCATAAACAATATTACTAAACTCTTCAGTTAGTTCAGCGTATTTAATTTGTGCCTTCTGGAAAATAAGCTCAGCTTTAATTTGTGGCATCATCGTCTCAAACGATGACGAGTTCCCAGTCACACCATCTAAACGGATAATATGATAACCAAACTCAGATTGAACAACATCACTGATTTGCCCAACCTCCATACTAAACACGGCATCTTCAAATGGCTTCACCATAGCGCCACGACCAAAACTACCCAGACTACCGCCTTTAGAAGCCGAGCCTGGGTCTTGAGAAAACTTAGCCGCCAACTCTTCGAAACGTTTAGGATTCGCTTGTAATTGCGCTTCAATTTCTAGTGCCTTTTCTTTAGCCTTCTCTCGATCTGCATCAGAGGCGCTTACACCAAAACCAATCAAAATATGACTGGCTTGACGCTGCTCATCACCTTGAAACTTATCTAAGTTTTGATCGTAAAAAGCCTTCACTTCTTCATCAGACACTTTGACATCATTAATTAAGCTCGCAGCAGAAAGTAGCACAAATTCCATCTTGACTTTTTCAGGAACTCTAAACTTATCTTTATATTTTTCGTAATACGCTTTGACTTGCTCTGAAGTTAACTTAACCTCAGATAAAAAAGCAGCTGATTGAATCTCGGCTTTACTCACATCGCGTTTTTGATAGCTATACTGA
>JAFMCM010000004.1 GCA_017857755.1 Methylophilaceae bacterium | reverse complement strand
GTAGATACAGGAGATCACATGTTAGGTAACAAAACATTGAAGTCAACTTTAATTGGTGGCTTATTAACAATTGCAGGTATTGCATTTTCTTTACAAGCGAATGCTGCGTGTAATTTAGTTTCAACGATTGATGGCAAGCCATTAAATATCAAGGTAACTGCTGATGATTCAGATGCTGCTAAAAAATTCTTAGAAACATGCAAAAATCCTTACAATGAGATTTTTGAAAAAGATGCGACTGCGTTGAAGAAATTAGGTAGAAGAGCCTATAACTATAACAACTGTACTGGCTGTCACGGTGGTAAATTAGAAGGTGTGATGGCTCCTGGTTTGAAAAAACAACCTGTTGGTGGACAAAGCCAATGGGATAATCAATGGGTATATCCAAAGAATGCAACAGACAAAGGTATGTTTGAAACCATTGCTGGTGGTACTCCTGGTAAATCAGGTAAAGGTGTTATGTTTAAATGGCACAAACAGGTAGAAGGTCATACTGGTGATGGTTTAACAACAGATGAAATTTTGCAAGCTATTGCCTATATTCGTACGAAATATGAAGGTACTGATGGTAAGACTTGGTTGAAATAATTTAGATTGTTTTATTTACATCTCTAAAGCGGCTGCACTTTTGTGTAGCCGTTTTTTTTCGAATCTGTATGAATAGCAGGTAAACTGTTGATAATGGGAATAAAGGAAGTTGACAAACAATTAGGAGCTGTAAATGCAATTATTTAAAACGGCGATTGGACTGACGGCATCTGTGCTAATGCTATCAGCTTGTGGTGCGGAGGATCATACCAGTTTTGAAAGTAATAAGAATACTGCGTCAAATGCTGACGGTTGTAATTTAGTTTCAACGATTGATGGCAAGCCATTAAATATCAAGGTAACTGCTGATGATTCAGATGCTGCTAAAAAATTCTTAGAAACATGCAAAAATCCTTACAATGAGATTTTTGAAAAAGATGCGACTGCGTTGAAGAAATTAGGTAGAAGAGCCTATAACTATAACAACTGTACTGGCTGTCACGGTGGTAAATTAGAAGGTGTGATGGCTCCTGGTTTGAAAAAACAACCTGTTGGTGGACAAAGCCAATGGGATAATCAATGGGTATATCCAAAGAATGCAACAGACAAAGGTATGTTTGAAACCATTGCTGGTGGTACTCCTGGTAAATCAGGTAAAGGTGTTATGTTTAAATGGCACAAACAGGTAGAAGGTCATACTGGTGATGGTTTAACAACAGATGAAATTTTGCAAGCTATTGCCTATATTCGTACGAAATATGAAGGTACTGATGGTAAACCATGGTTAGAATAATTTGACCTTGGTTTATAATTGAAGCGGTAACTAACGAACCGTTATTTAGCGCTTTAATTTTAACGGGCGTCCATAATTGTAAAAGTGAAAAGAACACACATGACAGTCGAAAATTTACATCATATCGTCATCGTTGGTGGTGGTGCAGGTGGTTTAGAGCTAGCGACCCGCTTAGGGGATAGCTTAGGTAAGAAGAAAAAAGCAGCCATCACACTGATTGATAGTAGTCGAACCCATGTTTGGAAACCATTGCTGCATGAAATTGCGGCAGGTAGCATGAATCCTGAAAAACACGAGCTTAATTACCTTGCACAAGCACATTGGCATCACTTTAAATTCCGATTAGGGCGTATGAATGGCTTAAACCGAGAGAAGAAAGAAGTGTTATTAGCGCCTTATCACGATGAAGATGGATTTGAAGTCATATCAGCACGTAGCATTCCTTATGATAGTTTGGTGATTGCTGTTGGTAGTACAACCAATGATTTTGGTGTTAAGGGAGCGCTTGAACATTCTATTGCTCTAGACACTCAAGACCAAGCAGAACGTTTTCATCGTAAGTTGCATAACTCATTAGTCCGTGCTCAAACGCAGACCACACCAATAGAAGAGGGGCAGCTTAATGTGGCCATTGTTGGTGCAGGTGCAACAGGTGTTGAATTGGCAGCTGAGTTACATAATACAACTCGAGAACTAGCGGCTTATGGGTTGGATAACATTAATGCTGAAAAAGACGTCAAGATAACAATCATTGAGGCCAGTAATCAGGTTTTGCCTGCCTTGCCTTCACAACTAGCCAATTCAGTTACGCTTGAGTTGAACAAGTTAGGCGTTCAAGTGAATACAGGTGAGCGCGTCACCGAGGTGACAGAAAAGGGGGTGTATACTCACAGCGGAAAGTTTATTCCTTCTGCACTTGTGGTGTGGGCTGCAGGCATTAAAGCCCCCAATTTTCTTAAAAATATTGATGGTTTAGAAACAAATAGTATTAATCAACTGGTTGTACATCAAACTTTACAAACCACATTGGATGCTAACATTTTTGCGTTCGGTGATTGTGCCGCTTGTCCTTGGGAAGGACACACTGGCAATGTGCCGCCAAGAGCTCAGGCTGCACATCAACAAGCTTCCTTATTGATTAGAACCATGAAGCAGCGTGTTTTAGGTAAGTCGAAATTGCCAATCTACAAATATACAGATTATGGCTCATTGGTGAACTTAGGCAGATATACAACAGTAGGTAGTCTGATGGGTGCCGTTTCTGGAGGGTCTATGTATATAGAGGGTTTGATTGCGCGTGTTATGTATCGCTCTCTATACCAAATGCATTTAGTAGCCTTACATGGATTCTTTTCTGTGATGTTGCAGTCCTTAGGTAGGTTTATCTCTCGACGAACAGAGCCACAAGTAAAGTTGCATTAACGAGTGTGCCAGCACCTGAGTATCTACTTAATGTGTTGGTCGTTATGAAGAAATAATCATCTTCCGGTAAACGTGATTAATGATGCTCATACTAATGATGATAAATAGACCAAATATCGCTGTTATTGCATTAATTGGTACATTATTCTTTACCATTAATAAGTAGCAGCCGAGCATAATAAGAATACCAATATGCTCATTAAAATTTTGTACTGCAATTGAGTGTCCAGCACCGATTAAGAGATGGCCTCTATGCTGGAGTAGTGCATTAAGGGGTACAACAAAGAAGCCACTTAATGTGCCAATAACGAATAATAAGAATCCAGCCATCAGCCAATGCGTAACAAAGACCATTGCAATAACAAGCAAGCCCATCATAATGCCGGCGGGCAGGACTTTTATCGATTTTTCTAAGCTGATGAAGCGCGATGCAATGACAGCACCAACTGCAATACCAACAGCAACCATTGCAATCAATTGTGTTGATTGTTCTATATTAAAGTTTAAGATAACTGCTGCCCAAGCCAATACAACTAACCTAAGTGTTGCCCCTGCACCCCAAAATAAGGTGGTCACGGCTAAAGAAACTTGACCAAGAGGGTCTTTCCATAAAATGATAAAAGCATGAAGAAAATCTTTTAGAATATAGAAAAGGCTTTTTTGCTCAAGTTTGTGATCGATAGGCAGTTTAGGGATAAAGTAGTTGAAAATTGCGGCAAATAAATAGAGGGCAGCAATCAGCCACATAGCAAGTTGTAGGTTGCTGCTAGCTAACACTCCCCCAAGAATAGCGCCAAAAATAATCGCAATGACGGTAGAGCTTTCCATCCAGCCATTCGCTACCACAAGCTGATTGCTTGGTAGGAGCTCAGATAGAATGCCGTATTTGGCTGGCGAATATGCGGCAGCACCGATGCCCACGATGCCATAAGCATATAAAGGCGGTATGCCGAAAATCATGGCGGCACAACCTGCTACTTTAATCATGTTGGAAGCGAACATCACGTCCCCTTTTGGGAATGCGTCAGCAATTGAACCTACAAAAGGTGCTAATAGGATATAAGAAATAACAAAAAACTGTTGCAATAATGGCGTATGCCATTCGGGTGCGTTTATTGTCGCTAATAAGGCAATAGCTGCGAACAATAAAGCATTGTCGGCTAGTGCTGATAGGAATTGTGCAATTAAAAGAATATAGAATTTTTTAGTCATAAAGACTACTCGTACCTGAAAAATGGCATGGTGCTAAATTAGCATGCTTATAAAACTTCAGCAGCAAAGTCAGCCAAGCGAGAGCGTTCACCTCGTATAAGTGTCATGTGACCATTATGTGGCCAGTCTTTAAAACGATCGACTACATAAGTTAAGCCAGAACTGCCTTCAGTTAAGTAAGGCGTATCAATTTGTTCGATATTCCCTAAGCAAACTACTTTGGTGCCAGGACCAGCACGCGTAATCAGGGTTTTCATTTGTTTTGGTGTTAAGTTTTGCGCTTCATCAATAATCAAGAACTTATTTAAGAAAGTGCGACCACGCATAAAGTTTAGCGATTTGACTTTAATGCGTGTGCGAATTAAATCTTGTGTTGCCGCACGCCCCCAATCACCAGCATCTTCATCCGTTTTATTCAGCACGTCTAGATTATCTTCTAATGCACCCATCCAAGGTGCCATTTTTTCTTCTTCTGTGCCTGGTAGAAAGCCAATGTCTTCACCAACAGGGACGGTGACACGCGTCATGATGATTTCTGAATAGGTTTTTTTGTCTAGTGTTTGGGTTAATGCGGCCGCTAAGGTTAGCAAGGTTTTACCAGTTCCAGCTTGGCCTAGCAGTGTCACAAAATCCACTTCAGGATCCATCAATAAATTCAATGCAAAATTTTGTTCACGGTTTCGAGCAGTGATACCCCAAATATTATGTTTCGGTTGTGAATAGTCTTGGATGACTTGTAGCACTGCAGCGTTATCTTCAATTTTACGGACAATTGCGTGGAACGGTTTCTCATAGTCGTAATAAATAAATTCGTTAATCAGGAGGCTGCTGACTAAAGGACCTGAAACGCGGTAATACATATTGCCAGAATCTTGCCAGGACTCTATGTCTTGACTATGGTTTTCCCAGAAGTCTTCTGGTAGTTCTTTACTCCCACTGTAGAGTAAATCGGAGTCTTCTAAAACTTTATCATTGAAGTAGTCCTCTGCAGCCAGACCCATCGCGCGCGCCTTGATGCGGATGTTGATGTCTTTGCTGACCAACACGACTTCACGTTCGGTGTGTTGTTTATGTAGATTTAATACCACACTAATAATTTGATTGTCTGGCTTGTTTCCAGCTAGACCAGGGATGTCTATGTTCACCTGATTGGTCTGAAGAAACAATCGTCCCGTCACATGCCGATTGCCTTGAATGGAAAGCGGACAGCCTTTTTCTAAATCAATTAAATCAGTGCCTACAATTTCTTCTAGGTAACGACTTGCCTGTCTAGCATTGCGTGCAACTTCCGTTAACCCTTTTTTATTGTTATCCAGCTCCTCCAGTGTCACCATTGGTAAAAAAATGTCGTGTTCTTCAAATCGAAAAAGTGATGACGGGTCGTGCATCAGTACATTCGTATCGAGTACAAACAGTTTTGCGTTTGGTGAATGCTGTTTTGACATGAGTTTTTGGATATTAACTGAAATAATTAAATGGATTGAGCGAATGCCAATACGGCTTCCACATGGACATCGACTTTGACTTTACGCCACTCTTTAACAAGAATACCTTCTTTGTTGATGAAAAAAGTGCTTCGTTCAATACCGCGAACCTGTTTACCATACATATTTTTCATTTTAATGACATCGAAAAGATTGCAAGCTATTTCGTCTACATCTGAAATTAGATCGAATGGGAAGCTGAATTTGGCTTTAAAATTTTCATGTGACTTAAGACTATCTCTAGAGACACCAAAAATAACCGCATCAGCAGTTTCAAACGCATGATAGTGATCTCTAAACTGCGTACTTTCTGTTGTGCAACCAGGCGTTGCATCTTTAGGGTAAAAATAGATAATCAGATTTTTACCGATATAATCTGAGGGCTTGAAAGAAAGGCTGCTGGTTGCAGGAAGTTCAAAATCTGGAACAGGTTGATTAAGCATAAATATAGTTATTTTGAGATTGATAAATTGTTGAAAGTAGTCATTAATTGTTTTGATTGTTTTTATTGCAGACAGTTCTATTGTTGTAAAAATTAACAATTAAAGCAAGTATAATCGTCATCATTTTATGAGGATTATTTTGGATGAGGCATCATTCACATCAGCAATTTATTGCGGAAATGTTAATGTAATTCTTGTTCCAGTTGGTTCTGCTGCATCAAATCTCATCGTCCCGTTTAATACTTCACATGCTTTGAACGCAAAAGGAATGCCTAACCCAGTACCAAACCTTTTGGTTGATTTTCCAGGCCTATGGGCATTAGGAATAGGTGTAAAAGGCATGCCACTTCCTTGATCAATGAGACTAATGGTTAATTTTTCTTGTTTGAGGCGAGCAATAATCTTGATTTGTGTGTTGCGTGGTGATGCTTCAATTGCGTTGAGAATTAGATTGTAAAAAACCTGTTCCAATAGATGCTCATCCGTCAGCATAGGTTGTTGCTCTGGCAAGATGTCAATCAAGACGTTGATATTTTTTTCTTGCAATTTCTGCTGGAGTGGAACAAGTGCGCTTTCGATAATTTTTTTAAACAGAGCGCTACTGAGCGCTGGTTTAACAGGGTGCAAGTAGGCGAGTAAAGAGGTTGTCCAACGCTCTAGTCTATCAACTGTACTCATAATGCCGTCAATTGACTCTTGTGTTTCTTTGTCGCTCTCATTCACATCAATAACTTGCGCCATTGCTCGGATACTCGCTAAGGGATTGCGAATATTATGTGCGAGCATAGGAGCCAGTAAACCTAGTGCCGCTTGTTTTTCGGTGCGGACTAAAGCGTCTTGGCTTTGCGTTAAATCATCTGCCATTTTGTTGATTTCTTGCGCTAGAATAGACAGCTCTGCCGCGCCTGCACTGGGTACTTGATGTTGTAAATTGCCAGCGCTGATTTCTCTTGTTGCTTCTACCATGTCATGAATGGGTTTAACAATGGCGCGCATTAGGAAGGTGCGCGAGATAATCAACAGCAGGCCAGCCAGCAAAACGGGGATACTTAATATAATGATAGAGGTTTGTTTCGCGTCTTGTTGTCCCATCCTCAATTCGTTTTGTTTCAAAGTGAGCAAGTTTTCTGCATGTTTAGAGACTGTTTCATATCGGCTAAAAATACCTGTTTCCATGTCTTGGTAGAGTGCTTTGCGGGATTCATTGTTCGGGCTAGATTGATATTGATAAAACATATCTGGTGCTTCGTCAGCAAATGCTTGATAGTTTTCTTTTAAGTCTGAAATCGCCTTTTGTTCTTCAGCGCCAACGGCTAGGTTTTCTAAGGTTTGGAAATGAAGCAGGATGGAATTTGTGTAACTTTTATATTCTTCTTTTGCATTTTGGTCATGTAACAAAAAAGCATCAAACAACTCTTTCATTTGACGATATAAGTCTCCACGTGTTTGTTGGATTTCTTGCACCAATAAGTGGATCCGCTGCGACTCTTTTGCTGACTTTTCCCACAACTGAATGCCAAATATACCGCCCATTACAGCGAGCATGATTAGTGCGATAAAAATTAATTCAAGGGCTAACAGCAGGTCTCTAAGGGACCTGGTTTTGGCTGTGTGTTTATCCATTCGCTAATTTGAAAGCAACAGGAACAGAAATATTAAATGTGCGTCCTTGAAGCAATCTTGGAGGAGGTGGAAAGGGTGATGCTTTTTTAACCATTTCTAATGCACGATTGTCCAATGCGTCATAGCCGCTACTTTGGCTAATCGTTGCTGAAGTAACATTTCCGTTGCTGTCAATGCTGAGTGCTAACAAGGTTGTACCTTCCCATCCTCTTCTTTCTGCGATTTTTGGATACGATTTATATTTAGCGATTGTGCGCCCCAATAGGTTGCCATAAACATTTCTTGCATGATCAATATCAGCTTGGCTTGGCCCAGGTGGTGGCGGTGGCGGTGGCGACTCAATCTTTACAGGTTGAACTGGTGTAACCAACTCTGGCGTCCGCTCAACGTTTGGCGCTACAGCAATGATGTCATTAATCACTGGCGGCGTCACTTCCGATTGCTCAACTGGTGGCGCTAACTGTTCAACGGCTTTCGGCTGAATAATCGGTTTTGGTTTTTTTTTAACAGGTTTAGGCTTTGGAGGGGTTGGCGTATCAAGTGGAAGTGGTGGCTCAGCAACAGCTGGCGCTGGCGGTGTTGGTTTACGTAACTCAATTTTTAATATTTGTGGTTCTTCTTTTTCATTCTCAAAATGAAATTCGGGTACAACTAGCACAATTAACAGATGAAGCATTACTGAAGCGGTTATAGCCCAAAGCAAGCCCTTTTCATCAATCCTGAATGTGTAAGTTGAAAGTTGCAAAATCATTTAATTAGTTAAAGATAAGCCTTTGATTATACTATGGCTTACTAAAGATTGGTAAGGCCTGATTTTGGCTGATAGAAGCCATCAGGATAATATTATGTTAAATAGTCACTTGTAAATTTGTACTTTCACGATAGCGCCAGGATTACAATGCCCAGTGTCTTCATCGAGCACAATAAAACAATTTGCTTGGCTCATGCTACTCAATATGCCAGAACCTTGATTCGCAAGTGGTTTGACTTTCCATACCCCATTTTCTTCGAATAGAGTACCACGCTGGAACTCTGTACGTCCTTTTGCTTTTTTAATCGACTCAGTACATTCCACCTGGAAGACTGGGCTGGGTAGAACATTGTTTCCCATTAGTGTAAGTAGTGCCTGACGGACGAACTGATAAAAGGTCACCATGGTTGAAACGGGGTTGCCAGGCAAACCAAA
This sequence comes from Methylophilaceae bacterium, assembly GCA_017857755.1. GTDB lineage: Bacteria > Pseudomonadota > Gammaproteobacteria > Burkholderiales > Methylophilaceae. Next base: position 63,846 of record JAFMCM010000004.1, on the reverse strand, counting down.
ATAATGGGCATTTCGTACTTTGCCGTAAGCAAGCGGTCGACCTGGCTTCATATTAATTTTCCAGAATAATACTTCCCCATGTTTCCTGAGAAGTGACTTCATGTAGTCAGCCTCACCAACCGAAACCCCGCCGCTGGTCAATACGACATCATGCGCACCAGCTGCTTTCAGAAGGGTTGCTTCGAGCAATGCTGGTTGGTCTGGAACGACACCTAAATCGGTAATCAAAACCTTTAACTCGCTTAACATGCCGTAAATGGTGTAACGATTGCTGTCATAAATTTGACCCTCTTCAAGTGATTTTCCTAGACTAACCAACTCATCACCTGTGCTAAAGAAAGCCACTTTTAGTTGTCGATTAACCATAACATCGGCAATCCCTAAGGAGGCTAATAAGCCTAAATCTGCTGCTTGAATCTGATGACCCTTGCAAAGAACAGTTTCGCCACGTTTTAAGTCTTCACCTGCTAAACGCACGTTCGACCCCTTAGTTGGCGCATCCTCTAATACATTAATGTAATCACCTTTGTTGACGGTTTTTTCTTGCATGATGACGGTGTCAGCCCCTTTGGGTATCACAGCCCCAGTCATGATTTTGACGCATTCACTCGGCTTTACTTCTCCATCAAATGGTCTCCCCGCAAAAGCAGTGCCAATGATTTTAATCATTTTAATACCTTCATTGTACTTAAACGCATACCCATCCATTGCGCTATTGTTATGGTTAGGGACGTGCTGAGGCGATACAATATTTTCAGCAAGGATGCGATGTAAACTCTCTCGGATTGGGCTGCGTTCTGTTTGAGCAACAGGGGTTAAGAATTGTTGAATGAAGGTGCGAGCTTGTGTGACAGACATGGCATTTGGGTCATAATCGTCCATACAACTTGGATGATTAGCGAGTTGCGATAGGGTTATTTTAGTCATGATATTGTTTTATCCATTGCATTATAAAAGTACAGACTGCTGCGGTGTCGTTCAGTGCCAATTGTGGCTTAGTGCATTTGATTATTTCATCAGAGGCCACCGCAATAATATTAGCATCTTGCTCTGCTAGTAAAGGTAGACCAAGGCTTGGACGATAAATTTCAATCTTTGGAATGGTCGCTTGTTTGAACCCTTCAACTAGAATCAAATCGGCGTAGCGGTCATCGAGTTGTGATAACAAGGATGTTAAATTTGCCCCGCTGCAATCATCTGGGGTACGCGCCATTTCCGTCATCAAAGCCCAGCGTTTTTCCGAAGCAATTAAAGTTTGTACTGCACCTGCTTCACGAATGGTATGGCTGTCTTTTCCAGGATGGTCAATGTCAAATTTGTGATGTGCATGCTTGATGACCGATACGCGGATGTCTTGCGCCGCTAAAGCAGGGATTAACTGGGTGATGATGGTGGTTTTGCCAGCATTGCTGCCCGCAGCTATAATGCCAAGGATGGGTGTTTTAGTCATGGCTTAATTGTAAAGCCAAAGTATGCAACTCCTCAAATGTATTCACATTCACAAATGCATTGTCACAATCATCAAACAACACTTCAGTATAAATATGACTTTTTTGCCAAATGCTCACTTTACGACCGCCATGCGCAATAAAGTTTTTTAATGAACTTAACAGCGATTTTTTCATTAAGCAAAAAACTGGATGTGTAAAACCGCCACTTTTGGCGATTGCGATATCGGCGTCGTTGGCAATCAGTGATTGCATCAGTCTGCTGGCTAAATGATGAGGAATTAAAGGAGAGTCACATGGGGTTGTCAGTAAATATTCGTGTTTACATAGTTGCAAGCCAAGGCTAAATCCAGCTAAAGGACCAATAAAGTCTGCGTATTCATCTTCAAAAACTGGAAAGCCAAATAATCTGTATTGTGCAATTTCACGATTGGCATTCACCAATATTTCGTCAACTTGAGGTGATAATCGATTAATCACATGTTGGACGAACGGTTTGTTCTGTAATGTAACCAATCCTTTATCAACGCCACCCATTCTAGTGGCTTTACCCCCAGCAAGAATGATAGCTGAAACTGGTAACATCAATATCTAACCACCAGTGTGAGACATAAATCTAATTACGGCAGGCCTTGGACGCTGTAAATCAAAATCATGCCCTTTGGGTTTGATTTTCATACTATTCATAATCGCTTCAATGATTGGTGTGTCATCGTTTGGAAAAGCCCTTAATAATGGCATCAGATCAACTTTATCATCTTGGCCTAAACACAAATATAGCTCACCTTGGCATGTGATGCGAACACGATTGCAGCTTTCGCAAAAATTATGGCTGTGTGGGGAAATAAAACCAATTTTTGTCTTTGTCTTAGCTACCTGCCAGTATGCAGCTGGACCACCTGATGAATGTTTGGTTTCTAATAGTGAATACTGGCTTTGTAATTGCTTTAAGGTGGTAATATTGCTCACAAAAGTATTTTCGCGAGAGTGATTCACCTCGCCTAGTGGCATCTCTTCAATAAAACTAATATCAATCTGCTTATCAATAGCAAACTGAACCAAATCAACAGCTTCATCATCATTTATACCGCGCATTAACACCGTGTTGAGTTTGATGCCTTCAAAGCCCGTTGCAATGGCGCTATCAATACCTGCCAACACTTTGGCTAAATCGCCTGTGCGTGTAATAGATTTGAATCGTGCAGGCTGTAGGCTGTCGACTGAAATGTTAATCCGTTTGACACCCGATTTTCTTAGTGCATCAGCTTTAAATTCAAGCTGGCTGCCATTAGTAGTGAGTACTAACTCTTTTAGGCCAGTCAGTTGGCCCACTTCTTCAAATAGCCACAATGCATTTTTACGCACCAATGGCTCTCCTCCTGTAATGCGAACTTTTCTGACGCCTAAATGGACAAACACTTTAATGATCCGTGCACATTCCTCTAAACTCAAAACCTCATGTCGAGGCAAAAACGTCATATCTTCTGCCATGCAATATTGGCAGCGGAAGTCGCAGCGATCGGTAATTGACAAGCGGATGTAGTCCACTTGCCTACCAAATTGATCAACAAGAGATTGTGTTGAGTTCACCATAAGTAAAGAAGGGAAATTGGATTTAGAAATAACTCCTTATTCTATGCCATTTTTGGGGTTTAACAAGTAGAGTTTTAGGTATATGATAGCAAGTTATTTACATTTCAGTAACATTTTGGGGCATAGGCTTGGTTAATACACTTTCGAATAATGATTTGGAAAAAATCGAATCCCACATAATTGCGCACAAAGGCTTGCCAGGAGGTTTAATGCCTTTGTTGCATGCTATTCAAGACGATATTGGTTATATTCCTGAAGATGTTTATCCACAAATTGCGCAGGCGATGGCGCTGTCGGTAGCAGAAGTGCATGGATTTGTTACTTTCTATCACCATTTTAGAACCCATCCCGTTGGAGAACATATCTTGCAGGTATGTCGCGCAGAATCGTGTCAAGCCATGGGTTCGGAGCAATTAGAAGCAGACATTAAGGCTAAATTAGGTATTGATTATCATCAAACCACAGCTGATGGCAAAGTCACTCTATTACCTGTTTATTGTTTAGGGAACTGTGCTTGCTCACCAGCAGTCATGATGGATGATGATGTTTATGGACGTATGGATATGGCACAAATTACAGAATTAGTTAGCGAGGTCAGTAATGGTTAAGGTATTTGTTCCTCGTGATTCTACTGCCCTTTCTCTTGGTGCAGACAAAACCGCAAAAGCCATTCAGCTCGAAGCTGAAAAGCGTGGGATTGCCATTCAATTAATTAGAAACGGTTCTCGTGGTTTGTTCTGGGTAGAGCCAATGGTGGAAGTTGAAACAGCACAAGGGCGTGTAGCTTATGCCCCCGTTAAGCCTAAGGATGTTGCCAGTTTGTTTGACGCAGACTTTTTGAATGGTGCTAATCACGCCTTGTATCTTGGTTTAACGAATGAGATACCCTACTTAAAAAATCAACAAAGGTTAACTTTTGCGCGAGCAGGGGTTACTGACCCTGTTTCATTGGAAGATTATGTGGCGCATGACGGTTATAAAGGGCTAAAAAATGCCTTGACCATGACGCAGGAAGATATCATCAAAACAGTAACAGAATCAGGTTTGCGTGGGCGTGGTGGTGCTGCTTTCCCAACAGGCATTAAATGGAATACAGTGTTAGGCGCATCAGGCGAGCAAAAGTATATCGTCTGTAATGCGGATGAAGGTGATTCAGGGACTTACTCCGACCGCATGGTGATGGAAGACGATCCTTTTGTGTTAATTGAAGGTATGACTATTGCGGGTATCGCGGTTGGTGCAACGCAAGGCTATATTTATTTACGTAGCGAGTATCCGCATGCCTTGCATGTGTTGAACGAGGCAATTGCTAAAGCAACGCTAGCAGGTTACCTAGGCGATGATGTCTGTGGCTCTGGTCAGCGCTTCTATTTAGAAGTGCGCCGTGCAGCGGGTGCTTATGTCTGTGGTGAAGAGACCTCTTTGTTAGAAAGCTTGGAAGGTAAACGTGGTTTGGTTAGGTTTAAACCGCCATTACCAGCAATAGAAGGCTTGTTTGGAAAGCCAACGGTTGTCAATAATGTCATTAGTTTGGCGACCATCCCGATTATCTTAGATAAAGGTGCCCAGTATTATGCTGATTATGGCATGGGACGCTCGCGAGGAACGTTGCCGATTCAGTTGGCAGGTAATATCAAGCAGGGTGGATTAGTTGAACTGGCTTTTGGTGTAACCTTGAGAGAGCTGTTATATGACTATGGCGGTGGTTCAGCAAGTGGAAGACCTATTCGTGCGGTGCAAGTTGGTGGTCCCCTAGGTGCTTATTTACCTGAAAGTCAATTTGATACGCCAATGGACTACGAAGCTTTTCAAAACCTTTGGGCGGTGCTTGGTCATGGTGGTATTGTTGCCTTTGATGACACGGTGAATATGGCAAAAATGGCACGCTATGCTTTTGAATTTTGTTCGGTTGAGAGTTGTGGTAAGTGTACGCCATGTCGTATTGGGGCTGTAAGGGGTGTTGAAGTCATGGATAAGATTGCAACTGGTAAAGATCATGCAAAAAATATTCAAGTTTTGCGTGATTTGTCCGATACTATGCTGAATGGGTCTTTATGTGCTTTAGGTGGAATGACACCTTACCCAGTCATCAGTGCACTCAATCACTTTGGTGAAGATTTTGGTTTAGACAAGGGACTTAACGAGAAAGAGAGCGTCGTTTAACGGCGACTAAGGATAGCATCATGGATGATATTAAATATACTGCGGTAAAACCTAATGCCTTGAAATACGATCCTGCAAAAGATTATGGCACACCTAAAAAACAGAGTGACACTCTGGTGACGCTTAATATTGACGGTATAGAAGTCACTGTGCCAGAGGGGACATCGATTATGCACGCCGCACAGTTAGGTGGGGTGACAGTGCCAAAATTATGTGCAACCGATTCTCTTGAACCATTTGGTTCTTGTCGATTATGCTTGGTTGAGATTGAAGGTCGTCGCGGGATGCCAGCCTCCTGTACGACGCCAGTTGCGGAAGGTATTAAGGTTAAAACTCAGACTAAAGCTCTAGCTGATACACGTCGTGGCGTCATGGAACTTTACATTTCCGACCATCCTTTAGATTGCCTTACTTGCTCAGCAAATGGTGATTGTGAATTGCAAGATATGGCAGGTGCAGTCGGCTTGCGTGAAGTCCGTTACGGCTACGAAGGTGAGAATCATCTAAAAGCAGAGAAAGACGAGAGTAATCCTTACTTCACTTTTGACCCATCCAAATGTATTGTGTGCTCACGGTGTGTGCGCGCTTGTGAGGAAACACAAGGGACTTTTGCATTAACCATTCAAGCTCGTGGTTTTGAGAGTAAAGTGTCGGCGGGCAATTTAGACTTTATGGATTCAGAATGTGTCTCTTGTGGCGCTTGTGTTCAGGCGTGTCCTACAGCTACTTTGATGGAAAAAACTGTCATTGAGGCGGGTACGCCAGAGCATAAAGTGAATACGACTTGTGCGTATTGTGGCGTTGGTTGTAGTTTTGATGCAGAAATGAAAGGTGAAGAAGTTGTGCGCATGACGCCGAATAAAGACGGTGGTGCTAATCATGGACATTCTTGCGTTAAAGGCCGCTTCGCATGGGGTTATGCAACCCATCAAGACCGTATTACGACACCTATGATTCGTAAAAGTATTCATGATGAGTGGCAACAAGTGGGTTGGGATGAAGCCATTGCTTATGCCGCAAATGAAATTAAACGGATTCAAGCTAAATATGGTAAAGATGCTGTTGGAGGTATCACTTCGTCACGTTGTACGAATGAAGAAGTGTATGTCACCCAGAAGTTAGTCCGTGCTGTTTTTGGCAGTAATAATGTAGATACTTGTGCACGTGTTTGTCACAGTCCAACAGGGTATGGTTTAAAACAAACACTGGGTGAGTCTGCAGGTACGCAAACGTTTGATTCCGTGATGAAGTCCGATGTGATTTTTGTGATGGGGTCAAATCCAACGGATGCACATCCTGTATTTGGTTCACAAATGAAGCGTCGTCTACGGGAGGGTGCCAAGCTGATTATTGCTGACCCGCGTGCAATTGACTTAGTGGAGAGCTCGCCGCATATCCGCGCTGATTATCATCTAAATTTACGACCTGGTACCAATGTTGCTTTGATTTCAGCGATGGCACATGTTGTGGTGACTGAAGGACTGGTGAAAGAAGACTTCGTCAAAGAGCGATGTGAGTGGGATTCGTTCCTTGTTTGGCGAGATTTTGTAGCTAAGCCTGAGAACTCACCAGAAGCGTTGGAAAAAGAGCTCGGTGTTGATGCTGTAAAAGTGCGTGAGGCGGCACGTCTGTTTGCAACAGGCGGCAATGCTTCCATCTACTACGGTTTGGGTGTCACGGAGCACAGTCAAGGTTCAACAGCCGTTATGGGTATTGCTAACCTAGCCATGGCAACTGGAAACGTTGGTCGTGAGGGTGTGGGCGTTAATCCCATGCGTGGTCAGAACAATGTGCAGGGTTCATGCGATATGGGTTCTATGCCACATGAGTTTCCAGGTTATCGTCATGTGCAAAATGATGAGGCTCGTGCAGAGTTTGAATCTGCTTGGGGTGTAAAATTGAGCGCAGATCCAGGTTTACGTATTCCTAATATGTTAGATTTGGCTGCTGAAGGTAGCTTTAAAGCGCTTTATTGTGTAGGTGAGGATATTGCGCAGTCTGACCCCGATACACAACATGTTACGCATGCTTTAGAAAGCATGGAGTGTGTCATTGTACAAGACTTGTTTTTGAATGAAACAGCGATGTTTGCTCATGTGTTCTTCCCAGGAGCGTCATTTTTAGAGAAAAATGGCACGTTTACTAATGCAGAGCGCCGTATTTCTCCTGTTAGAAAAGTAATGACGCCTAAAAATGGCATGGAAGATTGGGAAATTACGGCTAAATTATCTGCCGCTTTGGGTTATCCAATGCAATATAACCATGCAAGTGAGATTATGGATGAAATTGCAGCGCTAACGCCAACTTTTAAAGGGGTGAGTTTTAAAAAGCTTGATGAGTTAGGTAGCATACAATGGCCATGTAATGATGAGGCTCCTTCTGGTACACCAACAATGCATGTGGATGAGTTTGTGCGAGGCAAAGGTAAGTTCTTTGTTACGCAATATATTCCAACGACTGAGAAGGTAAATGGAAAATATCCATTAATTCTGACGACGGGGCGTATTCTGAGTCAATACAATGTTGGTGCGCAATCTAGACGCACGAAAAACGTAGCTTGGCATCATGAAGATGTGATTGAGATGCACCCTCATGATGCAGAAGAGCGTGCCATTCAAGCAGGTGATTGGGTTGGCATTAGTAGTCGTTCTGGGGAAACGGTGCTGCGAGCAGTCGTCACTGAGCGTGTACAGCCAGGTGTGGTTTACACTACTTTCCATCACCCGGAATCAGGAGCAAATGTGATTACGACGGACAACACAGATTGGGCAACCAACTGCCCTGAATACAAAGTAACAGCGGTGCAGGTGAAAAAAGTAACGCAAGTTTCCGAATGGCAGAAAGAATATAAAAAATTTAGTGAGTCGCAAATTGAACTGACTGGTATATTGCCAGCCAAGCCAGCTGTTGTTGAATAAGGCGTAAATGAAAATAAGGTTCGCTCCAGATATTAGTGCGCCCTCAAATCAATATGACGTCAAGCGTTGGCATGATGGAGTGTTTTCTTCCGTCAGCGACACTTTAGCTGAAGAAGTGCCAATTGCATTAGTTTACAACGGGGTGTCACATGCAGTTATGTTGGCAACGCCGCACGATTTGGAAGATTTTGCATTGGGATTTTCGTTAACAGAAGGCATTTTGCAAGATAAAAGTGAGTTATATGGCATAGAAGTGCAGCAACAAAGCCACGGGATTGAGTTGCATTTAGCAGTTTCGAGTCAACGTTTTGCTTTGCTTAAAGAGCATAGACGTAACTTAGCAGGTCGAACTGGTTGTGGCCTCTGTGGTGCTGAAAGTTTGACGCAAGTTTTTCGTTTACCTGACCGTGATGCGAATCAACAGTTAACGGGTCAACTGAGTATGCGCAGTATTTTTAAAGCATATGATGGTATACGAACAAAACAAAGCTTACGTTTTAAAACTGGTGCGACACATGCTTGTGCGTGGGCTGATGCTGCAGGTGATATTGCTTATGTGCGGGAAGATGTAGGCAGGCACAATGCGTTAGATAAATTGATTGGTGTACTATCTAAACAAGCTATTACAGGCGGGTTTATATTAACTTCAAGTCGGGCCAGCTATGAAATGGTGCAAAAAGTAGCAATGGTTGGCTTTGATGTATTAGCTGCTATATCTGCGCCTACAGGTTTGGCAGTACGTATTGCTGAAGAGTATGGCATTACGGTATTAGGTTTTGTAAGAGGTCAGCAATGTGTGGTCTACAGTCACGCCAATAGAATGATGGAATAGGAATGGAAACAGAAAAATTAATAGCAATGGCAAATCAAATCGGTGACTTTTTTGAAGCTTATCCGAGTGATGCAGAAGCAATACAAGGGATTGCGAATCACCTACACAGTTTTTGGAATTCTGTGATGATTCATTCTATCGTGGCACATGTAGCTCAGCATCAAGGGGCAGGGTTGCATCCTAGAGTTGCGGATGCCATCAAACAGCACCTAGCTTAAGTTTGTTGATGGATTTTTTTCCAACAAGCATGCTGATTGTACCACTGATCTTTTTTGCCGCTTTGCTTTATGCTTCAGTTGGACATGGAGGAGCATCTGGTTATTTGGCTGTGATGGCCTTGCTAAGTGTAGCACCTGAAAGTATGCGTCCTGCAGCACTGATGATGAATGTGCTGGTCAGCAGTATCGCTTTGTATAAGTTCTATCGTGTCAAAGCATTCTCTTGGCAACTTTTATTGCCTATTATCGCAGGCTCAATTCCTTTTGCCTTTATCGGTGGATTAGTTTTGCTCCCTACGTATATTTACAAACACGTTGTTGGTTTGGTTTTGATTATTGCTGCTTGGCAAATCTTTACACGCGCAAAGCTTGTGCCAAAGATGAGGCAAGAAGGCCCAAAAAAACAATCGTTAATGATTATGGGTGCGGTTTTAGGTTTGTTGTCTGGGTTGACTGGCGTTGGTGGTGGAATTTTTCTGAGTCCAATCTTGATACTGATGAACTGGGCCGAAACCAAAACGATTTCTGGAATTGCTGCTGCCTTTATTTTGGTTAATTCTATATCGGGTTTGGCTGGTGTGCTAACAAAAGATTACGTCTTACCAACAGGCCTGCTTTATTGGGCGCTGTCTGCTGTTGCTGGTGGATTAATTGGTGCAGAATTTGGTAGTCGTCGTTTAGCCAACCCGACAATAAGGCAATTGCTTGCGCTCGTGTTAGTTGTGGCTGGTATTAAAATGGTCGCAACGGCTTAGTGCGATTGATGAAATAATCTAAAGCGTTCTTTACGCTCACTGATGCGCTTTCCACGCCAGATTTCACGCCAATCACTACCAAGTACGATTGCCCTCTGGTTTTTCTCATCTTGGACTAGGTATAAATCACAGTTTTTACTGGCTTCAGTAAAGTGAGGATACGGTTTGATATTGGTGTAATAGTGCAGTAATTCTAGTTGAGCGCCACCAACACCATCAGTTGCAAGGCAAGAGTAGTCACTCGGTAACACACTTTTAAGGCTGTTAAATACATCACCGTAACTGCGCGCTGAGTTAATCATGGGTAGCCACAATGTCATCAATAGTGTCCATACGCAAGTAATCCCTATTGCCCAATTGGTTGCAGCTGCACGATTAGAGCGTTGTGAACGTAAGAACGCAAATAACCAAATAAGCGTTATGGCAGAAGCAAGTACAAAAGCGAGTATATTGAAGTTGAGTTTCGTTAATCCAGATAAAAAGATTAAACGTTCTTTCAGTTTGGCTGGGTTACCAGACATCATCGCACCCCAACCTAACCAGATTAAGAATGCCATAAAACCAAAAAGAATTAAGCCAAACCAGTTCAGGGCGCTAGCAGCACCACGTTTTAAAGTTTCTATGCTAACGCCTGCTAATGCTGTTAATGGAATCAGCAGCGGCATTGCGTAGATGTCTTTGCTTTGGCCAAGTAAGCTAATGCAGACGAAGGCGGCGACAAAGAAAGTGATGCACAACTGATATCTTGCTTGATGTAACAGATTGGATTTGTGACGCCACAAGCCCCACAGCGCAAGTGGTAAGGACGGCCACGCATACCAAAGGAGTAGATTTAAAAAATAAAAATGGAATTGTTGAAAATTCGACGTTGCATTAGTCCACCATGTATTAAATGCAGATGGCGCTTGTTTATAGCAGAGTAATATCCAGCTCAAAATGATAAAGCCAGCAATTAACACAGCAATCCCCGCTACCTTAGCAAAACTAACGCTACGCCAATTGCTAAAGCATATTGGTAACGCAAGGCCACATAGCAGGACGATGCTTGTGGGTAATAGGCCAGTTGATAAAAAGCCAACAGACATACCTAAACCTAACAGAACGCTCGCTCTATAGGGCCGTCTCTTGGCTAATGCTAGCGCATAAAAACAAGTTGCAACACCAGTTAAAGCAGAAACCTCAGGCGAAATAGTGTGAGCACTGATGACTAATCCAATTGAGCCAATAAAAATAAAACTGGTTTGCCGTCCTAAGCCTTTCCCCCAAAGTTCACGGCCTGTCATGCCCATGATGACGAGGGTCAATAGCATCCAGATACCAGATGCAATACGAGCCCCGTCATGTAGTGGTAATAATCCACTTAATGCTTTTGCTGATAAAGCGGCACTTAAGTAATAAAGTGGTGGATTCTCTAGTTGATTGTTACTCGCAGCTGTTGGCGCAACAAAATTACTATGGTCTAAAATGTCTTTGATGGTGCTAATCGCAGTAGATTCTAATGGCTTCCAAGGGTCATGACCAGTCAGGCCTATTAATAACCAAACGGCACACAAGGCAATCAGTAGGCGTATTTTAGCTCGCTCACCCACCTTGGCGCGCGGGGTTGATATATTACCTTGCCAGTCATGTTCAAGATTGAAGCGCATATATTGTCTATTAAGTAACCTGGATGATTTGGTATTAATGATGTTGTTAAATAAATGGCTAGAAATTTGTTACATCTAGCCTATTTTAACACTGTGTCATGCCATGTGTTCTATCAATAAAAAAAGGCAGCCAAGCTGCCTTTTGACTAAACATAAAGTTTAGTTTACATGCCATATTTTTTACGGAATTTATCAACACGACCAGCAGTATCTAAAATCACTTGCTTACCTGTGTAGAAAGGGTGAGATTTTGATGAAACCTCAATCTTAACTAATGGATATTCATTACCGTCTTCCCATTTGATGGTGTCTTTAGCAGCAATGGTAGAGCGAGTTATAAAGCTGAAATCTGCACCAATATCTTGGAACACGACTTCTCTATATTCAGGGTGGATACCATCTTTCATAATATAACCTTATCTTTGTTTGTTAGTCACAATTAAACGACTAAATAAAATTCTTTTTCTAGAGCACAGCATTGTATTGGTTTTTAAATGGCTAAGCAAGCAAAAATAGTTTGTTTTTTGCAGTGATGCGTGCTTAACCGCCGCGACGCATGCTATCAAAGAAGTCTGCATTGTTTTTCGTTTGCTTAATTTTATCAAGTAAGAACTCCATCGCTTCTAAATCATCCATTGGGTACAATAGTTTACGAAGCACCCATATTTTTTGTAAAACATCTTTTTCAATTAATAGCTCTTCGCGACGAGTGCTTGATTTGTTTACGTTAATTGCAGGGTAAATTCGTTTTTCTGCCATACGGCGATCTAAGTGAATCTCCATATTGCCTGTGCCTTTAAACTCTTCGTAAATCACATCGTCCATACGCGACCCAGTATCAACTAGCGCTGTTGCGATAATAGTGAGCGAGCCGCCTTCCTCTATATTTCGAGCAGCTCCAAAGAAGCGTTTGGGTTTGTGTAATGCATTTGCATCAACGCCGCCAGTAAGCACTTTTCCTGATGATGGAATAACTGTGTTGTAAGCGCGTGCTAAACGGGTAATTGAGTCTAATAAAATTACAACATCTTTTTTATGTTCAACTAATCGCTTCGCTTTTTCTAGGACCATTTCTGCCACTTGCAGATGACGTGCTGCGGGCTCATCAAAGGTTGATGCAACAACTTCACCTTTAACAGAGCGCGTCATTTCTGTCACCTCTTCGGGACGTTCGTCAATTAATAATACGATGAGTGTCACATCAGGGTGGTTAGCTGTAATCGCATGTGCGATATTTTGCATCATCACAGTTTTGCCACTCTTTGGGCTAGCAACAAGTAGCGCCCGTTGACCTTTACCAATTGGCGCAATCATATCAATAACACGGCTGGTAATATTTTCTTCGGCTTTAATGTCACGCTCAAGCGTTAAAGGCTCAGTTGGGAATAAGGGTGTTAAGTTTTCAAATAATATTTTATGTTTGGTGTTCTCTGGCGCTTCACCATTCACTGTGTCTACTTTGACCAGTGCAGTGTAGCGCTCACCATCTTTAGGTGTACGAATCTCGCCTTGAATACTGTCGCCAGTGTGCAGATTGAAGCGACGAATTTGCGAAGGCGAAACATAAATATCACCTGGGCCCGCGAGGTAAGACGTGTCAGGAGAACGTAAAAAACCAAACCCATCCTGTAGCACTTCAAGCGTTCCATCACCAAAGATGTTGTCACCTTTTTTTGCCTTATTTTTTAGAATAGCAAAAATCACATCTTGTTTGCGCATGCGACTGGCGTTATCAACGCCGTCTGCAATAGCCATATCGACTAGCTCGGTAACAGGTAAATGTTTAAGGTCGGAAAGGTGCATGGGGGAGCTCGCTGGAAGGGGTTTTAATCAAACTGAAATTGAGAAAACCTAGCATCTCAGTTGAAGCTAGGCGATTTTGCTTAAATATTACTATCAATAAATGCTGTTAATTGAGACTTGGATAAAGCGCCAACTTTGGTTGCCTCTACATTGCCATTCTTAAACAACATTAAAGTAGGGATGCCACGAATGCCATATTTTGGAGGCGTTTGAGAGTTGTCATCAATATTTAATTTTGCGATTGTCAAACGGCCTCCATATTCTTTAGCCACTTCTTCTAAGATGGGCGCAATCATTTTGCATGGACCGCACCATTCAGCCCAATAATCGACTAAAACGGGTAATTGTGATTGCAGTACTTGTTCTTCAAAACTAGTATCGCTAAGATGAATGATTTTTTCGCTCATGAGGACCTCAACGGATGAATATGGTTAAACCCAGACATACACAAAGTATTTAGATGCTGGATTTCTAGACAATAATATAAAGAACTTGAAAGATTGTATTTGTTCGTCACTGCTATATTATAACTTGTTGAGAAGTATAACAATACCCCAGTAGTAATATCAAGCCCTATTACCATTGATTTTGGTTTTAATTGTTTAAATGCAGTATCGATAAGGGATGTACGCTCATTATTCAGCAGGAGAATTGAATATCTACTTAGTTAAGTGCCTACGCTTCAGTGTTATTTCTTTAGTATTAACGTTATCTGCTTTTGCAGCAGATCACATAGCAGAAACGGATTTTTTATTGGAAGATTTGTCTGGCACGCCACACCAGCTTAGTAAATATAGGGGTAAATGGGTGATTGTTAACTATTGGGCAACATGGTGTTCGCCATGTTTGGAAGAGGTGCCTGAGTTAGTCGCACTTTATGACGACCGTAAAGGCCAAGATGTGGTGGTGCTTGGTGTTGTGTTTGATTATCCGTCAGTTGAAGCGGTAAAGCGCTATGTCGATGATATGTTGATGTCTTACCCTATTGTGTTAGGTAATGCATCTGTGATTCAACAGATTGGGTCTGCTGATGTGTTGCCAACCACTTATCTATATAGTCCTCAGGGTAAGCTGCTTAAGATTAAGCGCGGTATTGTCTCTAGACGCTACCTAGAGACAATGATGCGCTAATGTTATTAGAGGTTGCTCTCGGGTGTTGCAATTGATTCGCCTTCACTATTGAGGATATTTAATTGATTTTCTTCTGCAAACTGCATTAGTTCTTCAAAACCATCTGGGTTGGTTGCTTTTAACTGCAGATCAACGGCTAAGCAGCGAATGCCATCGATCATTTCAGGTTTAAGATAGGGTGAATAACGTAGTTTGCGATCTTCACCAAAAGTAGCGTAGCTACTGCAGATGCGATCAACCCAATCGCTGGGACGGAAGGGTTTGCCAGTTCGTGTTAAGCTTTGAATAATGATTTCTTCTTGGTTGATTGCCATAATTAATTATTGACCTCTTTTTGATTGTTTTAGTTTTGATATTCAAACACTTTGATTACTTTTTCAACGCCATCTGTTAATCGTGCTATTTCAGTAGCTAAATTGGCTTCTTGTTGGGTGACAATACCCATCAAATAAACAGTTTTTGCTTCAGTCACTATCTTAACGTTGTTGCCAGCAAAATTTTTCTCAGTTAGAAATTTTGCTTTAATTTTTGAGGTGATATAGGTGTCTTTAGCGCGGTTGCCTAAACTGCTTTTGACACCAATCGTCACTTCATTGGTGATATTCTTGACATTGTCAATACTTCTAACTATTTTCTCCGCTTCTGTTTTCGCCTCTGCAGTAGGCGCTTCACCAGTCAGTAAGACATTTAAATTGTAACTAGTGACATTGATGTGCGCCTGTTCACCTAACGATTTGCGTATTTGTTGGGATGCCTTAATTTCAATATTTTCATCTTCAATATAAATCCCAGAGGTCCTTCTATCAGTTGCCATTACCGTACCAGCCGCAGCGCCACCAACAACAGCAGTAAAGCAGCCAGAGAGGAGTGAACTTAAAATGATAATAAAAAAAGTGTTGAATCCAATTTTTGAAAAAGCTGACATGTTGATATTCCTGTTAAAAGATAGATAAACGCTGAACTATACTAATAATACGCCGATTATGCGTCAAATGCATTACGTAACCACTCAAAATCATTGGAATCGATTTTGTCCATTAAAAAAGCATCAAAGCGACATGGACTGCTTGGTTTGCCTTGTAAAAAGTGTTGGGCAGTGGCGATTAGTTTTAATTGCTTTTGGCGCGTGATGCTGGTCGCAGGGCCGCCAAATTGATCGTTGGTTCGCAGTCTTACCTCAACAAATACCAAGGTTTCACCATCACGCATAATTAAATCAATTTCTCCAAATCGGCAATGGTAATTTTGCTCTATTAGGATAAGTCCTTGTTTCGTTAAAAAAGTTGCGGCAATTTTTTCCGCTTTTAAACCTGCATTGTTTTGATTGATTTTCATGGCTAGAAGATGGGATCTCGTTTTTTAATTATTTATTTTTAATAGCTGTTATATGCGCTTCGCGTTAGAATTTGTATGATGACACAACCAACATTATATGTGGTCGCCACACCAATTGGTAATTTAGGCGATATTACTTTGCGTGCTTTAGAAGTCTTAAAGCAAGTCGATGCGATCGCTGCAGAGGATACGCGGCATACCTCTGGATTACTAAATCATTTTGGATTATCCAAAAAGCTCATTGCCGTGCATGAGCATAATGAGCATCAATCCGCTCAAGTCTTATTAGAACGTATTCAAGCGGGGGATAGTATTGCCTTGGTAACCGACGCGGGGACGCCTGGCATTAGCGATCCAGGTGCGATTGTGGTCGATATGCTACGTAGTGCGGGGATTAACGTCGTACCTATACCTGGTGCCAGTGCTGTGATTGCAGCATTGTCGGCATCGGGTATTAAGGGGAATGGGTTTAGCTTTATTGGATTTTTGCCCGCTAGTGGCTCGCAGCGCCGCAAGGCTTTAAGTGCTTTGCAATTCTTACAACATACGCTGGTTTTTTACGAAGCGCCACACCGGATTGTGGAAAGTATCGTTGATATAGCCAATGTGTTAGGGGGTGAGCGGCGCATCACCATTGCACGCGAATTAACTAAAACGTTTGAAACTTTTCATCGTTGTTTATTAAGTGAAGCTAGTGCATGGTTAACCCATGATGTGAATCAACAGCGCGGTGAGTTTGTGTTGTTGGTTGAGGCTGCGCCTATTAAAGAAATGGTTGGTATTGGTGAAGAGGCTGAGCGGCATTTAAAAACCTTATTGGCTGAATTGCCACTCAAACAGGCGGTAAAGCTTGCTGTAGAGATTACAGGGGCTAAGAAAAATGATTTATATGAGCGAGCATTGGCGTTGAAAAATACAGATAGTTTGAATGGGTCGCTTAATAAAATTGAATGAAAAGGTGGGTGGATAAGAGCATGACGAAGAAGATAACGATAACGCGTCCAGATGACTGGCATTTACATTTAAGAGATGGTCATGCGCTTGAGGCAGTTTTAGCGGACACCGCCAAGCAGTTCGGTCGAGCCATTGTCATGCCAAATCTGCGCCCACCAGTGACAACCACAGCATTAGCGGTTGATTACCGAGAACGTATTCTGCGAGCGTTGCCAGCCGATATGTGTTTTGAGCCGTTAATGACTTTGTATTTGACAGATAACACCAGTGCAGAAGAAATTCATCGAGCAAAAGCTAGTGGCTTGATCCATGGCGTCAAGCTTTATCCTGCTGGTGCCACCACCAATTCAGACTCTGGTGTTACCAGCCTTGAGCGGTGTGCGGATGCGCTGGCGGCGATGCAGGAAGTCGGTATGCCGCTACTGACACATGCAGAAGTAACGGATGCTGATGTAGATGTTTTTGATCGCGAAAAAGTATTTATTGAGCGCCATATGCAATCATTAGTGGCAAAATATCCTAATCTAAAAGTAGTGTTTGAACATATCACGACCAAAGATGCGGCAGAATTTGTTGCTGCTGCTGGAGCTAATGTGGCCGCTACTATCACTGCGCACCATTTACTGATGAACCGAAATGATATGTTTAGAGGCGGTATTCGTCCCCATCACTATTGTCTTCCGATTCTAAAACGAGAAGAGCATCGGCTCGCTTTAGTTGGGGCAGCAATCTCTGGTAGCCCTAAATTCTTTTTGGGCACTGATAGTGCACCACATGCCAAAAATGCTAAAGAAGCGAGTTGTGGTTGTGCTGGTATGTATACCGCGCATGCTGCAATTGAATTATATGCTGAAGCGTTTGAAGCGGCTAATGCTTTAGATAAGTTAGAAGGATTTGCAAGTTTTTATGGCGCAGATTTTTATGGCTTGCCAAGAAATGCTGCACAAACAACCTTGGTGAAAGAAGCATGGCAAGTTCCAGAGAGCTATCCATACGACGGTGATGTACTAGTACCTCTACGCGCAGGGCAAGCAATTGCTTGGAAAATAGCTTCAGCATGACTGGTCTGTTTGCTTGATTGGTCTTGCTGGCGTTTGCTGCACTAAATGATGTTTTAGGGAAGCGCAATCGACTAATACTGAAAGCAGAAAATGGAGTGCTTACTGGAATAATAAGACGGACACCATTTTGGACGAGGCAAACAAGCGTGCTATTGCTAGAAGTATTGAGTGAGCGCTGGATGTTGAGCATAAGATGCTTTAAATAAAAGGTAGAAAAATTGGAGTTTTCAGCAAACTGCTAAGATTCAGCAAACTGCTAAGAATAGACATGAATTAAAAATCCAGCTAGAGGGTGGCGTTGTTGTGAAGTTGAATCAAAGAAGTTGAATCAAAGTAGTATTTTTAGCAAGAACAAGAGGTCAATGGCATTTTTTAATTCACCTTGATATCATCTGGCGACTTGATTATGAATATCTAAATTTTTTACGCTCGATTAGGCTCTCTTACTCAAGCCATTGGACTATGCAGAAAGTGAAGTTAGCCGATAAGCCGGGTTTTGTCATGTATTGCTACAAGGACAGTCATTCATCTAGGCGTGCAATTACTCACACGCTCGAGCAACCTACCCACTGGCAGCGCGAGCAACGCCTATTACCAGTCTATTTGGTCTTGCTGCGAATGGAGGTTGCCGCGTTTCACCGTAACTAAATACGCTCGTCTCTGTGGCCCTATTCCTCGCCTCACGGCGTACGGCCGTTAGCCGTCATCCTGCTCTGTGCAGCCCGGACTTTCCTCCCTCATTATTTAAAGTGACGGCGACTGCCTAGCTAACTTCACCGCATCATTTTAACACTTCACTGCTAGCTTTGTTTTGATATTTAGGTTGATAGGGGTGTCAGCTAACACTATTTTAATGAGCACGCTGATATTTTATTGTGGATTTTTTGTTTGAAAGTCGATTGTTTTAAAGTGAATTTTTTCATCGCAAGAAATTCAACCACCTATCAGTTACTACTAATATTTAACATTCAGTTAATCTTATAACTATCTGATTATTATGATTTTTGTTTTTATGCAAAAAATACGCTAAGTCATTGACTTGAAAGAAAAAAAGCTTGCATAAAGCTATTTTTTTAACTATAGTGAATAAAGGTGGGGAGAAGTGGTATTTTGTGGGGAATGGTTAAGTTACTAAGGGTTTAACCATTCTCCATACCTCATCAGTATTTTTACCTGCAAGATTGATAAAAAGGCTGAGGTTTAAAAAGTGTTTAAGGGTGCTGCAAATCTAAATATGGATGCAAAGGGGCGTTTGGCTGTTCCAGCTAAACATCGTGAGGCATTGTTTGCACAGTCTGGTGGTGAGCTGGTTTTGACTGCGCATTCGCATCCTTGTTTATTGTTATATCCAGCATCAGCTTGGGAGCCTATTCAATCAAAAATCATGAGCCTATCCAGCTTTGATAAAAAATCTGCTGCATTGCAACGTCGATTGGTCGGTTATGCGGAAGATATTAATTTAGATGGCGCTGGTCGTATGTTGATCTCTCCCGTGTTGCGTGAGTTGGCAGGCTTGGAGAAAGAAGTCATGTTAGTGGGTCAGGGTTCGCATTTTGAATTGTGGAGTAAGCAGGCCTGGTTAAAACAAAATCAGGAAGCGATCAATGAAGACGGAGAGTTTGATATGCCGTCGGAATTAGAGGGCTTTTCATTATGATACGGGGCGCCATTGAAGCGCCCTCTTCAGTATTGGTGCCGCCAAATTCTGAACAGACGCATGTCACTGTACTGTTGGATGAGGCAGTAGCCGCATTGGATGTCAGACCTGATGGTACTTATATTGATTGTACATTTGGTCGTGGAGGACATAGTAAAAAGATTCTCAGTCAGCTTGGTCCTAATGGCCGTTTGTTCGCAATTGATCGTGATTTGGCGGCAATTGCGACCGGCGAGGCGATTGAGGATGTTCGCTTTCAGATAGCGCATCTACACTTTTCAGAAATTAATCAATTGGCAGCGAAATACCAGCTATCTCGCGTAGATGGCATTTTGATGGATTTAGGTATTTCATCACCACAAGTTGATGAGGGTGATCGGGGTTTTAGTTTTCGGTTTGATGGCCCATTAGATATGCGGATGGACCAAACGCGCGGGGAAACAGTAGCAGAATTATTGGCAACGATTTCAGAAAAAAAACTCGGAGAGGTAATTAAAAATTATGGTGAAGAACGGTTTGCTAAGCAGGTTGCAAGGGCGATTATTAAGGAGCGCAATGACGGGGGCGCCATCTCCACTACAGGGCAACTTGCCAAGATCGTGGCAGACGCAATCCCAAAGATCGAGCCGGGGAAGAATCCTGCAACGCGCACCTTTCAGGCTTTACGGATTTACGCAAATCAGGAGCTTGAGGAGTTATCGATAATTCTGCCTAAGTGTTTGGATTTGTTGGCCGAAGGTGGGCGTTTGGTGGTGATTAGTTTTCACTCTTTAGAAGATAGAGTGGTTAAGCGTTTTATTAAAAGTGAGGCGGATAGAGATCATTTACCTTCAAATTTTCCAGTGAAGGCAAAAGATTTACCGCAGCCACGTTTAGAGTCTGTTGGAAAGGCGATTAAGCCAAGTGAGCAAGAAGTTAAGAGTAATCCGCGGGCACGTAGTGCGGTGATGCGTGTGGCGGTGAGGATGGCGACCCCATGATGCGATTACATTTAATTCTATTTATTTCATTAATTATGGTTGCGCTTGGTGTGGTGACTTCGCAGCATGAGGCGAGAAAGTTATATGCCAAGCATGAGCGATTGGTTGCTTTAGCAGAGCAATATAAAACAGAGTATGAGCAATTGCAGATTGAGCAAAGCACATGGGCGATGCACTCACGCGTTGAGGAAATGGCCACGCGAGAATTGGGTATGCAAGTGCCTAGTCAGAAAGATGTCCAAGTGATCGTCTTGGATAAGGTGAATCAATAGCATGAAATTTAAGCCACAACAAAAAGTAGCGAGTCTGCCAGCATGGCGCAGAAGGCTGTTGCTTCTGTGTGTGTTGCTGGGGTTTGTGGCATTGGTTGTACAAAGTCTCTATCTACAAAGTGCAAATAGAGATTTTTTACAGAAAAAAGGTGGCGATCGTTATATTAGAACATTGGAATTGCAAGCCGATCGTGGAAAAATCAAAGATAGAAATGGTGAGATTCTCGCTGGCAGCAGTCCTGTTGCATCTGTTTGGATGAATCCATCCGTCGTAAAAGTTAATGAGAAAAACAAACAGAGTTTATCAGCTTTATTGAAAATCAAAACAGCAGAGTTGGACAAAAAAATAGGAAATAAACAAAAAGAGTTTATTTATATTAAGAGACGTGTTTCACCTGATTTAGCTGAAAAAGTGAAGGCTCTCAAGATTAAAGGCGTGTATTTTGAGCGTGAATATAAACGCTTCTATCCAGCAGGAGATGTGGCTTCGCACATTGTTGGATTCACTGGTGCTGATGGAAATGGGCAAGAAGGCTTGGAGTTGGTGCGTAATGATGAATTGGCTGGTAAGGCGGGACAGCGACGAGTCATTAAAGATAGGTCTGGACAGATTGTTGAAGAGTTAGAAATTGTACGTGAGCCCAGTGATGGGCATGAGTTGGTGTTAAGTATTGACCGTAGAATCCAATACTTGGTATACAGGGAATTATCAAGAGCGGTCGAGCAATACAAAGCGAAGGCCGCTTCTGCACTTGTGCTAGACGCTAAAACTGGAGAAGTATTGGCGATGGTCAACTTGCCAACTTACAACCCAAATAACCCGACTAATATCCGAGGTAAAACCCGCAATCGTACTTTAACAGATGTTTTTGAGCCAGGTTCGACGATGAAGCCAGTGACGGCTGCAGCGGCATTAGCTTTTGGCGGTTATGAGTCAACAACTAAAATTGACACGGCACCTGGATATATGACTGTGGGTGGTGCGACCATCCATGATACGCACTCGAATGATGTATTAACGGTTTCTGAAGTAGTTAAGAAGTCCTCTAACGTTGGCTCAGCAAAAATAGCTTTAAGTTTAGATAAGCAGAAGTTGTGGAACGTATTTAATCAATTAGGTTTTGGACAAAAAACCAATATTGGGTTTCCTGGTGAAGTGCGTGGGAAAGTCAGAGATTATAAAACTTGGCGTCCAATTGAGCAGGCGACCATGTCGTATGGGCATGGAATCAGCGTTACCTTGTTGCAGTTAGCAAGAGCTTACACCGTTTTTGCCAATGATGGAGAGTTAAAGCCAGTGTCATTGGTGAAATTAGACAGTGTACCAAAAGGTAAGCCAGTGTTCTCTGCATCAGTTGCAAATAGCGTTAAGGAAATGCTAGAGATGGTTGTGCAAGAAGGCGGGACTGGAACAAATGCGCAAGTAGCGGGTTATCGTATCGGCGGAAAAACAGGCACGGCTCATAAATTGGGTGATCGTGGTTATGAAAAAGATAAATACGTTGGTTCTTTTGTAGGCTTGGCGCCAATTTCAAAGCCACGTTTGATTATGGCGGTAATGGTAGATGAGCCGACCACTGGCCAATATTATGGAGGCACAGTAGCAGCTCCTGTTTTTAGTCGCGTAATGTCTGAAGTATTGCGATTGCTGGCTGTACCACAGGATGCGCCAAACGCCAATATTGTTGTGCCTACGCTCGATGGTGATGGTCAGGAGGTGGTGTGATGGCGATTCCATTAGAGATGAAATTGAATGTACTCCCAAGTACGATTGTGACCGATAGTCGCCAAGTGGTGAATGGTAGTTTATTTATGGCTTATCCTGGTGAAAATGGCGATGGTAGGGACTATATTTTAGATGCAATTGATCGAGGCGCTAGTTCTGTTTGTTGGGAACCCGAAGGTTTTGTTTGGAATGACGAGTGGCAGGTCGACAATATAGCGATTGCCAATCTTAAACAGCAGGCAGGAGAGATTGCCAGTCAATTTTATGGAACTCCATCAGCAAAACTTAGGCTGATTGGCGTAACGGGAACCAATGGTAAGACGTCGATTACGCAGTGGTTAGGACAATGCTTTGATTATTTAGATCAGAAAGCGGCTGTGGTTGGCACGTTGGGAAATGGCTTAATGGGACAGTTGGCACCAACAATTAATACGACGCCCGATGCAGTGTTGTTGCAAAATTTGTTAGCAGACTATGTAGCGCGACAAGTGCGTGTTGTGGCGATGGAAGTGTCTTCGCATGGCTTAAGTCAAGGCCGTGTAAATGGAGCGCAAATTGATATAGCGGTATTAACCAATTTGTCACGAGATCATCTTGATTATCACGGCACTTATAAAAATTATGCGGATGCCAAAAAACGATTGTTCTTACACGCTGGTTTGAAACATGCGGTATTGAATGGCGATGATGTTTTTGGGCAAGCCCTGGAAAAAGAATTAACGCAAGCGGGTGAGGTTAATATACTCACCTATGGTATTGAACGTGGCGATATCAGAGCATCCAATATTAAGTACAGTAATGGGGCTGTACAATTTTTAGCATCAACACCTTATGGAGCATCTTTGGTCGATGTCAATCTGGTTGGGCGGTTTAATGTTTACAACCTGTTAGCTGTGCTGGCGACCTTGTTGCTATCTGATATTGCTTTTGACGATGCGGTGAGGGCTTTACATCAGGTGCAACCATTAGATGGGCGTATGCAACCGTTTGGCGGAGGTAACTTGCCGCTTGTGATTGTTGATTTTGCCCATACACCCGACTCACTTAGCAATGTGTTATCAGCCCTAAGGCAAGCAACCGCTCAGCAATTGATTTGTGTGTTTGGTTGCGGTGGTAACCGTGACCAAGGAAAGCGCGCACTCATGGGGCAGGCGGCAAGTCAATTGGCGGATCGCGTCATTGTTACAACAGATAATCCACGTAATGAGTGTGCAAGCGATATTATTTCAGCCATTTTAGAAGGTGTAAGCGGCGATAGCATCGCTGTAGAAGATAGAGCAAAAGCGATTGACATCGCTATCGCTAGTGCGCAAGCAGGCGATATTGTACTGGTGGCGGGTAAAGGGCATGAGACTTATCAAGAGATATCAGGTAAAAAACATCATTTTAGCGATGTAGAGCATGTTGAAGCTGCACTCAAACGAAAAGTAGCGGTAAACGGATGATGATGCTGTCAGAAATTGCCAAGGCTTTACATGCGCCAATCCTAGGTGAAGATGTCCGTGTGTCAAGCGTGGGGACCGATAGCCGTAGTATTGTAAACGGCCAACTATTTGTTGCAATTAAAGGTGAGCGTTTTGATGGAAACAGCTATGCCGCTGCGGCAATTCAGCAAGGGGCGGTTGCTGTGTTAATCTCCGATGCGAATATAGCTGCTCGTCCAGCTGTATTAGTTGAGGATACTAAGATTGCACTAGGAGTATTGGCACAGTACTGGCGCCAAAAATTTAGTTTACCAGTAGTGGCTGTGACTGGAAGTAATGGCAAAACGACGGTGAAAGAAATGATTGCGTCGATTCTAAAGGTTGCAAAAGGCGACGTGCTGGCGACGAAAGGCAATCTTAATAACGAAATTGGTATGCCACTCACATTGCTCAATCTGCGCGCAAATCACAGCGGCGCCGTCATTGAGATGGGCATGAATCATTTAGGTGAGATTCGTTACTTAACTAAGTTAGCATCCCCACAAATCGCTTTGGTTAACAATGCGGGTACAGCCCATATAGGCGAGGTCGGATCTCGCGAAGCGATTGCAGAGGCAAAAGGCGAGATTTTTGAAGGCCTGGTAGCTGATGGTATTGCAGTGATTAATGCTGATGATAGCTTCGCTACTTATTGGTGTTGCTTAAATCAAGGCAAAAAAATCCTGACATTCGGTTTAAATCATCCAGCAGATGTGACAGCCGAATATGTAGTTTTGGATAGGACAACTCAAATCGATTTAAAGACACCAGAAGGCCATGTTTCTTTCGAAATCAGGGTGTTGGGTGAGCATAATGTCAGAAACGTGTTGGCAGCCAGTACGGTTGCGATTGCACTAGGTTTATCGAATCAACAAATCGCTGAAGGACTCAGTCTGTTTGATGGGATGAAAGGGCGTTTGCAAACGCATACAGGCTATCAGCAAGCTGTTGTGATTGATGACACTTACAACGCTAACCCAGATTCCATGAAAGCGGCAATTGATGTGCTAGTAGCCTATCAAAACAAAGGCTTCAAGAATGGGATCTTCGTGATGGGTGACATGGCTGAATTGGGCGCTGATGAAGGCGCTATGCATCAAGAAATAGGCGCTTATGCCAGACAAAAAGGGGTTTCAGCAATGTTGAGCTTTGGTCCGTTGAGTCGGTTGGCGACAAGTGCATTTGGAGACAGAGGCGATCATTTTGATGTTTTGCAAGCGTTGGTCGATCACCTTAAAGCTCAAATGCAAGCTGAAACCTGCGTGCTAGTTAAAGGTTCGCGTTCAATGAAAATGGAGCGTGTTGTCGATGCCATTGTGAATCATCAAAATATAAGAGGAGTACATGAATGTTATTAGAATTGGCACGCTATTTTGCGACTGATATTAAAGGATTTAATGTATTTAATTACATAACCCTACGCGCAGTTTTGGCTACGTTAACTGCTTTGATGATCTCATTTGTTGTTGGACCAACCATGATTCGAAAGCTGACTCAATATAAAGTCGGCCAAGCTGTTAGAGATGATGGACCGCAATCACATTTAATTAAAGCAGGGACACCGACCATGGGAGGGGCTCTGATTCTTGTGGCGATTGCCTTGTCGACTTTGCTTTGGGCGGATTTACATAATCGTTTTGTTTGGGTGGTGTTAATCACCACTTTAGGCTTCGGTGCAATTGGTTGGGTAGATGATTACCGAAAAGTCGTGCATCGAAATCCCAAAGGATTATCGGCAAAAGCCAAAATATTTTGGCAGAGTTTGATCGGGTTGGGCGTGGGTATCTTTTTATATCAAACGGCTGCATCACCGATTGAAACCACCTTAATATTTCCTTTCTTCAAAAATGCAGTCCTACCACTCGGTTTTGTGGGGTTTTTAGTCTTGACATATATGGTGGTGGTTGGCAGCAGTAATGCGGTTAACTTAACCGACGGGCTAGATGGTTTAGCGATCTTGCCAACAGTCATGGTCGGCGGCGCTTTAGGTGTATTTGCCTATGTTGCAGGCCATCTCTATTTCTCAAAATACTTAGGCGTGCCTTACGTAGCGGGTGCTGGAGAATTGATGGTGTTTTGTGCCGCAATGGCAGGTGCAGGGCTTGGATTTTTATGGTTTAACGCCTATCCAGCCGAAGTCTTTATGGGTGATGTCGGCGCTTTGGCTTTGGGTGGTGCATTGGGTGTGGTTGCCGTGATTGTCAGACAAGAAATTGTCTTGTTTATTATGGGTGGTGTATTTGTTGTAGAAACGTTTTCGGTTGCGATGCAGGTACTTTATTTTAAATATACCAAATACAAAACAGGTATTGGGCAACGCATTTTTTTAATGGCGCCGTTGCACCATCATTACGAACAAAAAGGATGGAAAGAGACGCAAGTCGTAGTGCGTTTTTGGATTATTACTATGATGTTGGTTTTAGTGGGGCTTTCAGCTTTAAAAATTAGATGAAATACATTCAATGACGACCTCCATTAACAATAAAAGGGTATTAGTGATAGGACTTGGTGATACAGGTCTATCAGCTTTGCGCTGGCTAGTGGCGCAAGGTGCTGTCGTGTCCGCCGCTGATACGCGCGAGAATCCACCGAATATTGAGACGGTGAAAGCGGAATTTGCGCAAATCGATATTCGCTTGGGTGCGCTTGATGCAGTGTTTTTAGGCGCAATGGAGCTATTGGTTGTCAGCCCTGGTGTTGCGCTAGAAGCGCCAGCAATTCAAGCTGCATTGGCGGCCGGTGTGCGAGTCGTTGGTGATGTTGAGTTATTTGCTCAACACCGTTCTAAAAATGCAAAAGTGATTGCAATCACTGGATCAAACGGCAAGACAACAGTGACCACATTAGTCGGTGAAATGTGCAAAGCGGCAGGACTGAAAACCATTGTTGCTGGCAATATTGGGTTGCCAGTATTGGATACGTTAAGTATGCAAACACCAGATGTGTACGTCTTAGAGCTCTCAAGCTTTCAGTTGGAAACGACAAACAGCCTTGTAGTTGATGCGGCGACCATGTTGAACCTTACAGAAGATCATATGGATCGGTATGAAGATATAACCAAGTATGCTGCCGCAAAAGCACATATCTTTTATCAAGCGATGCATCAAGTGCTCAATCGGGATGATGCTTGGAGCATGATTATGGAGCGCCCCAGTTTAAAAATGAGTTCGTTTGGCTTGGACTTCAATCCGCAAGCGTTCGGTATTGCAGTGGACGCGCAGGAGATATGGCTTTGTGATGGCGAACGTCGTCTATTAAATGTAGCGGATTTGCCAATAAAAGGTGCACATAATGCAGCAAACGCATTGGCGGCTATTGCACTATGTCGCGCTATCGGCTTGGAATATGCACCTTTGTTAAATGCGTTATATAACTTCAAAGGGTTACCCCATCGTGTGCAATGGATTGCGGAAATTGACGAAGTCGATTATTACGACGATTCAAAAGGCACTAATGTCGGTGCAACTTGTGCCGCCTTGTCAGGATTGCCGCAAAAAGTCGTACTCATCGCTGGTGGAGATGGTAAAGGTCAAGATTTTAACCCAATGCAAAAACCAGTTAGCCAGAATGCGCGTGCAGTCGTGTTAATTGGCCGTGACGCACCATTGATTGAACAGGCTTTAATTGGAACAGAAGTGCCGATGTATCATGCCCAAGATATGCAAGAGGCGGTGGTAATTGCGCGACGATTAGCACGGGCAGGTGATGCTGTATTGTTGTCGCCCGCATGTGCTAGCTTCGATCAGTATAAAAATTATATCGCACGTGCGGAGGCGTTTGTTGCCGCAGTGAAACAGCAGGAATTGCCGATATGATGAGTGCAACAACGAGGGTAAATCCACGCATGGTAAGCAATCGATTTGACTATTTATTGTTATGGATGACGCTTGCGCTTTTAGGCTTAGGTTTGGTGATGGTTTATTCCGCTTCGATTGCCATTGCTGAAGCAAACGCTGCAATTGGACACCAGAGTACTTACTATTTAGTGAGGCAGGCTATTTTTATTGGCGTTAGCCTTGTTGCTGCTTATATGGCTTTTCAAGTGCCAATGGAATGGTGGCAAAAAATGGCGCCTTATCTATTTATATTTGCCATTGCGTTATTGATTTTGGTGTTAATTCCTGGGGTTGGTAGAAACATTAATGGCAGTCAGCGTTGGTTATCTTTGTTTGTGATTAATCTACAACCATCAGAATTGATGAAGTTATTTGCGGCAATGTATGTGGCTGATTATGCCGTTAGAAAATCAGCGCAAATGGATAGTATCGTCAAAGGCTTTTTGCCGATGGTAGGCGTGATGGTTATCGTTGGATTTTTATTATTAAGAGAGCCAGATTTTGGGGCGCTGGCAGTCGTCGCCACAATTGCCATTTCTATTTTATGGTTAGCAGGCATTAATGGCTGGATATTTGTCGGTTTAATTGCTGTCTTGCCAGTCGCTATTTACTTCCTAATTATTAGTTCACCTTATCGACTACAGCGTGTTATCGGGTTTATGGACCCTTGGGCAGACCCGTTCGGAAAAGGTTATCAACTGTCACATGCGTTGATTGCATTTGGTCGAGGTGAATGGTTTGGTGTTGGGTTAGGAGGTAGTGTAGAAAAATTACTGTACCTACCTGAGGCCCATACCGACTTTTTATTTGCGGTCATCGCGGAAGAACTAGGATTTGTAGGCGTTGTTATTGTGCTTTGCATGTTTGCATGGTTGGTGATTCGTGCTTTTGGTATCGGCAAAGAAGCCGCTCAAAACGAACAGTACTTCTCTGCTTTGTTGGCGCAAGGACTTGGTGTTTGGGTTGGTGCGCAGGCCATTATCAATATTGGTGTAAACATGGGCATGTTACCCACTAAAGGGTTAACTTTGCCACTACTGTCTTTTGGTGGAAGTGGCATTTTGGCCAATTGTGTTGCAATCGCAGTGCTGCTACGGATTGATTACGAAAATCGCATGATACAAAAGGGTTTGCCATTATGACAAATGCACAATCAACGATGCGTTTAATGGTAATGGCTGGCGGCACAGGCGGACATGTTTATCCAGCAATGGCTGTAGCTGATTATCTGCAAGCCCTTGGCTGGGAAGTGGTCTGGTTAGCAACAGAAGGCGGTATGGAAAACCGCTTAATTACAGATAAAAAATACGATAAAGCGATGATTACGATGCGTGGTGTGCGTGGAAAAGGATGGATGGGATGGGTGTTATTGCCATTGAAATTGACCTTGGCTTTCAAACAAAGTGCCAGTGCAATATTGCAATATCAGCCTAACGTCGTGTTGGGTATGGGTGGTTTTGCAGCCTTTCCTGGTGGATTAATGGCTAAATTATTAGGTAAGCCCTTAGTGATTCATGAGCAAAATGCCGTAGCGGGGTTAACCAATAAAACATTAAGTTATTTCGCTAATCAAGTATTAGCTGCTTTTCCTGCGGTCTTTAGTAAAAAAACCAGCTTAGTGGGCAACCCTGTTCGCGAAGAAATGACAACAATTGCTTTGCCTGAATCCCGTTATCAGGAAAGAGATGGTCGTTTGCGCGTGTTAGTAGTGGGCGGTAGTTTAGGTGCGACAGCCTTAAATGAGGTGTTGCCAAAAGCGATTGCTCGATTGCCAGCAGCACAAAGACCGATTGTGGTGCATCAATCGGGTGAAAAGCATATTGCAGTGCTTGAGAGCAACTATCAAGACGCAGGTATTGATGCGCAGACAAAAGCGTATATCCAAGATATGGCAAGCCAATATGCTTGGGCAGATGTAGTGATTTGTCGCTCAGGAGCGTTAACAGTCGCTGAGTTGGCTTGTATTGGGGTTGCGAGTGTTTTGGTGCCATTTCCCTATGCGGTAGACAATCATCAAACAATCAACGCGAAATACTTAAGCGAAAACGGCGCGGCGATTTTAGTGCAACAAAATGAGTTTAATGTTGAAAAAGCAAGTGAAATACTAGGTCAATTAACACGAGCAGAGTGTTTAGCCATGGCAAAAAAAGCACGTCAATTAGGGCGGCCAGAAGCAACAGCTTCGGTTGCAAAAATATGCATGACATTGGCAGGAATAGCAGCATGAAACATAAAGTAAAAAACATTCATTTTGTTGGCATTGGTGGAATTGGAATGAGCGGTATCGCCGAGGTGTTGATCAACTTGGGCTTTAACGTGAGTGGGTCAGATTTGGCAAGTAATGCGATAACGAAAAGATTAGTTAGCTTTGGAGCCAAGCTCTATCAAACCCATGCAAAAGAAAATTTAGGTGATGCGGATGTGGTTGTGGTCTCAACTGCGGTTAGTGAACAAAATCCTGAAGTGGTTGCCGCGAGAGCACATCATATTCCAGTCGTCCCGCGCGCATTAATGTTAGCTGAATTAATGCGATTTAAACAAGGTATTGCAGTTGCTGGTACCCATGGAAAAACCACGACCACTAGCTTGATTGCTAGCATATTAGCTGAAGCAGGCCTAGATCCAACATTTGTCATTGGCGGTAAGCTCGAATCTGCTAGTACCAATGCTAGATTAGGCGCAGGGGAGCATATTGTCGTTGAGGCAGATGAGTCTGATGCCTCATTTTTGCATCTTAGTCCGATTTTAGCGGTAGTCACTAATATTGACCATGATCATATGGAAACCTATGAGCAAAGTTTCGATAAATTAAAAAATGCATTTGTTGAATTTTTACAGCAATTACCTTTTTGGGGAATGGCTGTCGTATGTATTGACGATCATAACGTGCGTGAAATATTGCCTCGCATCACTAAGCCAGTGACCACATATGGGATCAGTGATGATGCCAATATCCGCGCCAGTGATATTCAGGCGGATAACGGAAAAATGCATTTTACGGTGACGCGGACAAATGGTGAAACCACCCAATTGAAAGTCACTTTAAATTTGCCTGGTAAACATTATGTACTGAATGCCTTAGCGGCGATTGCGATTGCTAGTGAGTTAAACGTAGCCGATGAAGCGATTATAAAAGCATTAGCAGAATTTAAAGGTGTGGGCAGAAGGTTTGAACGTTATGGTGAAGTGGCAACAGGTAAAGGTGGCACGTTTACCTTAATTGATGATTATGGTCATCATCCAGTTGAAATGCGCGCTGTGATTGCTGCTGCTCGTGATGCCTTTCCAGCTAGGAGGCTGGTGTTAGCTTTTCAACCACATCGATATACGCGCACACGAGACTGTTTTGCCGATTTTGTGCAAGTGATTGCGAGCGCAGATATTGCTTTATTGACTGAGGTCTATTCGGCGGGTGAATCACGCATAGTAGCGGCTGACACCGAGACGCTGATTCGTGCAATAAAAGTGGAAAGTGGCATTGAGCCCATTTTTGTTGAAACCACTGAGGCATTGCCAGCTGCAATTATTGAGACAGTGCAAGCCGATGACGTAGTCATTGTAATGGGCGCAGGCAGTATTGGCCAGGTTGCCCAGCAAACGAAAGTGATGATGGCATGATGCAATCGCAATCAATAGGTCAACTGCTGGAAAATGTGCCATTGGCACGCTATACCAGTTGGCGCGTTGGTGGGTTGGTTGACCGTTTGTATATTCCAAATGGCTTGGATGAATTGACTACATTTTTAAGTGATGTGAGTGTGGATGAGCCAATCACTTTTATCGGATTGGGTAGTAACTTATTGGTCAGAGATGGTGGCGTTAGAGGAACGGTAGTGGTGATGCATCAAGCACTCAGAACCATTAAAGTCGAGGCTGATTATATTTATGCGGAAGCTGGTGTGACATGCGGGAAACTGGCTAAATTTAGTGCTAGCAATAGCCAAACAGGTGCTGAGTTTATGGCAGGTATTCCAGGCACCATAGGTGGTGCATTAGCAATGAACGCGGGATGTTATGGCGGCGTGACTTGGGATATCGTGCATCAAGTTTTAATGATTAATCGTTATGGAAATTTACAAATGAGAAAGGCTGATGCGTTTGAGATTGCTTATCGTCATGTAACGTTGCCAGTGATTGATGAGTGGTTTGTCGGCGCATGGTTCAAGCTTGTTGAAGGCAGCTCGCAAGAGTCAACTGACAAAATTAAGACATTGTTAGCCAAAAGATTGGAGAGCCAACCATTGAACTATCCAAGTGGCGGTTCGACTTTCCGTAATCCAGAAGGTGATTACGCAGCAAGATTAATTGAAGCGAGCGGATTAAAAGGGTTTCAGATTGGTGGGGCACAAGTATCACCAAAGCATGCGAATTTTATTGTCAATGTTGGCGGGTGTACCGCTCAAGATATTGAATCGCTAATTGAATACATGAAAAAAGTTGTGTTTGAACAACAAAATGTGATGTTGCAACAAGAAGTCAAGGTGATAGGTGAGTATGCTTAGGCAAAATACAAAAGCATTTGGACGAGTCGCTGTGTTGCTGGGTGGTGAGTCTGGCGAACGCGAAGTTTCTCTAAAAAGTGGGCGTGCTGTGCTGGATGCCTTGCTGAGAAAAGGCATTGACGCGGTTGCGTTTGACCCAATGGTGCAAGATGTTGCTGGGTTGGAAAAGTATGACCGGGTTTTTATTGCGCTTCATGGCAAGCATGGAGAGGATGGCACTATTCAACGCATATTAGACGCAATGGAAGTGCCGTATACGGGTAGCGGCGTAACAGCATCAGCCATTGGCATGGATAAATGGCAAACGAAGTTGAAGTGGAGTGAATCAGGTGTGGCGACACCTGCATATGAATTGGTGCATCCGCAGAGTGATTTTGCAACGATAGAGCAAAAATTAGGTTTTCCGATTTTTGTTAAACCAGCGAATGAGGGCTCGAGTATTGGTATTACCAAAGTGAAAAAGCCAGGCGAACTGGTCGCTGCTTATGAGGTGGCCGCCAAGGCAGACCCTTTAGTCATTGCAGAAGCTTGTATTAGTGGTGGTGAATATACGGTTGGCATTATTGGACAGCAAACATTGCCCATTGTACGCATAGTGCCTAAAACTGAGTTTTATGACTTTGAGGCGAAATACTTGCGAAATGATACTGAATACTTATGTCCCTGCGGTTTAAGTGCGGAACTTGAAGCCAAGATTCAGCAAGAGGCCTTAGATGCATTTAATGTGCTTGGCTGTCAGGGTTGGGGACGTGTTGATTTCTTGATGGATGAGGCTGGTAATCATTATTTCTTAGAAGTCAATACCAGTCCAGGCATGACTGACCATAGTTTAGTGCCAATGGCGGCAAAAGCAGCTGGCATTGATTTTGATAGTTTGGTGGTGCGGATTCTACAAATGACGTTGGAGCATGATGATGTGGCATAAGCCTAATCAATTACATTGGCTTGCTAATTTCTTATATGTGTTGGCATTAGGCATGTTCTTGTATGGCATGGCAGTAGCGATTATTCGCTTACCGATTTTTCCGCTTAATACAGTGAAAGTGACGGGTGAACTAAAGCATATTAGCCACAAGCAAGTCGAATTAATTGTGGAAGCGCACTTAACAGGTAATTTTTTTACCTTAGACATAAAAAAAACAAGAGATGCGTTTGAGAAGCTGCCATGGACAAGAAATGTGAGTATACGACGTCACTGGCCAAGTGTTTTGCAAGTGGAAATAGAAGAGCATCAAGTATTGGCAAGATGGGGTGATATTGCGCTGGTGAATACTTACGGCGAGTTGTTTCATGGCGCTTCAGATGCTGATTTGCCTGTTTTTTATGGAGCGGGAGATGCTGTTAAAGAGGTCGCTGAACATTATGCATTGTTCGGAAAAATATTAAATAGAGCTGAGATGAAAATAGCGCAAGTGACATTGTCACCTCGACGTGCATGGGAGATTAAAACTAATCAGCAATTACGCATTTCACTTGGACGAGAAAACTTAGATGTGAAATTGGAGCAATTTGCGAATGCTTACGAAACAGTATTAAGGCATTTAAACAGCACAATACAATATGCGGATTTACGCTATCCCAATGGGTTCGCGGTTCGTCAAACTAAAAAATTATCAACGCAAGTATCGCCACTAATCTTAAACAACAGGGTTAGCTTGGCATGAAAAGGGAGTGGAAATGAACAAAGTGCGCGACGGTAAAAACCTGATTATTGGGTTGGATATCGGCACATCTAAAATTGTGACGATAGTGGCAGAACTGCTGCCTGATGGCACCACTAAAGTCATTGGTATAGGACAGCACCCTTCGAGAGGATTAAAAAAAGGCGTGGTGGTGAATATTGATTCCACGATGCAAGCAATTCAACGGTCGATAGAAGAAGCTGAGTTGATGGCAGATTGCAAGATTACAAATGTGTTTACTGGGATTGCAGGCAGTCACGTCAAAAGTCTTAACTCACATGGCATGGTGAAAATTAAAGATGCTGAAGTGACGCAGATGGATGTGGATAGAGTGGTAGAAACTGCGCGTGCCATTGCCTTGCCAGCCGATCAGCAAATATTACATATATTGACTCAAGAATTCATTATTGATGGGCAAGATGATGTGCGTGAGCCGATGGGGATGAGTGGATTAAAGCTCGAGGTGAAGGTGCATATCGTTACAGGTGCTGTGGCAGCCGCACAAAACATTGTGAAATGTATTAAACGCTGTGGTTTAGAAGTCAGTGATTTGATTTTGCAACCCTTGGCTTCTAGTACAGCTGTGTTGACTGAAGATGAAAAAGAGTTGGGTGTTTGCTTAGTTGATATTGGAGGAGGTACGACAGACATTGCCGTATTTAAGAGTGGGTCTATTCGGCATACAGCAGTCATTTCCATTGCTGGAGATCAGGTGACAAACGATATTGCTGTCGCTTTCCGCACGCCAACGCAATCGGCTGAAGATATTAAAGTGAAACATGGCTGTGCCTTGCGTCAACTAGCTGACCCGCGTGAGACGGTCGAAGTCCCAGGGGTGGATGGCAGAGAAGCAAGACAACTTTCCTTACAGACATTAGCAGAAGTCATTGAGCCTAGAGTAGTTGAATTATACGAGCTGGTTTTACAAGAACTACGTCGCAGTGGCATGGAAGAAATGATTGCTTCTGGCATCGTGATTACGGGAGGTTCATCCATGATGCGCGGCATGATTGAATTGGGTGAGGAGATTTTCCATATGCCAGTTCGATTAGGAATGCCGCGCTACATCGATGGGCTTTCCGAAGTGATTAATAATCCAAGATATGCAACTGGTGTTGGTTTGGTATTAATGGGTAAACAGCAAGTTGAACGCGAGTTAACAGGCCAAATGGACAGTAATTCAGTCGTGAGGATTCTTGAGCGAATGAAAGAATGGTTTCAAGGCAATTTTTAAGTCATTAGACAATATTAAAGAGTAGTAACAAAGGGCAGAGCTTATGAGAATAGGCTCAAACATTAAGGCAAAATAGGAGAAATAACATGTTTGAAATTATGGAAAAAGATTCACAAGAAGCTGTGATTAAAGTAATCGGTGTCGGGGGTTGCGGTGGTAACGCAGTTGACCACATGATAGGCAAAGTGGTCAATGGTGTTGAATTTATTTGTGCTAACACCGATGCGCAAGCATTGCGCAAAAGTGGCGCAGCACAGGTTTTACAAATCGGGTCGGATATTACCAAGGGTTTAGGTGCAGGGGCAAAACCTCAAATTGGGCGCGAAGCGGCGCTGGAAGACCGAGATCAAATTGCAGAAATGATTGAAGGTGCAGATATGCTATTCATTGCTGCTGGTATGGGCGGCGGTACTGGAACAGGCGCTGCACCGATTATTGCTGAAGTTGCAAAAGAAATGGGCATCTTAACAGTTGCAGTTGTTACCAAGCCATTTGCATTTGAAGGGAA
This sequence comes from Methylophilaceae bacterium, assembly GCA_017857755.1. GTDB lineage: Bacteria > Pseudomonadota > Gammaproteobacteria > Burkholderiales > Methylophilaceae. The sequence goes on along the minus strand of JAFMCM010000004.1, from coordinate 28,129 downwards.
ACGTACAAAAATAGCGGAAGAAGGTTTGGCAGAATTATCACAATATGTTGATTCGTTAATTGTGATTCCAAACGAGAAATTAATGGAAGTATTGGGTGAAGACGTGCCGTTTTTAGAAGCATTCCGTGCCGCGAACGACGTCTTACACAATGCAGTTTCAGGAATTGCAGAAATCATTAATTCCCCAGGTTTAGTCAACGTGGATTTTGCGGATGTACGGACTGTCATGAGTGAAATGGGTATGGCGATGATGGGGTCAGCAGAAGCTAGTGGTGAAAATCGTGCGATTATTGCAGCAGAGCAAGCTGTTGCAAGTCCATTGTTAGAAGACGTGAATTTAGCTAATGCACGCGGTGTATTAGTCAATATTACGTCAAATAGTAGCTTTAAAATGAAAGAATATTACAACGTGATGAACACAATCAAAGCGTTTACTGCAGAAGATGCGACAGTGATTGTTGGTACGGTAATGGATGAAACCATTGGTGATAAGTTACGCGTAACAATGGTAGCCACTGGTTTAAACGGCCCAGTTGCAAAACGTGAACAGAAGCCTGAATTACGTGTCATGACGACCTTGCGTGATGGGACAAATAACATGCCGATTTATGCGGAAGACTTAAATGATGAGCCTGCGGTATTCAGCTCTAACAGCCGTCGTGCGCAAGTGGATGCTATGAAGTCGAATGGTGTTGAAGAGTATGACATTCCAGCATTTTTACGTAAGCAAGCGGATTAAGCCTTGAGTGGCTAGAAGCATAGCCGTTTATGCTACTATATTGATTCATCGAGCGCGCATCTGTTGATGGCGTCAATCAATAATAGGAAAAATAGGTTTAGGAAGATTAGTGTTAAAACAGAGAACCCTCAAGAAAAAGGTAAGTGCTACTGGTGTAGGATTGCATAACGGCAAAAAAGTGAAGTTAACTCTTTTGCCAGCAGCCATTGATACTGGTATCGTATTCAGACGTACCGATTTGCCTGGCAAGCCTGAAATACAAGCAACACCTGATGCAGTAAGTGACACGCGTATGAGCTCTGCCCTAGAGAAAAACGGTGCGCGTGTGGCGACTGTGGAACATTTAATGTCGGCATTAGCAGGCTTAGGTGTTGATAATATTGTGGTTGAGCTGGATGATGCGGAAGTGCCGATTATGGATGGCAGTTCTGGCCCTTTTATCTTTTTATTACAGTCTGCGGGTATTGTGGAGCAAACATCAGCGAAGCGGTTTATCGCCATTAAAAAAGACATAGAAGTCATTGATGGCGATAAATGGGCTAAGTTTGAACCCTATCACGGTTTTAAAATGGACTTTACCATTGACTTTGCTCACCCAGTCTTTGAGAGTTCAGGTAAGAATGTGAAGATTGATTTCGCTGATAACTCCTATATTAGTGAAATCAGTCGAGCACGCACTTTTGGCTTCATGCACGAAGTGGAGTATTTGCGAGCCAATGGCTTAGCACGCGGTGGCAGTTTAGATAATGCTATCGTGTTGGATGAGTTTCGTGTTTTAAACACAGAAGGCTTGCGCTATGAAGATGAGTTTGCCAAGCATAAAGTGTTAGATGCAATCGGGGATTTATACATGTTAGGACATCCTTTACTGGGTGCATTTTCAGCCTTTAAATCTGGACATGGCTTGAACAATAAACTGATACGCGCATTAGTGGCTGATGCTGAGGCATGGGATTATGTGACTTTTGAAGATGTCAATCTAGCCCCAACTGGATTCAAAGAACAAACCGCGCATTTTACGCCCGACCTCATGCCGCATTTTCATTAATAGGTGGCAGCCAGATTGTTCATCATACGCATAACAGTCATTTTTGCATTAATTACTGTTTTTGTATTGATGGCGGGTTATGTTGCTACTCGAAATCAACGATACTTAGTTGCAGTCAAATATTTGTTTAAATATGCTCTGTGGGCTGCGTTGATAATAATGGTGTTAAACGTGATTGCACGATTGATTCGATTTTAAAGATGGCGAAATTGATACAATCAACCCTTAGATGTATCGCGATATTCTGCCTAGTTTTCGGTTCTTCTTTAGTGACCGAAACGGTTCATGCGGCTAATGATCTCAACGTGCTGAAAGCGCGCAAAGCCTTCGACCAGGAAAATACCAAGGCACTAACCAAATACACCAAGCAATTGCAAGTAGCAAAACATCTGCTTGCGCCTTATGCAGAATATTGGTTAATCACGTCAAGAATACATGAAACAGACAATGCCAGTATTTCAGCTTTTATTCATCAGTATGAAGATTATGCATTCGCACAGAGACTACGTGCAGACTATTTAAAAAAACTAGGCGCGCAACAAAACTGGGCGCTTTTTGCGATAGAGTACGCGCGCGTGCAGCCAACCAATGATTCAGCAGTGGAGTGCCTTTCATTTGAGCAACGATTTTATCAAAACAAAATCACAGATTTAACGCCAGCTAAATACCTATGGTTAACGGATGAAGACCAGCCGAAAGATTGCGATTTATTATTTGATGAAATGCAAAAATCAGGTGTGATTGATGAAGAGGCAGTGTGGCAGCGATTTAGACTGGCTATTGGTAAAAATAGACTAGGTTTGGCAAAGGCGATTATTAAACGTAGTAAAGATTATCAATTCAAACAGATTGCCTTACTCAAAAGCGCTGCTCGATCACCAGCTCGTTTTGTTAGAAAATCGCGCGCCACGATGAATACCCGTTTTGACCGTGAAGTAAATTTATTTGCCTTAAGCCAGTTGGCAAAGAAAGACACAAGGCAAGCAGTCAATGCGTTTAACAAAATTGAAAAGAGATTGCACGCAGATGAGCGTTATTATTTTTATGCGACCCTGGCTTTGCAATCAGCTAAGCGGCATGAGGCTGAGGCGCTATCACTATTTAAAAAGGCCGATATTCACGCCATGAATAAAGAGCAGATTGCCTGGTATGCACGTGCTGCTTTAAGAGTTTCAGATTGGGCTCACTTATTATTCGTTATTAACCAAATGCCCGCAGAAACTGCTGAACAAGCGCGATGGCGCTATTGGAAGGCGCGCGCATTAGTGGCCTTAAACCAAGATCATGTACAAGCTGTTCAGTTATTGAGTCAATTAGCAAGTGAAAGACATTACTATGGATGGCTGGCGCAGGATGAAATAAAGCAGTACACGCCGCCAACTTTATTGGCTTATCACCCAACCAAAAAGGAAATTGCAGAATTTGGGGCGCTCGCTGCCGTGATACGCATAAAAGCACTACTGGATTTAGATTTGCGTAGAGAAGGTAAGCTTGAGTGGAAGAATGTGATTGCAGACTTTGACGACAAACAATTACTAGCAGCCGCCTATTATGCCAATCAACAGCAATGGTATGACTTGGCGATTAACACGGCAGACCAGACAAGGGAGCTACATGATTTCGCAACTCGATATCCAATGCCCTATAAAAACTTGATGAGAAAAGCTGCACAACAACATCGTGTTGATGAAACATGGGTGCATGGCATTACAAGACAAGAGAGTCGTTTTATGCACTATGCTAAATCGCATGCAGGTGCTGCTGGCTTGATGCAGCTTATGCCAACAACAGCTCGATGGGCTGCTAAACGTGCAGGCGTGAATCGTTATAAAACCAGTATGATTAATGAGTTAGATGTTAATGTGAAGATAGGAACGTATTACCTGAGTCATACCTTGGAGTTGATGGATGGCAATAAAGTAATGGCGACAGCAGGCTATAATGCAGGACCTAGTAGAGGTAAGAAATGGCGTGCAGACCGTATTTTAGAAGGGGCGATTTACGCCGAAACCATTCCTTTTGATGAAACAAGAGTTTATGTGCAACGGGTAATGGCGAATATGATGATGTATCAAAAACAACTGGGTAATAAAGCAGTTAAATTGAAAAAATTGATGGGGACCGTACCAGCAAAACCCAATAGTGAGTAAAATAGGCTGGATTAATTCATTCAATAGGTCGAGATAATGACAATCAAACAAGTAGCGGTAATTGGTGGTGCTGGTTTTGTTGGTAGTAGCATTGTGAGTAAATTGGACGCCGCTGGCTTTCAAGTCAAAGTGTTGACACGTCATAGAGAGCGTGGAAAACATTTAATACTGTTGCCGCATGTAAAAGTACAAAATTGCAATTTGAGTGATGATGCCGCATTAAGCGCTAGTTTAAGCGGCTGCGATGCAGTGATTAACTTGGTTGGCATTTTGCATGAGCGTAAAAACAGTACATTTGAATCGGCTCATCATCAACTACCAAAAAGAATCGCCAATACCTGTCATCAATTAGGTATTAAACGCTTAATTCACATGAGTGCGTTAGGCGCGGACCTAACTGCACCAAGCCAATATTTAAGAAGCAAAGCTCAAGGTGAAGCGGCAATAAAGACATTTCAAGAAGTAATGAATATCACCATTTTTCAACCCTCTGTGATTTTTGGACGTGATGATCAATTTTTGAATTTATTTGCGAGCCTGGTACGCTATTTACCTATGATTATTTTGGCCAAACCAGCTGCAAAGTTCCAACCAATTTGGGTTGATGATGTTGCAAGTATTGTCGTCAATAGCTTACAAAATGACGATACCTATGGCAATAGCTATCCACTTGGTGGACCGGAAGTATATACCCTGCAAAATCTGATTGAAAAAATCATGCAAGCATTGCACAAAAAGCGCCCGATTTTAGGTTTAGGCGACAGACTATCTTATCTGCAGGCTGGGTTAATGGAGTTGTTGCCTGTTCAATTGATGAGTAGAGATAATGTGCGCTCTATGGAAGTGGATAGCGTGCTTGATGGCGAAATGGCACAAGAGATTCAAATGACGTTAACTTCACTAGATGCTGTGTTGCCTAGTTATATTCAGAACGAGACGCCCCGCGGTGCTTATCATCAATTTAGAGCGGCAGCTGGTCGAGTGATTAATGCCAGAAGATAAAGCATTAACCGTTTATTGTGTCGGTGGTGCGGTACGTGATGAATTGTTAAATATCCAGGTTAAAGACCGTGATTATGTCGTGGTCGGTAGCACGGTTGATAAAATGCTCAAGTTGGGCTACCAAGCTGTAGGTAAAGACTTTCCTGTTTTTCTCCACCCTAAAACGCATGAAGAATATGCGCTAGCTCGAACGGAACGAAAAATTGGAAAAGGCTATAAAGGATTTGTAGTCCATGCAGATTCGGATGTGACCTTAGAAGCCGATTTAGCTAGGCGAGACTTCACGATGAATGCGATTGCAAAAACGATAGATGGCCTCTTAATCGACCCTTATAATGGTCAAGCTGATCTAGCAAAAAAAGTCATTCGTCATGTTGGCGAGGCCTTTGTGGAGGACCCAGTTCGCATTTTGCGTGCTGCTCGATTTATGGCAAGGTTTGTCGACTTTCAGATTGCGCCTGAAACCATGCAACTCATGCAAGAAATGGTTGCTAATGGAGAGGTGGACGCGTTAGTGCCAGAGCGTGTTTGGCAGGAGTTAAGCAAAGGCTTAATGGAAGCAAAACCTAGTCGCATGTTTGAAGTATTACGGAAATGTGGTGCACTGCAAAAGTTAATACCAGAGTTATCTTGTCTATGGGGTGTGCCACAAACAGAACAATATCATCCAGAAATTGACACAGGCATACACGTCATGATGGCAATCGATTATGCGGCAAAGCATGCATTTAGCCTGCCAGTGCGTTATGCTGTATTAGTGCATGATTTAGGAAAAGGAACGACGCCGATTGATGTGCTGCCAAGGCATATCGGACATGATCAAAGAGGTGCTGTTTTGACGACAGAGGTCAGTCAACGTTTGCGAGTAAGCAACGACTGCAAGGACCTCGCTTTTATTGTTGCTAAGTTTCATATCAAAGCGCATCAAGTACTGGTGATGAAAGCAGAAACCTTGCTCAAATTTTTAATGGACTTAGACGCGATTCGCCAACCTAAACGTTTTGAACAGTTTTTGTTGGCATGTGAAGCGGACGCAAGAGGGCGACTAGGTTTGGAAAAGATGGCTTTACCAGAAGCAGATATGCTGCGAGCAGCATTAAAGGCATCTTTGCAAATCAATACGGGTGATATTGCACAGCAACACAGTGAGCCCGAGCAAATCAAGCAAGCGATTTATCAAGCAAGATTAATACAAATCAATAACCTGCTCATGAAGCACGCCTTTTAATCAGTCAAACCCATTTCATAAGTAAACTATCATATGAATTTATACAGCATTGCTAAACCACTTTTGTTTCAATTGGAGGCTGAGCGCGTTCATGATTTAACGCTTGCAAGCTTAAAGTATGCAGAAAAACTTGGTTTATTAGCCCGTACAAAATTACCAGCTTGTCAGCCCAGAAAGGTGATGGGTTTGACCTTTCCTAACCCAGTTGGTTTAGCAGCAGGACTGGATAAAAATGGCGCAGTAATAGACGGTATGGCTGCGCTTGGTTTTGGTTTTATTGAGATTGGAACCGTAACGCCACGACCACAGCCAGGGAACCCAAAGCCACGTTTGTTCCGAGTAGCGGAGGTAGAAGGCATTATTAATCGTTTTGGTTTTAACAACCTTGGCGTTGAACAAATGCTCGCCAACGTTAAAGCTGCAAAGTATCAAGGGATCTTGGGGATCAACATTGGTAAGAACTTCGATACACCAAACGAAGAGGCTGTGAATGACTACCTGATCGGGATGCGAAAAGTATATGCGCATGCCAGTTATATCACCGTCAATATCTCTTCACCAAATACCAAGCATTTACGTGATTTACAGGAAAAAGAGGCGCTATCCCATTTACTGGCAGCACTAAAACAATCTCAAACCCAATTGGCGCAGCAGTATGGTCACTATGTGCCGATCGCATTGAAAATCGCACCAGATTTGACCAACACACAAGTGGTTGAGATTGCAGACTTGCTGATGCAACATCAAATCGATGGCGTGATTGCAACCAACACTACGCTGGCTAGAGACGCGGTACAAGGTTTGGCAAATGCGGATGAAAAAGGTGGACTTTCAGGCGCACCAGTCAAGAATCAATCCACCGTAGTGATCCAGCAATTATCCAAGCAACTGCAAGGTGCATTACCGATTATCGGCGTTGGTGGCATCTCCTCTGGCGCTGATGCAGTCGAGAAAATGGCCGCAGGTGCGAGCTTAGTCCAAGTCTATAGTGGCTTGATTTATAAAGGACCGAGATTGATACAAGATATTTGTCGAATATTGGGTTAATCAAATCATGGTGCAAGCAATTTTATATTCTTATCGACGCTGCCCCTATGCAATGCGAGCTCGAATGGCACTTGCTTATGCAGGTATTCAAGTTGAAATTCGCGAAATCTCTCTTCGCGAAAAACCACTGCATATGCTAGCAATCTCACCAAAAGCAACAGTACCCGTATTGTGCTTGCCTGACAATCAAGTTATTGATGAAAGCTTGGCAATTATGTTTTGGGCGCTTAAACAGCAAGATAACGATGGTTGGTTAGCGATAGACTTGTTGCAAGCAAAAGAAATCATTCAAGATAATGATGGTTGGTTTAAGCAAGCATTAGACCGCTACAAATATGCTGATCGACACCCTGAAAAAACACAAACCGAGCACCGAAAAGTAGGCGAAGTATTTTTGCAGTCATTAGAAACATTACTGCAACAGCAACAAGGGTTGTTGGGACGTTTGCCAAGTTTAGTCGACATTGCTATTTTTCCGTTTATTCGACAGTTCAGAGGCGTCGATCATGATTGGTTTGATGCGGCGCCCTATCCAAAACTCAAGCAATGGTTAACGATCCTCACGACGGCTGATTTATTTGTCGAGATCATGCAAAAACACCCAACTTAAATCGCATTAGTTGGGTGTTTTGTCAGATTTAAAAAAGCACTAACTGTCTGATTCAGTCGCTACATCTTTTTTCTTGTTGGATCCGTTTGAAGGGAAGGAAAGAATAATCTCCTCTTTGGCATTAATGTCTACATGCACATTGCCACCATTCACTAAACGGCCAAACAACAATTCATCAGCTAAGGCTTTACGAATAGTATCTTGAATCAAACGTGCCATCGGTCTCGCGCCCATGAGTGGATCGAAACCTTTCTTGCCAAGATGCTGTTTAAGCTCGTCACTGAAAGTGGCCTCAACTTTTTTCTCATGCAATTGGTCTTCCAATTGCATTAAGAACTTATCAACAACCCGGATAATAATCTCTTGCGACAATGGTGCGAAAGAAACAGTCGCATCCAGACGATTACGGAACTCTGGAGAGAATAAACGTTTCAGATCTGCCTCTTCATCGCCGACTTCTTTTGCGTTCGTAAAACCAATGCTCGCTTTAGATAAACTTTCAGCACCAGCATTGGTTGTCATGATAATGGTGACATTTCTAAAGTCTGCTTTGCGGCCATTATTATCTGTCAATGTGCCATGGTCCATGACTTGTAACAAGATATTGAAAATATCGGGATGCGCTTTTTCTATCTCATCTAAAATTAACACGCTGTATGGTTGTTTGCTAATCGCTTCTGTTAATAAGCCACCTTGTTCGAAGCCGACATAGCCTGGAGGTGCCCCGATCAAGCGAGAAACCGCATGGCGTTCCATATACTCACTCATATCAAATCGTATAAGCTCGATACCCATAATATAAGCCAACTGCTTAGCCACTTCTGTTTTACCAACGCCAGTAGGACCGCTAAATAAGAAACTACCGACAGGCTTATGGCCTTGACCAATCCCACTACGCGCCATTTTGACAGCTGAAGCTAATGCCTCAATCGCCTTATTTTGACCAAACACAACTGCTTTTAAATCACGCTCCAGTGTTTTTAGTGCACTTCTATCATCGTTTGAAATATTTTTTGGCGGAATACGCGCTACTTTTGCTACGATGTCTTCAATTTCTTTATTACTAATGGTTTTTTTACGTTTAATTTTCGGCAAAATACGTTGTGCCGCACCTGCTTCGTCGATCACATCTATCGCCTTATCAGGTAAGAATCGATCATTCATATATTTGGCAGAAAGCTCTGCAGCAGAAGTTAACGCGCCAAGGCTGTATTTCACCTGATGATGTTCTTCAAATTTTGATTTAAGCCCTTTTAAGATGGCAATTGTCTCATCAATACTTGGCTCTACGACATCCACCTTTTGGAATCGACGAGAAAGCGCATGATCTTTCTCAAAAATACCGCGATACTCTTGATAAGTAGTCGCTCCGATACATTTTAATTTTCCACTTGAAAGCGCTGGTTTGAGTAGGTTGCTCGCATCTAATGTGCCTCCGCTTGCTGCTCCAGCACCAATCAGCGTATGGATTTCATCAATAAATAAGATGGCACCATCTTCCTTTTCTAGTTGCTTCATCACGGCTTTTAAGCGCTGCTCAAAATCTCCGCGATATTTAGTGCCAGCTAATAAAGCCCCCATGTCCAATGAGTAAACAGTTGCATTTTCTAGCACTTCAGGTACCTGTTTCTCGACAATGCGGTAGGCAAGACCCTCTGCAATGGCCGTTTTCCCGACGCCAGCCTCACCCACTAACAACGGGTTATTTTTGCGACGACGACATAGTGTTTGAACCACACGCTCCAGCTCTAATTCGCGACCAATCAATGGGTCAATCTTACCGTCAACTACTTCCTGATTGAGATTAAGCGCATAAGTCTCAAGCGCACTATTAGCAGGCGTGTCATTTTCACTGGTATTTTCTACACCATCGGTACTGCCTTGATTTTCCTCAGGGACTTTCGCAACACCGTGAGAAATAAAGTTGACAACATCCAGTCTAGTGACCCCTTGCTGATGTAGAAAGAAGACCGCATGCGAATCTTTTTCACCATAAATAGCAACCAGCACGTTAGCACCAGTCACTTCTTTTTTACCAGAGGATTGTACATGCAACATGGCGCGCTGAATCACGCGTTGAAAACCGAGTGTTGGTTGTGTATCCACTTCTTCTTCACCATCCACAATAGGCGTATGTTCAGCAATATGTTGTTTCAAATCATTACGCAGCGTATCTAACTTGGCACCACAAGCACGCAATACATTGGCCGCAGTTGGGTTGTCAATCATGGCCAATAACAAATGTTCAACCGTGATTAACTCATGCCGGTTTTGCCTTGCATCCATAAACGCCATATGTAGGCTCACTTCTAGTTCTTGTGCAATCATTAATATCCTCTTATTTCTGCGGTTACGCTGGCTCAATCACACACTGTAAAGGATGTTGTGATTCTTGAGCACTTTTAAGCACTTGGTTCATCTTTGTTTCTGCAATATCTTTTGGATATACACCGCAGACACCGGCTCCTTTTGTATGTACTTGGAGCATAATTTCTGTCGCTTGTTCACGAGTTTTATTAAAAAAACGTTGGATTGTTTCAACTACAAACTCCATAGGAGTGTAATCGTCATTTTTTAATAACACTTTATACATACTGGGCAATTTTGGTTTGAGCCTGCTTAGTTCAATTGCAATATCGCCTGTGGGTTGCTTTGTCGCCATCTGTTTCTTTATGAATACACCAGCGTCTATTTTGAGCCAACTAGCAGAAAATTCAAGCTTAATGTGATTAGGGTTTTAAAAGAGATATATTAGGGGAATATTTTGACGCTTTTAACAACGCGATCTTGCGTTTGTACAATTTCCAAAATATGCTGACCAATCTTAAAACTTGTACTAGATTCTGGAATATCTTGGAAATGCTCAAGCACCAAACCATTTAAAGTGCGTGGCCCATCTAGCGGAAAAGACAGTTTTAGCTTTTTATTTAATTCTCGCAAGGAGCAGCTACCATCGACCAGCCATCCACCGTCATCCTCCTGGTGGAAACTACCAGTACGGCTGGGAGATTGGGTGGTGAAATCGCCGATGACTTCTTCCAAGATATCTTCTAAAGTGACCAAGCCTTTAAGTTCACCATACTCATCAACCACTAGCGCAATACGTTCTTTATTTTCCTGAAATTGCTGTATCTGCGTATAAAGCGGTGTACCCGACGGGATGAAATAAGGTTTAGCAATAATGGCTCTAAGAGAATCTTTTGTAAAGTTTTCATCCTCTTTTTTCTGATTTAAACGTAATTCATTCAGTACTTTACGGATATGTAGAATGCCAAAGATTTCGTCATTATCACCCTCTCGCACTGGGAATCTAGTGTGAGGGCTATTGGTTATGCGTTCAAGAATCTCATCTAAAGAAGCATCGAAATTAATCACTTCGACTTGGGTGTGTGCAATCATTACATCATCGACTTCAATTTTTTCCAGTTCAAATAAGTTCAGTAAAATTGTACGATGTTTATTGGGCAAAAATTTACCAGCATCGGTGACAATACTACGTAACTCATCCATGCTGAGAGATTTAACCCCATCATTAAAGTTGATTTTAATACCCAGTATCTTCAGCCAAGCTTCAACGAATAAGTTAACAAACCAAACGACAGGATATAGCACGCGTAGCAGTGGGTATAAAATGTAACTGACAAAAACACCGACCTTTTCTGCATAGGCCGCAGCAATAATTTTAGGGGATATTTCACTAAATATAAGAATGGCAAAAGTAACTACAATTGTGCTGTACATCAGCGCCAGCTTACCCTCGCCAAATAGATTCACTGTAATTATGGTGACTAAAGTTGCCAGCGCAGTATTGACAAAATTGTTACACAACAAAATGACACCTAATAATTTGTCCGTTTGCAACAGTAAGGCATGGGTTAACTTAGCGCCGCGATGCCCTTCTTTGACGAGATGGCGTAAGCGATAGCGGTTGATTGACATCAACGCAGTTTCTGACATTGAAAAAAATGCCGACAAGAATAGGAGTAAGGTTAATCCACCAAACTGCCATGAAAGAGGAATATTATCCAAACGTTTATTAAAGCGTAATCAAGATAAGGTTAGTTTAATCCTAAACAGCTTGCGTGTTAATGTGTTTTAACACATTCAAACTTAAGCAATGAACTCTTCTTCAACATGTTCTTTTTTCTTTTTGTCCACATCACCAATTAAATTGGCACGACTCACGCCAAGCAACATGGCAACAGGGCAGGCGACAAGAACTGAAGAGTAGATGCCGAATAAGATCCCAATGGTGAGTGCTAAAGAAAAGTAATGTAGGACCTCACCACCAAAAAATAACATTGAACCGACCATCGTCAGTGTTAATGTATGCGTAATAACAGTACGCGACAAAGTGCGTGTAATCGCATTATCAATTACTTCAACAGTGCCAGCTTTACGCATCTTGCGGAAGTTTTCTCGGACACGGTCAAACACCACAACCGATTCATTCACGGAATAGCCTAAAACAGCCAAAATTGCAGCAAGAACAGTTAAGCTAAATTCCCATTGAAAGAATGCGAAGAAACCAAGAATAATCACCACATCATGCATATTGGCGATAATGGCCGATATCGCAAAGCGCCACTCGAAACGCATCGCCAGATAAGCGGCAATACCGAATAACACGATCAGTAAAGCTAAGGCACCGTTTTCAAATAATTCATCGCCGACTTGAGAGCCGACTGACTCAACCCGCCGGATTTCTACCTGGCTATCGGCCGCTTTTAATGCACTGGATACCTCTTCTGATAACTGAGCAATAGAAAGCGCTTTTTTAATCGGCAAACGAATCAATACATCTTGGCTGGTGCCAAAGTTTTGCACCGTAGCATCTTTTAAGCCGATGCGATCGACAGCTTGGCGTATGCTTTCAATATCAGCGGCATGCGGATAACTTACCTCCATCACTGTACCGCCAGTAAAATCAACTCCATAGTTTAAACCGCGTGTTCCTAAAAAGAAGACTGCCAAGATAAACGTTACCAAAGAAATTGTCGTCGTTAGACGGCCATAACTCATAAACGGGATGTCTTTTTTGATTCTAAAAAATTCCATAATTATTGACTCATTAAATTCTGATGGTTAATCGGCTTATTAAATTTGGCCAATAGAAAGTTGATCGATTTTGCGACGATAGCCGTAAACTAGGTTAACGATGCCGCGTGAAACTGTTACCGCACTAAACATTGAGGTAAGAATCCCGAGCACATGCACCACAGCAAAACCCTTGATTGGACCAGTGCCGAACATAAACAAAGCAGCACCTGCAATCAAGGTTGTAATGTTAGAATCCATAATCGTCCCAAATGCTTTATCGTAGCCAATACGAATACTCGCTTGTGGTGTATTGCCATCACGAAGTTCCTCTCGAATACGTTCGTTAATCAATACGTTAGCATCAATCGCCATCCCCAATGCTAACGCAATCGCTGCTAAGCCTGGTAGGGTCAGCGTTGCTTGTAACATAGACAGCAGGGCTACCAACAACAATAAATTAATGGCCAAAGCCGTTACTGAAATCACGCCAAACAGCATGTAATACAGCATCATCATAACCGCAATTGCAGCAAAGCCCCACAACGTTGAATGGACACCACTCTTGATGTTTTCTTCACCCATGCTAGGACCAACCGTGCGCTCTTCAACGATTTCCATTGGCGCAGCCAGCGCACCCGCTCGCATCAGCAAGGCTAGATCGTTCGCCTCTTCTAAGTTAGCCATACCTGTAATCACAAACTGCGATGAAAGCTCTGCTTGAACTGTTGGTGCGGTCAGCACCTCTTTTTTGCCTTTTTCAACCAAAATAACCGCCATTCTGCGATTAATACCCTCACGAGTTGTTAATTTCATTGAGCCGGCACCCTTTGAGTCAAGACTAACCGCAATTTCTGCACCAGAACCTTGCTGGCTTGGTTTTGGACTCGCAGAAACCAAGTTTTCGCCAGAAAATACAACGCGTTTTGAAACCAATAACGGCTCACCAATTCTAGAATAAAGCAATTCGCTACCAGCAGGGATAATGCCTTTCACCGCATCCTCAGTTTTCTTGGGATCAAAGTCTCTTGCATCACTGCGTGAGCCATGTCCTGTCACCATGCGCACTTCCAGAGCTGCAGTACGACCTAAAATTTCTTTTGCCTTTGCCGTATCTTGCACACCTGGTAATTGAACCACAATACGGTCCAAGCCTTGCTGTTGCACGATAGGCTCAGCTACACCAAGCTCATTAATACGGTTATGTAAAGTGAGTAAGTTTTGTTTAAGCGCAAACTCTTGTACTTGTTTTTGTGCAGTTGGACTTAATGTAGCGACTAAGGTATAGGCTGTTCCACCGCCATCCACTGTGTAGGTAAAATCAGGATAGGTTGTCGCCAAGAATCTCCGCGCTTTTTCTGTTTCTGTTTCGTTTTCAAATCCAACATTAATCGCCAGTTTGTTACGAGACACGCCGCGATAATTAATTTTTTCATTACGCATTGCTGAACGGAAATCGCCGACACTGCTTTCAACCGATTTTGTTAATGCCGCATCCATATCAACTTGTAGTAAAAAATGGACACCACCCCGTAAATCCAAACCTAGGTACATTGGTTTAGCACCGATGGCTAATAACCAATCTGGTGTTTGCGAGAGTAAATTAAGCGCGACCGTATAGTCATTACCAAGGTTTTCATTCAACCTGTCTTTTGCTTTAAGCTGATCTTCAGGATTTTTAAAACGTACTTTTACACCAGAAGCATCCAGATAAATACCATCGAAGGCGATGCCAGCCAAGTCAAGGGCTGCCTCAACTTTGCCAAGTAATGCTTGGTCAGCCTTAAGCGATGCTCTCGCTGGACTGATTTGGACTGCAGGTGACTCACCAAATAAGTTAGGAATGGTATAAAGCAATCCAATCATAATGGATGCAGCAATAAGAATATATTTCCACGTAGGGTAGCGGTTCATGTTGAGGCTCGCTTAAGGCATTGAATAAATAATCGTTAAATGGGGAGGGTTAAGCTGATTTCAATGTACCAGGCGGCAATAACGTTTGCACCGCATGTTTTTGAACATGGACAACCGTATTCGCTGCAATTTCAATACTGACAAATTGGTCATTTACTTTGGTTATTTTGCCAATCACACCACCTGTCGTTGCCACTTCATCACCTGCTTTAAGTGCGGCAATCATGTTTTTTTGCTCTTTTGCTTGCTTCATTTGTGGACGAATAAGCATAAAGTAAAACAAAACAAAAATAAGTAGCATAGGCGCTAGGCTTAATAAATCACTACCAGGCACTGTTGATGCGGCTGCGTATGCGTTAGAGATAAACATGTCATTGTTCCTGTATTAATGGGGTCTAAAAACTAAGGCAGAATTTTAACACAGACTAATCAGTGTGCGTGTGTAGCGTAATGCTTTAACAGAAACTATCGCAATCTAACCCTGTTTGGTAGTGCTATAGGTGATGAGCCAAGACGATTGTGTACGCGCTTAGCGTTATTTTAGCGTAATGTCATCCCAATATCTTGCTGGGCAATTGGAAATATATGCTGGCTTGGGGACGTGGTGGCTGTCTGTTTATTCGATAAACATGCTTTTGCGCAGCCCACGCAAGCGCCGCATTCAGCACCAACACCCAACTGGCGGTTTAATGCTTTAACGGTCGTTGCGCCAGCGTCGATCGCTGCATAGACTTCACGTTCAGTCACCGCATTGCAAATACAAATGTACAAAATAGACCCCATAAATAGGAACGATATTGAGAATTATTATCGTTTATCATATGTTTGTCAAGTCATGATGTTGTTAAAAAGCGGGCGCTGCCACAGCAAAGAAAAAGCCGCAGATGCGGCTTTTATTGAATCATATGGGGTTTTTTACTTAATCAGCTTGTATTTGCGATTGCAAATAATGCGGTAAAGATACATCGTTAATCAGGGATTGTTGTGTTTCTAACCAATCGATGGCCGCCTCGCAAGCTTCAAGCAAATCTTCAAATAACTCGCGTGTCACAAAATCTTGCATTTCTTCACATAAGGCAATGGCCTCAACCAATGCTGGCCGATGACTCTCTTGCTCAAGTTTTAAATCGCCAGCTAAACATTCAACCACGTTTTCGCCGATGAGCAATTTCCCTAATACTTGTAAATTCGGCAATCCTTCTAAGAACAAAATACGCTCGATTACCTTGTCCGCTTCTTTCATGGTGCGGATGGACTGTTTATATTGATAGTCGTTAAGCTTTTCTAAGCCCCAATTGCGAAACATGCGTGCATGTAAAAAGTATTGATTAATGGCAGTTAATTCATTTTTTAAAACGCCATTGAGCGCCACTAGAATTTTTTTATCGGTTTTCATTCAAGCCCCTTATGCCGCTGGATCTTGCATTTGGCTTTGTTGATAATTCTCCAACCCAACTAATTCAATCAGTTTAAGTTGTTTTTCTAGCCAGTAGGCATGGTCCATTTCCGTGTCGTCTAACTGCTGAACCAGCATTTCACGCGTGACATAATCGCTTGCCTTTTCACAAGCATCGATCACTTTTTTCAAATGCTTGACGACCTTGTATTCCAGTGCCAAATCATTTTCGAGCATTTGTTTGACGTTATGTCCAACATTCAGCGCATCGCGTTTGCCAACGTTAGGCTTGCCCTCTAAAAATAAAATACGTTGAATAATCAACTTAGCATGTGAATGCTCGTGTTCAGACTCGTGCAACATATGTGCGGCTAGCTGCGGTAAGCCCAAATCAGCAACCATTTCGCCGTGGATTAAATACTGATCGCTAGCGGATAGCTCCCCTGTCAGCAGTTCATTTAATAGATCGACTATCTTTTTATCACCCTTCATCGTGCTCTCCTACATCAAGTAGCCACATGTTACGCAAACTGATCAATAAAGGCAACTAAAATCTCACATTAGTGCTTGATTTTAAATGAAATTTTAATGATAACAACAATAAAAACTATTCGCAATTAGGTGTGCTAGAAGCCGTGTGAAGTCGCGCGCGCTTTTCGGCAAAAGTGATTTTAAACGCTTCAAATTGATTAACCTCAATGGCATCACGCATTCCCTGCATTAACACCTGATAGTAGTGCAGGTTGTGAATCGTATTTAAGCGTGCGCCTAAAATTTCACCAACTTTATATAAATGATGCAGATAAGCCCGTGTGAAATGTTGACAAGTATAACAATCACAATCGGCATCTAAAGGCTGTAGGTCGTGTTTGTAAGAAGCATTTTTGATTTTGACATCGCCATATTGGGTGAACAGCCAGCCGTTACGCGCATTGCGTGTTGGCATCACGCAATCAAACATATCAACGCCGTGACTTACTGCATTAACCAAGTCTTCTGGCGTGCCAACCCCCATTAAATAACGTGGTTTATGACTCGGCATTTTGGGTGCGGTATGTGCCAATATCCGTTGCATGTCCTCTTTTGGTTCGCCAACAGACAAGCCGCCAATGGCAAAGCCATCAAAATCAATGGCCGCTAAGCCTGCTAAAGAAACATCTCGTAAATCTTCATACATACCACCTTGAATAATGCCAAATAAGGCATTGTCATTGCCATGGTGAGCGTCTTTACTCCGTTGCGCCCAGCGTAAAGAAAGTTGCATCGATTCTTCTGCTACCGCATGCGAGGCTGGATAGGGCGTGCACTCATCAAAAATCATCACAATGTCAGAATTTAAGACTTTTTGAATCTGCATCGATACTTCTGGCGTTAAAAAACAGGTATCACCGTTAATTGGACTTTGAAATTTCACACCTTCTTCACTGATTTTGCGCATCGCGCCTAAACTAAATACTTGAAAGCCCCCTGAATCGGTGAGTATGGGTTTGTCCCAACCCATGAACTGATGTAAGCCCCCATGTGCTGCAATTACATCTAAACCTGGACGTAGCCATAAATGGAAAGTATTGCCAAGTACGATGTGGGCATTAATCGCATTCAGCTCAAGCGGAGACATGGCTTTGACGGTGCCATAAGTGCCAACAGGCATAAAAGCGGGTGTTTGTACGTCGCCATGCGCCAAATGTACCGTGCCTCGACGAGCAGAACCATCGGTGTGGTGTAGGGTGAATTTCATATGCGGGTCAACTTAATTGAAAGCGAATAAAAACAAAACATGATTTTTTTCGTGATATTAACACAGGTCAATGTTGTCTATTACATGCATGTTCCGCCAGTCGTACATGCGCAGGTCAAGCAAGTGGAGGTCATATGAGTGAAATATTAGCTTTATTTACATCGGTTTTGCTATACTAATCTTAAACTAGACTAACGATATTCGAATATGGCAAAACAACCAATGCGTTTAGAAAGACAAGAACCAGACGAGGCTGACATCCAAAGCTTGCGGGTAAAAGGCATTTATCTATTGCCCAATTTATTCACTTCTGCCGCCTTATTTTCAGGTTTTTTTGCAATTGTTAGTGCCATGAACATGAAATATGAACAAGCTGCAATTGCGATTTTTCTTGCCATGGTCTTGGACGGCTTGGACGGACGTGTTGCCCGGATGACCAATACGCAAAGTGCCTTTGGTGCGGAATACGATAGCTTGTCAGATATGGTTTCATTTGGCGTAGCACCAGCCCTCATTATGTATGTTTGGGCGCTCAAACCCCTTGGTAAAATTGGCTGGATAGCGGCCTTTATTTATTGCGCTTGCGCCGCTTTAAGGTTGGCAAGATTCAACACCAAGTTAGAAGACCCATTTCAAGACAAGCGTTATTTTCAAGGGTTGCCCAGTCCCGCTGCTGCTGCATTGTTAGCGGGTTTTGTTTGGGTCTCCTATGAGTATGGCATTTCTGGACGTGAGATATTCTTTGGTGCGATTAAAATGCAGTGGTTGGCGTGGGGTTTCACTGTATTCGCTGCTGGCTCCATGGTCAGTGATTTGTCTTTTTATAGTGGTAAAGATGTTAATTTGAAAAAAAGTGTGCCTTTTGTGGCCATTTTAGCCATTATGTTAGCCTTTGTTTTGGTTTCCTACAGCCCACCCGAAGTATTGTTTACGGTAGTGCTTATTTACGCTTTGTCAGGTTATTACCTTTGGCTTAAATCAACATTGAAAAGTAAAACGCCTAAGGCGTAATGGCGCAAAGCGAATGATGGCGATGCGCTTGATCAGAAATAAAAAACCACCTATACTGGTTCGCATGCTGATTGATTTTACAATTCAAGCCCTCAATACTCGCATCGGTTTGTTATTATCAAGCCCTACACTGCTGCTGCGCGCTAGCGCACACTAAAACCACCTCCCTCTAATACCGTCATTCTTGCTCTCGCCTCTTACATGCGATGGCTAAAAGCATTTATAATCTAGCGTATTGATTAGGAATACAACATGAACCAAGAACAAGTAATTATCTTTGATACCACTTTGCGTGATGGCGAACAAAGCCCAGGCGCAGCCATGACTAAAGAAGAGAAAATTCGAATTGCGCGACAATTAGAAAAATTAGGCGTGAACGTGATTGAGGCCGGTTTTGCTGCCGCCAGTCCAGGCGACTTTGATTCTATCCATACGATTGCAGGCTTTATTACCCAGTCAACCGTTTGCTCGCTTGCCCGCGCCAGTGAGCATGATGTTCGCCGCGCTGGTGAAGCGATTACTCCTGCTATGCAGCACGCTGAAAAGAACGGGCGTATTCATACCTTTATTGCCACCAGCAAAATCCATATGGAAAACAAATTGCGCATGAGCGAAGACCAGGTTGTTGAGCGCGCAGTGCAAGCCGTTAAATGGGCACTGGAATATACCCATGATGTGGAATTTTCAGCCGAAGACGCGGTGCGTTCTGAAATGGATTTTCTAGTGCGCGTGTTCGATGCGGTCATTGCGGCTGGTGCAACTACAATCAACGTGCCTGATACAGTGGGATACAGTATTCCAGAGCCATGGGGTGAGCGTATGGCAACTTTGATTAAACGGGTCAAAAATGCAGACAAAGTAGTCTGGAGCACGCATTGTCATAATGATTTAGGCATGGCGGTTGCCAACTCCTTGGCGGCAGTCGCTAATGGAGCACGTCAAGTCGAATGTACCATCAATGGGTTGGGAGAACGCGCTGGTAATGCCAGCTTGGAAGAAGTGGTGATGGCGATTAAAACACGTCAAGATTACTTCAATTTAACAACAAGGATTGATGCGACCCAAATCGTACCAGCGTCTAAACTTGTGTCGACAATCACTGGCTATCCAGTGCAACCGAATAAAGCCATTGTCGGTGCCAATGCGTTTGCGCATGAAAGCGGCATTCATCAAGATGGCGTTTTAAAACATCGTGAAACCTATGAAATTATGCGTGCCGAAGATGTTGGCTGGAACACCAATAAACTTACTTTGGGTAAATTGTCAGGCCGCAATGCATTCAGAACGCGTTTAAAAGAATTGGGTATCGAATTAAGCAGTGAAGACGCGCTAAATGCGGCTTTCGCGCGCTTTAAAGCCTTAGCTGATAAAAAATCTGAAATCTTTGACGAAGACTTACATGCCTTATTGAGTGACGAATTTGACAGTGTCGCCAGTGAGCATTTTAAATTAGTTTATTTACATGTCGCCTCGCAGACTGGTGAGGTGCCGCATGCTGAAATTACCTTATCTGCCGATGGCATCGAAAAAAGCGCACAAGCAGATGGCGGTGGTCCAGTTGACGCCACTTTTAAAGCGATTGAAAGTATTGCAAACAGCGGCGTAGAGTTGCAACTGTATTCAGTTAACAACATTACCAGTGGCACAGATGCACAAGGTGAAGTAACCGTTCGCTTGTCCAAAGGTGGGCGCATTGTCAACGGACAAGGCGCCGATACAGATATTGTGATTGCATCAGCTAAAGCCTATCTAAATGGCTTAAATAAGCTGTATAGCAAGTCTGAAAAACTCAATCCTCAACTATAGGCATTGATGCGTAAAATAGGGGCTGCCTGAATTAGATGACGACCGACAGGCAGCCATTCCCATTGGGCTTAAATCCGCCACTATTTGACGCCTTTCTGCATCAACCACCGTGCGCCAATATGTCCATTGCAGTTACCAATGCCGTTAAAGGTGTGGTTAGCGTTTAAAAAAATGAACATACAAATTCCCACTTTCTTTTTACCAGCCATTTATAATGACGGACTAACCTTTTGAAACGGTTCAAAATGGCAAATGGTAAATCAACCCTGATTATCTGCTTCGCACTCGTCTGTACCTATTTTATTTGGGGTTCAACCTATTTGGCGATTCGTTTTGGCATTGAAAGTTTCCCACCGTTTTTAATGGCAGGTGTACGCTTTGCTATCGCGGGCGCTTTGTTATATGGATTGTTGCGATGGATGGGGCATCCACAACCAACATTGGCGCAATGGAAGGGCGCTAGTCTGGTTGGATTATTATTGCCAGCATTGGGCAATGGTACTGTCTGTTATGTCCAGCAAACCGTCAGCTCCAGTGTGGCAGCGCTAGCGATTGCTACTGCGCCGATTTGGATGGCGATTTTTTCCAGTGTTTGGGGCCATCACATTACCCGCCAAGAGTGGTTTGGTATTTTTTTTGGTATATTAGGGATAGGCTTGTTGAATTTAGGTGGTAGCTTGCATGGTGATGCTGTCAGTGCGTGGCTATTGATTTTTGCCGCTGCCAGTTGGTCGTTTGGCTCTATTTGGGGTAAACATTTACCCATGCCACAAGGATTAATGGGTGCTGCCTGTCAGATGTTATCAGGTGGGGTTTTTCTGTTGTTAGCAAGTGCTTACTTTGGCGAATCGTGGCCATCAACCATATCTGCTAAATCCTGGGGTGCAATGCTGTTTTTAATCCTACTTGGCTCCATCGTGGCCTACAGTGCTTTTCAATATTTGCTTAAAACTGTGCGACCATTGGTGGCAAGTAGTAATACTTTTGTTAATCCTATCGTGGCGTTTGCGGTGGGCATTTGGTTTGCAAACGAAGCAGTCACCCAAAATGAGCTGATTGCATTAGCAGTGATATTATTAGGCGTTGCCTTAATTTTAACGTCCAAGAATGTCGATGAAATTGAGTAAAAATTAATTAGTATTACCAATAACGTAAAGAAAACAGATGACACAAAATTTAGCCCTCTTTGATTTAGATAACACCTTACTTGCTGGCGACAGTGATTACAATTGGAGTTTGTTTCTCATTAGTGAAGGCCTGTTAGACGAGAAAACGCATCACGAAAGAAATGAGCAGTTTTATCAAGACTATAAAGATGGCTGTTTAGATATTTTTGCCTTTTTAAAATTCCAATTACAACCTTTAGCGCAACATCCCAAAGCGTTTTTAGATACTTTACATCTTAAATACATGGACAAAGTCATTCGCCCCATGATGACAGAACGGGCACAGGCTTTGGTCAACCAACATCAAGCAGATGGTGATTTATGCATGATTATTACTGCAACCAATAGCTTTGTGACCAAACCGATTGCAACCGCTTACGGCATCACACATTTGATTGGCACTGACCCAGAAATGGTCAATGGAGAATTTACTGGCCAAGTCAGTGGTGAGCCTAGCTTTCAAGCGGGCAAAGTATCCAGACTAAAAGCATGGCTAGCACAACGCAATCAGCGATTGGAAGATTTTAGCAAGAGTTACTTCTACAGTGATTCACATAACGACTTACCATTAATGAAACTGGTCACGCATCCTGTTGCGGTCGATGCGGATGAAACGCTATTGGCCTATGCAACCGCGCATGGATGGCCTAGCATTAGCTTAAGATAGGGATCTTTTTAATAAGATTTCTAGCACGAAGTGACTACCAACATAAGCTAATAGCAGTAGCACAAAACCAAACAGCGTCCAACGAATCGCAATTTTGCCACGCCAGCCATGGCGAAAGCGGCCATACAGCAGCCAAGCATAAATACACCATGAAGCAATGGAGAAAATCACTTTATGTGTAAATTGCAATGGTTCGCCAAAGATCGCCTCACTAAATAACATACCACTAAATAAGGTCAGTGTTAGCAAGATAAAGCCTAAGCGAATCACTTTAAATAATAAATTCTCCATCACCATTAAAGGCGGAAAACTGGGCAACTTAACCAACGTTGGTTTATTGTGCAAGCTACGCTCCACAATCGCCATGAGCGCAGCATGTAAAGCGGCAAAAGTAAACAAACTATAAGCCAGCATCGCAATCGCCACATGAGCAATAAACAAAAAACTGGTATTTTCTGCTGGTGGCACATAACGCGTAATATGCATGGCAGAGAGCAAAACAAAGATGGCCGTTGGAGGTAACACAAACGCTTGTAAGCTGTGTAAAGCATGGCTGCGACTGGCTAGCCAGTAAATTAAGGCGGTCAACCATAAAATAGCGGAGAGGGCGTAGAGTAAGCCCAAGTTAAAACCACCAAAGGCAAAAATATCGCGGTAAAGCAAAGCGCCATGCAAGATTAAACCCAAGGCAATCATCGCGCTATGCAGTTTTAAAGATTGCGTCGCTTCATTGGTGTTTGGTTTTAGTTTTGCGGTGCGCCAAAAGTCGACCGCAACGGCCATGTAAATAAAAGCAACAACCAAGTAAGGAATTAAATAAAGCATGATGTAATTATGTCAAAACTCACGCCAATCGCATAGCATGATGTAAAATTAGGGCAAATTAATTCATGAAAATCTAATTGAATCATCCTAGATGCATCCTATTAGGTGAATCCAAAAAGGCATCAATCAATGTTAGACAATTTAACTGGACGCTTACAAGGCGTTATTAAAAACCTGCGTGGTCAAGCGCGTTTAAGCGAAGATAATATTGCCGATGCGATGCGTGAAGTGCGGATGGCCTTACTAGAAGCCGATGTCGCACTGCCCGTCGTCAAAGACTTTATTACAAAAGTTAAAGAGCGAGCCAACGGCCGAGCAGTATTAGACAGTTTAACCCCTGGTCAAGCAGTCATCGAAGTGGTCAACGAGGCCCTAACCGAGTTAATGGGCAAAGCGAATGTTGCTCTTAATCTAGCCGCAGTACCGCCAGTGGTGATTTTGATGGCGGGTTTGCAAGGTTCAGGCAAAACAACCACTTCGGCCAAGCTAGCGAAACGATTAAAAGCCGACAAAAAGAAAGTACTGTTAACCAGCACAGACGTTTATCGACCTGCCGCCATTACACAGCTACAAACCTTAGCTAAACAGTTAGAAATTGATTGCTTTGACAGTCATATTCATCAGAAGCCGATTGATATCGCGGCGCAAACACTGGCCTACGCCAAGTCAAATTATTATGACGTAGTCATTGTTGATACTGCAGGTCGTTTAGGCATAGACGAAGCCATGATGGCAGAAATCAAAGCCTTGCATCAACTGCTCAAACCAACTGAAACCCTCTTTGTCGTAGACGCCATGCAAGGGCAAGATGCAGTCAACACCGCAAAAGCATTTGGTGAAGCATTGCCGCTGACTGGTGTTGTACTCACCAAGCTAGATGGAGATGCCCGTGGCGGTGCGGCGCTTTCAGTCAGACATGTCACAGGGCAGCCGATTAAATTTATTGGGGTGAGTGAAAAAGTAGATGGATTGGAACCATTTCACCCTGACCGCATGGCGGGCCGTATTTTAGGCATGGGCGATGTGCTCGGTTTAATTGAGCAAGCACATAAAAACGTTGATTTAGCAGAAGCGAAAAAAGTTGCAGATAAAATCAAATCAGGCAGTAAGTTTGATTTAGAAGACTTTAAATCGCAAATGGTCCAAATGCGTAATATGGGCGGCATGAGTGCGCTGATGGATAAAATGCCAGCGCAGGTAGCCGATATGGCATCAAAAGTCAGCAGTGATGATGCTGAGAAATCGCTACGTCGCATAGAAGGCATTATTAACAGCATGACCCCACTTGAGCGTCGCAAGCCAGAACTGATTAAAGCCACTCGTAAAAAGCGCATCGCAAACGGCAGTGGCGTGGAAGTGCAAGAAGTCAATCGACTATTGAAACAATTTGCTGAGACGCAAAAAATGATGAAAATGTTTAGCAAAGGCGGCATGGGAAAACTGATGCGTGGGATGGGCGGCTTAATGGGTGGCAAACTGCCAGGCATGCGGTAATTCAATGACTCGAATACATCGTTGACGATTTTTTTCTAACAATAATCATTAATATTGTATTTAATTCATTAAACCTTGTTGACCAAAGGTCTGGTTTCCAGCATAATCGCGGTCTTGCATTTTTGGGCAATCACTCAAAAGCATAGCAGTTAATGGGGAGTTAGCTCAGATGGTAGAGCAGTGGACTTTTAATCCATTTGTCGCGGGTTCGATCCCCGCACTCCCTACCAAGATACATAAGGCTTTCAGAGATGAAAGCCTTTTTTCTTTTGTGGCATTCGATTCGCTGATGCTACATCATGATTTTACTTAGCCATGGTTCATGATGAACAATAGTCATGCATTGTGGTGCTGGGGTATGATTCATACATGAGTTAGCCATCTGGCTAACCGTCAACAACTTAAAGGAAATCATCATGTGGACAACACCAGCAGCAACTGAAATGCGTTTTGGCTTTGAAGTGACAATGTACGTCATGAATAAGTAATTTGGCATTCAGCCTAGATCAAGGGAGCTTTCAGCTCCCTTTTATTTTGTAATTATTATAAGGAGTAGCAGTATGAAAAAATCAATCATGATGATATTGGTGGCAATTGTTTCTTTTGTTTTAGGCGGCTTTGCGTTTTATAGCGTTAGCGATTATGAAAGTCGCGAAGAAAGATTTGAGGTGCTAGACGCACAGGAGCATAACGATCACATGAGTGCTTGCATTGCTAAAGCTTTAGAGCGGCATCAAGGCGCTTTGATGGAAGTTGAGCTTGAAAAAGAAGATGACCGCTGGGTGTTTGATATTGATATTCAAGCAGAAGATGGCAAAACTTGGGATATTGAATGTGATATTCATTCATCCGAAATTGTTGATGACAGTATTGACCGCGATTAATGCCTCCACAGCATCATTGATCAAGGCTATCAGCGATGATAGCCTTTTATTTTGTCTGATGGCGTAGATGCCTTAAGACTGGCGTCTATGGGTTCTCAGCCGAGATCGATTCCAAAACATTAAATGCCAATAGTAGCCGTCAAGCGTACTTTTCTGCATCATCGGATTTGTAAAAAAAACAAACAAAAAACATAATGTTATTATTTTTTGAATTTAATCAATGAGTTAATGCGTTCATAAAAGTGAGCGATTTCGTCAAAGTCCAGCCAATATCATGTTTATAATGAGTCTACTAAACACTGATTTAAATCACTCGATTTCTTTATACTTCAACAAGGACAGATATGAAAATGTTAAAACAATTTGGTCTATTTATTCTAAGCAGCGCTTTTGTCATTCATGCCAATGCCGCTATGCAAATTGATGCATGCTCGAAACTACCCACCCCAGTACAATCCAATATCAATGCTTGGAACGACATTGCACTGCAAGGTAATAATATCATTAACAATATTGATAATCTTGCATCTAATGTTAATGCGATTTTAAAGGTGGATGCGGACCTGAAAAAAATGGAATCTGACCTCACAGCAGCGACTAAAACATTCGGCACATTGATTCCTGTTGTTTCTCCAGTGGCTTCAGTGAAAAATGTCTTTACCCTTGCCAATGATACCTTCGGTGAACTTAACAACAAAGGCGTGAAGCCTTCACACAACATCACCGACCAAATAGCGACAAAGAGCGGGATCAAAGCGCTACAGTCTAAACTAGATAAAGAAGTGAAACCTCAAATTCAAAAAATTGTTGATCAAGCAAGCAAAAATGCTACGGAACTAACTGCACAGTTATCCAAATTTAAGAGCGCATGTAGTGCGCTGGCCAATTTCAACCAAAGTTGTACTGTGCCCACAGCCCAAATCAATCAGCTAAATACTTCTTCTACACGGATTGTTGCTGACTTAACATCAGCACAAAATGATTTTGTTGCCCTAGAAAAGAAAGTAAACAGCAACCTAAAAGATGTGCAAAGTGCGATCGATTTTTCTCAGGATATGGAAAAGGCGGTTGCAACGCTTAAGTCACCAGTCGATGCTATTGCAGGCAGTGTTGGTAAAGTTGGTGACTTGTTGAGCAAGAAAATTAAAATCAAAGTTGCAACATTTAACAAATCTTTCACGCTTAAAAGCGCCTTTAAAGAAGTCAACAGTATCATTAAAACGATCAAAAAAATCCCAGGTGTTAAAAACGTTGAGAGTGCAGTCAATAAACCGATTACGGCAGTTATGGATGAAGTAACGAAACCGATGGAGCAGGCGATTAAACCACTGCAAAAAGGACTAAAGCCGCCTTCATTTAGTTTATCAAGCTTTAGCACAAAGATCGGTAGCTTTAATACGATTACAAATGATCTTAATAACAGCGCCAATAACGCCACAAAGCGCTATCAAGACTTAACGGGCATGCTGAACATTGCTAACAATAACTTTGGAATAAAATGTAATTAGTGAGTCATCAAACCTAAGCTGAGACCATGATTGTACTTAGCTATTGTTGGCTATTGCTGATGATGAACAAGTCATCTCGCATTCAGCATACATCAAGGGAGCTTAGGCTTCCTTTTTGTTGCTTTCTAGCCGAGGACAGCGCCATTGTGCGATTAATGCCATGTTTTTCTAAAGTCCCATGGTGCGATTGGGTTCTCGTCTTTCCATAAGCCAAGCTGGTGTTTCTTGGCTAATGCGGCGGCTTGCGCATATAAGGCGCGATCTTCAACGTTTTGCTCTTTTTGATAGTAGCGATAGTGCCAAGCTGAACCGCTTTTTATTTGTGCTAAATTGATGTCTAGACCATCTAAATAAACTTTGCCAAGGATGCGGTTGTACTTGTCATATTTTTGATAAGTAATCTTGACCGTTTGCTGACCAACTAAATCAAACAAAGACTGCTTGGATTGCAGGCCATAGGCTTGATGGCGCTCTGGGGCATCAATACCAGACAGCCTAATCTTGTACTGAACGCCTTCGGTAACCACCGTAATCGAATCGCCATCAGTCACCGCAACCACCTCACCGATGAGCGTGTCTGCCAACCCGAGTTTAGGCATGAGCAACGCCAGCAACAAGACGGCGTTAAGGCCATGATGAAAAGTCTGATTAAAGCGCCTATACGCCATCAAATACCTATTGAGTAGTGGTATCGCAGCTGATTGGTTGTCTTTATGGTAAATGGTAGGCTTGTTCACGATAAAGTAATGAAGGCAATAAGCTGTGGGCCAGTGCGCGCTTTTCCAATGCAGCTGCATCATCTGGTGCTGGGCTAGCGTTAAGTTTTTTTGCCTGCTGGTCATAGACGGCAAAAGTAGGT
>JAFMCM010000061.1 GCA_017857755.1 Methylophilaceae bacterium | reverse complement strand
AACCGCTGACATTCGCCTTGTAAGGGCGACGCTCTACCAACTGAGCTAAGCACCCAAATCAACAACAAGCCGCGCATGATACAGTCATTTTAAAAAATTTCCAAGTGCTAAATCGCGATAAGTTGTGATTTTTTTCGTTCTTGATCAAAATTACGCCACTCACTTCCAACTTTGCGAACAACCAGCCATAGAAATACCACTGTAAGCCCGCACTTCTAATGTATCGCCTGCTAATAGGCTGCATTGGACATTAATACATACCGCACTTCTGTCTCGCTCGCCAATAATCCCTTCCCAATTACTAGCCGTAGCTTCCCATCTTGCTTGCTGATTCATATCAATGAACGAAGCTGCCCTATTTGATTGTCAGTCCCTTCCCCAATGGGACTATTGATATCAGCAAAAGAATATTTATACCCTTGCGCTAAGATTACTTTGTTTGTGATGCCGCCATTTTTGGCTCAACAATCTCAATGAGATGGTGTGAGATTACAACAGTAAATGAACTACTTGTTGATGAAGAAGCTCTACTTTAAGGTGACCACTCATTATGGACGCGCGCAGATAAGCAACCAAGCCATTTTGAGTTGAGATGATTCACTTTTTTCTAACTGAGCCGTTAGATTTGTCAATTCATGAGACTGACATAATTCACAGATAATATTAACGCCAATTCAATCAACGAGAAAAATATGACTAACAGCGCACCCATAGATCAAACGACTGACTTTGTAAATGAATACGAGTCTGTGTACCAAAATATGTATGCATTCGCCTATATTGATCGAGATGAACACACGACTTATAACGCGGAAGAGCTGTTGTTAGAGGTCGTTTAACAAACTTACCGATTAAGGTGATAACAACAGCTTAAATCTGGCTGCCTCCAGCAACACATTCCAAACTCTTTCATTTATCTATCTGCATAGTAATGTTAAAGTGACCATCTCTCAACACCAGCTTAAAACCAAAGGAACGATCATGAAAGCCATATGGAATGATACGATTATTGCCGAATCTGATGCAACGGTTGTGGTGGAAGGGAATCATTACTTTCCTTTCAGCGCCATCAAATTGCCTTATTTTGTAGAAAGCCAACATACCACTACCTGTGGGTGGAAGGGTTTAGCCAACTACTACACTATTACTGTTGATGGTAATGAAAATGTAAACGCTGCATGGGTCTATAGAACACCCAAAGAAGAGGCATCAGCAATTAAAAACCATATTGCCTTTTGGAAAGGTGTGACAGTGACCAATTAAGTCACTAGCTAAGCCGCATGCATACCCTTATTAGTCAATACCAACAAGTGAGAGCAGCCAGTCTGGAAATTTGTAGCCGCATTGAAAACGAAGATTTTGTGGTACAACCTTGCGCTGAAGTCAGTCCGCCAAAATGGCACTTAGGTCATACTTCTTGGTTTTTTGAAACGGTGATTCTGAAAAAATATCAGCCTGCATACAAAAGCTTTAATCAGGAGTTCGATGTGCTATTCAACTCCTATTACAAATCGGTCGGTGCACACACCCTACAAGCTGAGCGCGGCCATTTATCTAGACCAACGGTGGCAGAAGTCATGCGCTATCGTCAGCATGTTGATGAGGCGCTATTACAATTACTCAAGGAAGCTAATGTTACGACAGAAATAGCAGGACTAATTGAAATTGGTTTACATCACGAGCAACAGCATCAGGAACTGTTACTCATGGATATCAAAATGATCTTGGCTAGCAATGTATTGACAACGCAATATTGCAACACCAGATTAACAACACTCAATCAAGCAACACCTGCTACAACGCGTTGGGTTCATTTTGATGAAGGCTTAGTTGAAATTGGTGATCATGGTGCGAGCTTCGCTTACGACAATGAACGTCCCCGCCACAAGCACTATCTGTATCCGTTTGCTATGCAGCAAAGTCTAGTTACAAATGCTGATTATTTGGCGTTCTTAGCGGCAGGTGCGTATACAAAAGCACAATATTGGCTCAGCCAAGGTTGGGATTGGGTTAGCAAAAATTCGATTCAACATCCACTCTATTGGCAGAAAATAGACGAAGAGTGGTATGAGTACACTTTACACGGTCTCGTCCCCTTAGACCTCAATCAACCGCTAGTACATATCAGCTATTTTGAAGCCAATGCTTTTGCTAGCTGGAAAGGCCTGCGGCTACCGACAGAGCAAGAGCTAGAAGTGTTTCTAACGCAATTTCCAATCAAGCCGACCACCGCTGGTGGCTTGTTTCACCCCACTGATGCTTTGGCGCCGAACGGTCAAGTGTGGTGCTGGACAAGTAGTCAATATACCCCCTATCCACGGTTTAAAGCGTTTGATGGAATATTGAACGAATACAACGGTAAATTTATGTGCAATCAATTTGTTTTACGTGGTGGCTGTATCGCCACCCCTATGCATCATTATCGTCATAGTTATCGTAATTTTTATTTGCCAGAACAGCGTTGGATGTTTTCTGGCATTCGCTTAGCAAAGGATCTCATTTGAAACTCACCAATCTGATTGGAACAGATCAGCCCAACCAAACCAAAAACACTTTTATTAGTGATGTGATTGTCGGCTTAAGTGCGGCGCAAAAATCGATTTCTGCTAAATACTTTTATGATGATATTGGTAGTGAATTATTCCAGAAAATCACCCAACACCCCGACTACTACCCAACCAAAACAGAGTTTTCTATTCTAGAAAAGATTAACAGCATACTGCCTAGCATACTCAACGAACCTGAAATTGATATTATTGAGCTGGGTGCAGGCGATGGACATAAAAGTCAGCTCATTATCAATGGCTTTCTAGACAGTGGCTGTAAAGTAAATTTTTATCCAATTGATATTTCTGAAAAGGCAATGGAGCTATTAGCACAGAACCTTAGCATTAATAAGCAACTGCATATTCACGGTGTAGTTGCCGATTATTTTAATGGACTTAACCACCTTAAAAAAATATCGAATAATAAAAAATTAGTTCTATTTTTAGGCTCGAATATTGGCAACTTTAATCAAACAGAAACGAATGTCTTTTTAAGCCAATTATCTGCTGGGCTAAACCAAGATGATTATGTCTTAATTGGATTTGATTTAAAAAAAGACCCTAATATACTGAATAAAGCCTATAACGATTCTGACGGGCTGACTCGCGATTTTAATCTTAATTTACTGGCTCGCATCAACCGAGAGCTAGCAGGTAACTTTAACCTTGCCGCATTTCAACACTATGGTTTTTACAATCCTGTACTTGGTGCAATGGAAAGTTATTTAATCTCCTTAAAGGATCAAGAGGTCAGGCTTGCCAAGACCAATCAAACCTTTCATTTTAAAGCGCACGAACTCATGCATTTAGAATACTCACATAAGTTTTCTACCGCAGGTATGACTCAATTAGCGACTAGCAATGGTTTTGAGATTGCCGAATTATTTTTCGATGAAAAAAACTATTTTGCAGACGCATTGTGGCAGGTAAAAACATAAAAGGGGGCGCCGTTTGACTGACCATTTCGACTTTGACCACCTCATCAATCGCGAGGGCACCCATAGCCTAAAGTATGATGCTAGGCAGTCGCTTTTTAATGAGAGCGAAGTGATACCAATGTGGGTAGCTGATATGGATTTTGCCGCGCCGCCAGCAGTTACTCGCGCATTAGCTGAACGTGCAAAACATCCGATTGTGGGCTATACCACTGAGCCAGAAAGCCTATTTGAAGCGCTGATCGAATGGCATCAAAAACGGCACGACTGGGAGATTCAACGCGAGTGGATTATGTTATGTCCAGGTGTAGTGCCCAGTTTACATGCTGCTGCGTTGGCTTTTGCTCAGGTGAACGAAGCGATTATTGTACAACCGCCTGTTTATTTCCCTTTCTTTTCTGCTGTTAAGAACACTGGTCGTACTTTAATCGAAAATCAACTGCTATTAACAAGCTCAGGTTATAAAATTGATTTTGATCATTTAGAAGCCTGTGCGGAGCAAGCAAAGATGTTGTTTTTATGTTCCCCGCACAATCCAGTTGGCAGAGTGTGGCAAGCGGAAGAATTAAGCCAATTATTAAGCATTGCAAACCGCCATGATTTAATCATCTTATCGGATGAAATTCACGCTGATTTAATTTATCCAGGCAATAGACATCGCCCACTTGCATCATTAGCACATAACCCAAGCAACATTATCACGGCTGTTGCTCCCAGCAAAACATTTAACATTGCAGGACTTAACTTATCTGCACTGATTGTTCCAGACCCGCGTCATCGGCTAGCCATCGCACAAGCGTTTGAAACGCTACATGTTAATGTGGCCAATCCCTTTAGCTTGACCGCGTTTGAAGCGGCTTATCGCGATGGTGAAGCTTGGCTAGTAGCATTACTCAACTACCTTAGCAGCACACGAGATTTTGTTTCGGATTACGTCAGTACACATTTGCCTTCCATCAAACTCATGGCACCTGAGGGCACTTACTTGGTATGGTTGGATTGCCGTGGTTTAGGTATGACGGATACAGCACTCAAACAGTTTTTGATCAAACAAGCTGGCTTAGGCTTAAGCTCGGGCATCTTATTTGGTGAGGCTGGCAGTGGTTTTATGCGCATGAATATCGCCACCCCTCAGGCGGTCGTTGCAGAGGCCCTCACTCGTCTCTCACAGGCAATTAAACAGATTTAGCCTATACATCAGCTGCGTTTTTCTGATGGCACCAAGGTTACAAGGGACTTAATGAACTGGTTCGCGCAGCACTCGTTGAG
>JAFMCM010000060.1 GCA_017857755.1 Methylophilaceae bacterium | reverse complement strand
TGCTGCTGAAGTGATTCAAAACAAGGCACACGCCTTAAACCCGCGCGGCACATTTTACGCGCAAGAAAATATACAAGAACATCTCAGCCGCCGAAACATCGCACAAGACTTACGCGCAAGCGGCGTAGAAACGACAGGGCCAAGCACATTAAACGCCTCTAATCGAAAAGCATTCGCGTCACAACTAGACCGCTTTTTAGCCAAAAGTAACAGTGAAATACAACCAACACAACTGACAGGAAATCGCTCATGAAAAAACAGCCATGGCTCATCATCTTACTATTATTGACTAGCTGTATGGGTGTACCAGAAAACGTCCAAGTGGTTAACGGGGTCGACGCAGAACAATACCTAGGAACTTGGTATGAAATAGCGCGTTTAGACCACAGCTTCGAACGCGGCTTAGACAACGTGACTGCGCAATACGAAAAACGCGAAGATGGCGGGATTAAAGTCACCAATCGCGGATATAACCGTCAACAACAAACATGGAAAAACGCCACTGGAAAAGCCTATTTTCTAGCCGCACCTGCCAGTGATGGCCGCTATCATGGCAAGCTAAAAGTGTCATTCTTTGGCCCGTTCTATGGCGCTTACAACATCATCGCCCTAGATAAAGCGTATTACAACTACGTCATGATTTGCGGCCCGAATCAAGACTATTTATGGATTATGTCAAGAACGCCAGAACTCGCTTATCCGATTAAACAGCATTTAATCAGCCAAGCCAAGCAATACGGCTTTGATACCGACGCTTTAATTTATGTCAATCAAAAGCCTGATGTCCCCAGTTACGACGCGGGTCAGCACCTGATTAAAAACAAATCCCCGTCACAACTGCAGCCGCAATAAAAAAACAGCTATAGCGCCGACCTAACAACAGCACAAGCACTTAACGTTTCAGCACACTCAGGCGATAACCCGCTTTTTTAAAAGCATGAATCAAACCGCTATCACCAGCCAAATGTGCCGCACCAACCGCAATAAACACCGACTGCTGCTGCGCCAAGTCAAGCGCGCGTTCCGCCATTAAAACATTGCGCTCATCCAGCAATTTTACTCGCATCCTTTGCCAAAGCGCTGACGGCAAACGACGACCAGTCATCTCCGCATCCAAACGCAAAAGCGCATCACTATCTTCCGTCTCATACACCGCAAGCAGCTTTTCAAAATCGCGTTCTTTTTCAGAATCCGTCATCTGAAGCGTTGTCCGCAAAATCAACAGCTGCTCATCGAGACTAAAACCATCAATCACACCAAAATGTTCTTCACTGGTTTCCAACCCCTTAACTGGCTTAGCAAAATCCTCAGCACTCCGCATCAGTAAATTATCTTGCGCATAAGGTGTTTGTGGCTTGGATTGACTAAATACAACCGCGAGCAACCATGGCTTCATGCGCAACACCTGACTTAAATGCATCACATGAAAATCCGTCAACGCTTTTATTTTCACCATCTCCGCTTCAGTCACCATAGTGGCTAGAGAAGCCGTTGCCATCTTAAAATGCATCGGATTGCTATTAGGCTGCGTTTCCATCACAAACAAATCAACCTTTTTAAGCGCATCTAACGTCGTCTGAGAAAAATCAGTAACGCGGTAATCATCCGTATGAATAGTGCCAAACAAATAACTGATGCTGCCACTCGGCGCCTCCAACTGCCAAAACAAGCCCTTTTCAGTCGCCAGCGTCATCGTACAAATGCCAAACAAGCCCAAGCCCAACAACGCCATTAGCCATGATTTAAGTTGTAGTACATCCATGTGAAACTGCTTAAGATAATGCATATCACTCCTTTAAAAATGCATCCATCCAGACACACTCATCGACCATACGTTCAAATGTTCATCACCAACCAGCAAGCCTGCCTTAATGTTTATTGTTCTTGGCACGCACTGGACGAGCCGCATTTTTCAGCTCATTAAACGCTTTTGGCAACCCTGCGGCCCGGCGTGGGCTCGTTTTTGCATGCACTTTTGCTTTAGGCATAAAACGACTACCATCCGACTGCTTAATCATCCCTATGACTGCTGGCTGAAAAGCGGGGACCAATTGTCGCTTACCTGGACCAATTAAATCAGCACGCCCCATCTTCTTTAATGCCTCACGTAACATAGGCCAATTAGCAGGGTCATGATACCGAATAAAAGCTTTATGTAATTTACGCACCCCACCCGCCTTAGGCACAGCAACAGACTCAGAATCAGCAGTCACCTTACGCAAAGGATTTTTACCACTATGATACATCGCAGTCGCCATCGCCATCGGCGTTGGAGTAAAGTTTTGCACTTGGTCCAGCCTAAATTGATTGCGTTTCAACCACAAAGCCAAATGCAACATATCATCATCGGTTGTACCAGGATGTGCCGCGATAAAATAAGGAATTAAATACTGTTTTTTACCTGCCTCAGCGCTAAATTTTTCAAACATCGCCTTAAATTCATCATACGCACCCATACCAGGCTTCATCATTTTACTCAGCACATTCTCCTCAGAATGTTCAGGCGCAATTTTTAAATAACCGCCAACATGGTGCTGCACCAGCTCTTTAACATACTCGGGTGATTTAACCGCCAAGTCATAACGCAAACCGGAGCCAATTAAGATTTTTTTAACGCCTTTAATATTGCGCGCTTTTCGGTACAACTGAATCAAAGCACTATGGTCGGTATTTAGATTTTCGCAAACATCGGGATAAACACACGACAACTTCCGACAAGACTGTTCAATTTTTTCTGACCGACAAGCAATGCGATACATATTCGCCGTAGGCCCACCAAGATCAGAAATAACACCCGTAAACCCCTCTACCTTATCGCGGATTTCTTCCACCTCTTTCAAAATAGAAGCCTCACTCCGATTTTGAATAATACGCCCTTCATGCTCGGTAATACTACAAAACGTACAACCACCAAAACACCCGCGCATAATATTGACACTAAAGCGAATCATCTCCCAAGCTGGAATTTTTGCGCCTTGATAAACAGGATGCGGCTTACGAGCATAAGGCAAATCGTAAACATAATCCATTTCCTTAGTCGTTAAAGGAATCGGTGGTGGATTAAGCCAAACCTCCCGATCACCATGCCGCTGCACCAGCGCCCTTGCATTACCAGGATTCGCCTCCAAGTGCAGCACACGCGAAGCATGCGCATAAAGGACAGCATCCGCCGCCACCGCCTCATAAGCTGGCAAGCGCACCACCTGCTTAGCTCTATCCGCTTTAGGCCTTTTCGCACGCAAACGCGGCACAATCTCAATCGGCTTTGTCCCAGCTGGCAAATTGGCAGCGCCCTGCGCCTCCTGCGTGGCACAACTCGCATCAGCCTTACCCATTTTCATTTCATAAGGGTCAACAGCAGGATCAACCTTACCCGGCCTGTCTAACTTTGTTGACTCAATCTCATCCCAACCAGCTGGAATCTTTTTACGCATAAAAGCCGTACCGCGAATATCCTGTATCTCACTCACTAGCGCTCCACTCGCAATCCGATGTGAGATTTCAACCAACGCCCGCTCGGCATTACCATACAGCAAAATATCGGCTTTAGAATCAACCAAAACAGACCGACGCACCTTATCTGACCAATAATCATAATGCGCAATACGCCGCAAACTCGCCTCAATACTACCGATAATCAGCGGCACATCGGCATACGCTTGACGACAACGCTGGCTATACACCAACACCGCACGGTCGGGCCGTCTATTCGGCGCTGCATCGGGCGTATAAGCATCATCAGAACGAATTTTACGGTCAGCGGTATAACGGTTAACCATACTATCCATATTGCCAGCAGTAATCCCAAAATATAAATTCGGCTTACCAAGCGCTTTAAAAGCCGTTTCATCCTGCCAATCTGGTTGCGCAATAATCCCTACACGAAAACCCTGCGCCTCCAGCAAACGCCCAACCAACGCCATCCCAAAACTAGGATGGTCAATATAAGCATCACCAGTCACCAAAATAATATCGCAACTATCCCAGCCTAGAGCATCCATCTCCTCACGACAAGTCGGCAAGATACTAGCCACGCCAAATCGCTTCGCCCAATAAGGACGATAAGATTGTAGTGGCTTAGCCAGCATCGAAGTATATTTTTCCATAGCCCGCTATTTTACGCGGCAATCAATTGATTTAATAATCTTTTTTACTTATTTAATCGCAAACACAGCTAAACAAGCGCACCACCCTAGCACCATCAATCAGCCGTCGAGCAAACGCAAGACCAAACCAAACCCGCTGGAAATGAAGAATAAAAAGCTACCCTAGCCCAGCGTTCTTTGCTAATCTTGTATCATGCATCTTTGCAACACCTGTTTTGTCGAGACTTCTCGCTTAAACAGCAACAACAACCAACAAAAATAACACCTAACTTACGTGAAAAAAATAGCGCTTCTTAATCGTTTACTACGTCCACTACTCCTTATTGGCGCCATGGCTGTTTTGACCGCCGCCTTTTACATGTTCAATCAAAATGTAGAAGCCATCAAAACCGACGCCCTTGATGAAATGCAAAAGCTAGAACAAGTCTTGGTCATGTCTAAAAAATTAGTGATTGAGCGCGTCAATGCCGCCATGAGTTTACTCAAACAAAAAAGCGACACACTAGGCCCGCCCAACATTAACGGCCAAACCGTCCTCAATGGGCAAACCATCCCTAATTTACAATTCGGATTCCAAGCACAAACCAAGCAAACCGAACTCGTTGACGACCTCACCCGTATCACAAAAGGAAAAGCAACGATTTTCGTCAAACAAGGCACACAATTCATCCGGATTGCCAACAATA
>JAFMCM010000024.1 GCA_017857755.1 Methylophilaceae bacterium | reverse complement strand
TCTGTGCAGCTCGTCTACTGATGAATTTCAATCTCAAAGCATTATTTACATCTGCATCAACCTGAGACGCCTCTGCAATCTGTAATACTTTAGCCTTTTGATGATTGACTGTTTCATGGTTAGTATTCGCGTAAGCATTGATGGACAAACTTAATAACAATGCGCCTAAAAGTGATCGTGTTTTCATTTCATCTCTCCTTGTAATGAGCAATTAAGCCATAAAGCTTTTTAAGCTAACGCTTTATGATGAACTGTATTTTGCGCCTCAAATCACAACAAAAAATCCACCAATATACCTATCACGGCATATACCGATCGGCATATCACTAATCATACACAACAAAAAACAGCCTTAGCTACTTTTTTATAATTGACGCAGTATTAAGCCATTATCTTGGCTTTTAATCTTGATTCCAGCTGTCTTCCCACATGCAATGTTTAATTTTTTGACGGTTAGCAATTAACTCATCTATGCTAGGTTCATCATTTAACGCGCGTTTAATAGCGAGTTTCGTTGCTTCGTAGTTATTTTTGTACATGTCTTTTTTATCTAGATTAGGATCTTTTGCCGCACCTGGGTCAATCCATACCAAGCTGATGATGCATAAGTCATTCACTTGGTCTTTTGGAATAATGCCTTCAATCACACAGTCTAAAATCGCATCTGCTGTAGCTGCTTGCACCAGCCCACCAAACAATTCAATATTTGCAGAATCTTTTAGCGTTACTTTCGGTACTGTCATGCAAACTGGACGCACCATTTGGTTGATATCACGCACAGCAAACATGGCAGTATGGCCTTTGCTCTGTTGCATTAAATTGGCAAATGCTTGACCAACAGGACCATCAACTGCACCAATCAGAATTTCTGGCATCGCTGCAGAGGTATCTTTACCCTCGGTATATAAGGTGGCTTCACCTGCTTTAAAAATGATTTTTGACATAAGTACCCTTTAAAAAATTAAACTAAATTATTAGTGAATTATACAATTTTAATGTTGTGTTTTAAAACTTTAGTTGCATATCCATATGAGGGATATTCGCGTCTAGATAGACGTCGCTAACGACGACAAAACCAGCTTTTTCATAAAATGGTACTGCATGTGTTTGTGCAGATAATGTGGCATACTTTAAATGATGCTGTTGACATAGCTCAATGGCAGCCGTTAATAGAGCATTACCC
Source organism: Methylophilaceae bacterium (assembly GCA_017857755.1). GTDB lineage: Bacteria > Pseudomonadota > Gammaproteobacteria > Burkholderiales > Methylophilaceae. The sequence goes on along the minus strand of JAFMCM010000024.1, from coordinate 23,719 downwards.
ACCCCAAGCTTTCGTTTTTCTTGGATGACCGCCATACGTCCTATACTGCCATGCTGCAAAACTCTTGCGCAACCGACGACGGTAAGTTGCCTATCAACTGCCAGCAAATGCCATGCTTGCTTGTCCCAGTCATCCCACTCCAAGCTAACAGGCACTTTTTGCTCTTCAATAAACACTTTTTCGCGGACTAACTTCAACGCGGCTTCATGGGTAGCCCAAGCGACAGGTTTAATATAAAATTCTTGCATTGATTTTTAAAAACCTTCTTTGTAAACCTTGCAGTTCATCAAGCTTACAGGCATGATGCTTGCATAATTTTAAACTGTGATTAAGGATAAATGATGCAAAAGTTTCAAACAGCAATCGCTCGTATTTTATTAGCACTTGTTTTTTTAGGCTTAGTACTATTACGATTAAGTGCCATTATGACAACTCCAGACGGTTATTTACAGTATCAAGTCACACTAGGTCAGTTTGGTCTGCCCACTATTTTCGCACCCATCTTAATTTTAATCCAACTGATTGCAGGACTTAGCTTGTTTGTTGGATTCAAGACAAAACTTTTCGCACGGGTTTTAGCTGGCTTGGCTCTATTTTTAGCTTTAGTGTTGGGTAGCAAAATACCTGAATTATTTTTCTTGTACATCGGCATTGCAGGTGGCATGTTGTTGCTCAGCCACTACCCCCAAACAGCGGCTAGCTTAGATTACCGAAAATAACACGGTTTCTTCAGTAAAAAAGCGGCCCTTGCCGCTTTTTTTATCACTCCCACTCTAATGCTGGATAGAGTATATTCACATTCCTTCGATTAGCAACATCAAACAACACCCACTGGTCTTTTTCACTACTCGCGGCGATGTTCATTGTTTTTTCTAAGCCATCATCATTTTCTATGCCTGTCCGAATATCGTGCAATAACACTTTCAAATAACGCAACTCATTATCAACCGCTTGTTGCCATGAATATGTTGGAGCACCATGCCCAGGCACTACTTGCTTTACTTGTGAATTAGTTTTGATGGTTTCTAACGTGGAAATAAGCCCTTTAATATCACCTTCTATCACTGGTGTACGCTCGACAAACAACAAGTCACCAGTAAATAACGTTTGCGTCATGGTATCAAAAGCCGTGATATCGGTATTGGTATGGGCAACTGAATAAGCGTGTAATTTCAACATCCTACCGCCCAAATCGAGCTCAAGCGCTGTTTTTACCGCCATAGTAGGGATAACAACGGTACTCCCTTGCTCATCATCCCCTAAAAATCGTTTATTCAGCCTTTGATAACCTTCCTCTCGCAATTGCATCGCTTCTGCTAATTTCTCATGTCCTACAAAGATTGGCTTGTCGGCAAGAAAAGCGGCATTACCAAAAATATGGTCAGGATGCACATGCGTATTAATCACATATAGAATTGGCAACTGAGTGACTTCAGCAATAGCTGCCCGCAATTGCGCACCTATTTTGAAACTACCTCCCGTATCAATCACAGCCACACCCTTGCTACCCACCACAACACTGATATTACATATATCACCCTGATAACCCTCATCAATGTCTAAATGTGCACCACGATGTACATAAATACCACCCCCAATTGACTCTAAGAAGCCTTCGGATTTGCTTTCGGCACAACTCGCTATCATCATCAATACGAATATTGCTATTAATCTCTTCATAAACGGTCTCTTTAGGTTTTTAGCAGTTAGAATACTAGTTGCTAACGCACAATAAAATAGTGACAATTGTCACACAAAACGAATGTTGCCATCAATTTGAGGAGAAAAAAATGAACAGTCGCTACACGAAAACTGCAATGCTGCTACATTGGCTAATTGCTTTAGGTATTTTTTCGATGTTTGGTCTTGGTTGGTTTATGAGTGAATTACCTAAAGAAGCCCCCGAGCAATTATCTTATGACCTATTCAATTTTGGCGTTTTCACCTGGGACCTTGCCAAAGCAGCCACACCAAGAACATTTTATTTCAATTTTCATAAATCTATTGGTGTCACTATTCTTGTTTTGATTGTGATTCGCTTATTATGGCGTATCACACATCAGCCACCAGCCTTGCCAGCCAGCCTAAAAAAATGGGAAGTCAAACTCTCTAAAGGTACGCATCATTTCCTCTATTTATTAATGTTTGCGATGCCAATTAGTGGCTTAATCATGGCTGTCTCCAGCAAATATGGCGTGAAATGGTTTGGTATTAAAATATTACCTGGTTTAGATAGTGAAACCTTGCGTGATGTTTTTCATGAAGCGCATGAAATAATCGGCATCGTTCTAGTATGCATCGTGCTACTGCATATTGCAGGCACCCTCAAGCACAAGTTTATTGATAAAAATGATATCTTAAAACGTATGCTCCCTTAAAATAAAAAAGCTCCGTAAGGAGCTTTTTTATCATCAATCTACTCATACTCGAGTGTTTTATTAATAGCGTCTTTTTCTCGGTGTGAAGCTATTGCTACCTTGCTCAATATGTCTAAAAGTAATACGCCCATTATTGATATCATAAGGTGATAACTCTAGTGTAACATTGTCACCCGCTAGAATACGAATGTGATTCTTCTTCATTTTCCCGCCAGCATAAGCAATCAATTTGTGATCATTTTCTAGGGTCACACGATAGCGTGAGTCTGGTAACACTTCTGTTACCACACCATTCATTTCAATTAATTCTTCTTTAGCCAAATATTACTCCAAAATCTTTTTAATTACATACATCAAGGCACGCAGTATAGGCTTACACAAGCTGTTTAGCAACAAAAACACCTAAAAACAAGCTTTTTTGTCTATTTTTTGCAATTATTTGCCTTTTTCTCTTGTTTTTATTCGCATAAGCGTGTACAAAGCGAACTAAGGCGTTGGATTTTTCAATTTTAAGTCAGTAAGGCACAAGATTTTAAAACCCAAGTTTTCAGGGTGCCTCCCTATTTAAAGTATGAAAGATATAAGACATGGCAACAGGAACAGTAAAATGGTTTAACGACTCAAAAGGTTTTGGGTTCATTACTCCAGATGAAGGTGGTGACGATTTATTTGCTCACTTTTCAGCAATCGTTGATAGTGGTTACAAAAGTTTGAAAGAAAACGAAAAAGTAACTTTCGACGTTACTGATGGTCCAAAAGGTAAACAAGCTTCTAACATTCAAAAAGCTTAAGTTACAATAAACCTGAGGTGTCAAAACCTCGATTAAAATGACCCTTTAATGGGTCATTTTTTTTGCCTGTTTTTACATATGATATTGCTGACTATGTTTTCTTACGGCCGCTAAAAAAGCCGATGCGTTGTCAGGTGGTGTCCATTGGGTAATGCCGTGACCCAAATTAAAGACATGCCCACTGCCTTTTCCATAGCTCGCCAATATCATTTCTACTTCCTTCTCAATCGCTTCAGGCGTAGATAGCAATACTGCTGGGTCTAAATTGCCTTGCAATGCCATTGTTTTGCCGACGCGCGCGCGTGCTTGTCCAATATCGACGGTCCAATCTAACCCCAGCGCATCAGCGCCCGCTTCTGCTTGTGCCTCTAGCCATAGTGCGCCACCTTTGGTAAACATCACACACGGCACTTTACGACCATCTGCTGTTTTAATTAAACTGGCAATAATCTTTTTCATATATTGAAGTGAAAACGTGATGTAAGCGCGATCAGAAAGTGCGCCACCCCACGAATCGAAAATCATCACCGTTTGTGCGCCAGCTTCAATTTGTGCATTCAAATACTCAATTACCGTTTGTGCGGTTATTTCTAAAATATGATGTAATAAATCTGGACGAGCATAAGCCATTTTTTTGATGGTCAAGAAGTCAGTACCGCCTTTACCCTCAACCATGTAAGTTGCGAGCGTCCAAGGGCTACCAGAAAAGCCAATCAATGGTACTTGACCATCTAATGCATTACGAATACTGGAAACAGCATTAAAAACATACTGTAAGTCTGCCATATCTGGCACTCTTAATTGTTTTATATCCGCTTCATGTTGCAAGGTACGTTCAAATCTTGGTCCTTCACCTGCTTCAAATGACAATCCTAAACCCATAGCGTCAGGAACAGTTAAAATATCAGAAAAAAGAATGGCAGCATCTAACAAAGGATACCGATCTAAAGGTTGTAGCGTTACATCAGTTGCAAACTGTGCATTACGACACAAGTCCATAAAGCTACCAGCATCTTTACGTGTTGCTTTGTACTCTGGCAGATATCTTCCAGCCTGTCTCATCATCCATACTGGCGTGTAATCGGTTGGTTCATGCATCAAAGCTCTTAAAAAAGTATCATTCTGAAGTGTTTGCATATTCGTTGCTCATTTCCAAAAAATTGGGGATACAGTTTGTATCCCCATTATTTTACTGCTACTCGTCTACTTAACGTGGCAAGACAGAGCAACCCATCAGGTATTCATCAACGGCTTTCGCACATTGACGACCTTCACGAATCGCCCAAACAACTAATGATTGTCCGCGACGCATATCGCCTGCAGCAAAAACTTTATCTTTATTTGTGTGGTAGCACGCATCGCCATCTGTTGTCGCTTTAGCATTGCCGCGATTATCTTTTTCTACACCAAAAGCATCTAGCACTTTCTGAATCGGGGACACAAAACCCATCGCTAGTAATACCAAATCAGCTGGAACAATAAATTCTGAGCCTGGCACTTCAGCCATTTCACGCCCTTTCCATTCCAGCTTCACGGCTTGCAAGGCTGTGACTTTACCATTCTCGCCAATCAGTGCTTTTGTACCAACTGACCAGTCACGCTCTGCACCCTCTTCGTGGGAACTAGATGTGCGCATTTTTAATGGCCAGTTCGGCCATGTTAACGTTCTATCTTCATGAACAGGCGGTTGTGGCATTAATTCTAATTGCGTAACACTTGCTGCACCATGTCGGTTAGAAGTGCCTACACAATCAGACCCTGTATCACCGCCGCCAATGACAATAACATGTTTGCCTGTTGCTTTAATTTGATTTAAGACGGTATCACCTGCAACCATTTTATTATTAGGCGCCAAGAAATCCATAGCAAAATGTACACCCTCAAGTTCACGGCCTGGTACTGGTAAATCACGCGGCTGTTCTGCGCCACCAGCTAATACAACTGCGTCATAAGCTGCTAACACCTCATCTGCACTCACATTTTCACCTACATACTGATTTGTCTTAAATGTGACGCCTTCTGCTTCCATCTGCGCCATACGACGGTCAATGTGTGACTTTTCCATTTTAAAATCAGGAATGCCATAACGCAATAAACCACCAATACGATCACTTTTCTCTAAGACGGTTACTGTATGGCCAGCGCGCGCTAACTGTTGCGCTGCAGCCAAACCAGCTGGACCAGACCCAACAATGGCTATTTTTTTGCCCGTCTTGTTTGGATTAATCACTGGTGTTACCCAATTGTTCTCCCACGCTTTATCAATAATCGCATGCTCAATGGATTTAATACCAACCGCATCATCATTAATATTCAAAGTGCATGCCGCTTCACAGGGCGCGGGGCAAATGCGTCCAGTAAATTCTGGAAAGTTATTGGTTGAATGCAATACATCAATCGCTTGCTTCCAATCTTGGTTATAAACCAAATCATTGAAATCAGGAATGATGTTATTGACAGGGCAGCCTGAAGTACAAAATGGAATCCCACAATCCATACAACGAGCGCCTTGCGTTTTAGCTTCTTCGTCCGTTAAATGTAATACAAATTCTTTGTAATTTTTAACGCGCTCGCTGACTGGTAGATTAGCTTCTGATAGTCGTTTGAACTCTTTAAATCCTGTCACTTTACCCATTATGCGGCTTCCTTACTTGCTGCTGCAGCTAACTCTGTTAGTGCACGTTTATATTCAATTGGCATGACTTTTACAAACTTAGCTCTCTCGTTGTCCCAATCCGCCAAAATGGCAATTGCGCGTTGACTAGCGGTTAAATCGGCATGCTTCTGGATTAGTCCTTTTAAGATTGTTTCATCTGGCTGACCTAGATGCTGCACTTTTCCAAAATCAGCCTCTGCTGGCTCTACTTTTTCTAAGGCCACCATGCTCATGTTGCAACGTTTAGCAAATTGCTGATCCACGTCGTAAATGTAGGCTACGCCGCCACTCATACCAGCTGCGAAGTTTTGTCCAGTTTCCCCTAATACAACCACAGTACCGCCAGTCATATATTCACAACCATGATTACCTACGCCTTCAACAACGCTAGATGCGCCCGAGTTACGGACACAGAAACGTTCACCAGCCACACCGCTAAAGTAGGTTTCACCTCTTGTGGCACCATACATGACGGTATTACCAACAATAATATTTTCGTGTGAAATACCACGGAAAGCTTTTGGCGGTTTAATAATAATGCGGCCGCCACTTAAGCCTTTGCCAACATAGTCATTACCTTCACCAATTAAAGTCAAAGTAATACCTTTAGCCAAGAAGGCGGCAAAGCTTTGACCTGATGTGCCTGTAAAGTTGATATTAATTGTATCATCAGGCAAACCAGCGTTACCGTACTTGCTTGCGATTTGGTTAGATAGCATCGTGCCAACCGTACGATTCGTATTAACAATTGGTGTATCAATCACCACTTTTTCACCTGTCTCAATCGCTGATTTAGCCTTCTCAATTAAGGCATTATCTAAAGCGTCTACTAAACCATGCTCTTGGCTTTCCACGTTATGTCGGGCAACACTTGCTGGCATATCAGGTAAGTGGAAAATCTTACTAAAGTCCAACCCATTAATTTTCCAATGATTAATACCCGCTTGCATATCCAATAAATCTGCACGACCAATTAAATCATCGAATTTAGCAACGCCGATACTTGCCATCAATTCACGAATCTCTTCAGCCACAAAGAAGAAGTAATTCACAACGTGTTCAGGTTCACCAGTAAATTTCTTACGTAATTCTGGATCTTGTGTGGCTACGCCAACAGGGCAAGTATTTAAATGACACTTACGCATCATAATACAACCTTCAACCACCAATGGTGCTGTTGCAAAACCAAACTCATCAGCACCCAGTAAAGCACCAATCACAACATCACGACCTGTTTTCATTTGACCATCAGCTTGCACAACCACGCGGCCACGTAATTGGTTTAAAACCAATGTTTGCTGAGTTTCAGCCAAGCCTAACTCCCAAGGTGTTCCAGCGTGCTTGACTGAAGTCAACGGTGAAGCACCTGTACCACCATCATGACCAGCCACAACAATATGGTCAGATTTTGCTTTCGCTACACCAGCAGCCACCGTACCAATACCTGTTTCTGAAACCAGTTTTGTTGAGATCGATGCTTTAGGATTAGCATTTTTTAAATCGTGAATGAGCTGAGCCAAATCCTCAATTGAGTAAATATCATGATGCGGTGGTGGTGAAATCAAACCAACACCTGGCACACTAAAACGCAAAGTAGCGATATACTGACTCACTTTATGCCCTGGCAGTTGACCACCTTCACCTGGTTTAGCACCTTGTGCCATTTTAATTTGAATTTGATCTGCATTTGCCAAGTATTCAGCGGTAACACCGAAACGACCACTGGCCACTTGCTTAATGCTAGAGCGCATAGAATCGCCCGCTTTTAATTTAACATCCGCTTCAATAAATTCTTTACCAAAGACTGCTGACATCGTTGTATCGGTTACAACAGGAATAAAGCGTTTTTTATCTTCTCCGCCTTCACCAGTATTGGATTTACCACCAATACGATTCATAGCAACAGCCAATGTCGCATGTGCTTCTGTTGAGATTGAACCCATAGACATCGCACCCGTGGCAAAACGTTTCACAATCTCCTTGGCTGGCTCCACCTGATCTAATGCAATCGGCTTTGCTGCAGGTTTAATCTCAAATAAACCACGTAATGTCATGTGGCGACGTGTTTGATCATTAATTAATTTTGCATATTCTTTATAAGTATCGTATTGGTTTGTGCGGGTTGCATGCTGTAATTTAGCCACAGATTGCGGTGTCCACATATGCTCCTCACCACGAACACGGTAAGCATAATCACCACCCGCATCTAATGCATTACTTAATATAGGATCATTACCAAAAGCATCGTGGTGTAAACGCAACGCTTCTTCCGCCACTTGCTCTAAACCAATACCTTCAATTTGGGTTGTTGTCCCTTTAAAATAGGCATTGATGAACTGCGAGTTCAAACCGATCGCTTCAAAGATATGCGCACCGCAATAAGACTGGTATGTTGAAATACCCATTTTGGACATTACTTTATACAAGCCTTTACCAACCGCTTTAATAAACTTCTTATTTGCCTCTTGTGGCTGGTCAGATAGATTAGCGATTGTTTTATAAGTCAACCATGGGAATACAGCCTCGGCACCGTAACCTGCTAACAATGCAAAATGGTGCACCTCACGGGCTGAACCAGTCGAAACCACCAAACCTGTTTGTGTACGTAAACCAGCATCCACTAAATGCATATGCACAGCAGAGGTGGCTAAAAGCGCAGGGATGGCCACCATATCGCTATCCACGTTCATGTCATTTAAGACAATAATATTATAGCCATTGGCAACGGACTGCTCTGCTTTTGCACACAAGGCACTCAACGCACCTGACATTCCCGCAACCCCATCAACTGCTGGGTAGCAAATATCTAGAGAAATGGCTTTGTAATCCCCATTGGTGATTGATTGAATGTTCATTATCTTAGCAAAATCTGACTCACTCAATACTGGCTGACTACCTTCTAAACGGGGATCCGGTTTGGTTTCATGCATTTCAAGCAAATTCGGTTTCGGGCCAACAAATGTCACCAATGACATCACCATTTCTTCACGAATCGGATCAATTGGCGGATTAGTCACTTGCGCAAATAATTGCTTAAAGTAGTTGTAAAGCACTTTTGGTTTGTTGGACAGCACAGGCAAGGCCGCATCATTACCCATAGACCCAGCCGCCTCAGCGCCATCAGTCATCATTGGCTCTAATAAAAACTTAATATCCTCTTGAGTCATGCCAAAAGCTTGTTGCGTATCTAATAAGCTTGCTTTTAATTCATAGCTAGGGTCAACTGCTGGCAGGTCAGCGATGTTATAACGTGTTGCATCAATCCATTGACGATAAGGTTTCGCGGTTGTTAATTCACGCTTTACTTCTTCATCGTCAATAATGCGACCTTGCTCCATGTCTATCATTAACATTTTGCCTGGTTGTAAACGCCATTTTTTAACGATTTTTTCTTCTGGGAATGTCAACACACCCATTTCAGACGCCATCATCACAATGTCGTCATCAGTAACTAAGTAACGCGCTGGACGTAAGCCATTGCGGTCCAGTGTTGCACCAATGATTTGACCATCAGTAAATGCAACCGCTGCTGGGCCATCCCAAGGCTCCATAATCGCTGCGTGATATTCATAAAAAGCACGTCTATCGTCATCCATAATGGTTTTTTCATTCCAAGCTTCTGGAATCATCATCATCATGGCATGTGGCACACTATAGCCACCAGCAACTAACAGCTCTAAGCAGTTGTCGAAGCAAGCAGAATCCGAACGGCCTGCAACGATCAGCGGCCACACTTTCTCCAAATCTTCACCCAATAACTCTGAACGCATCGCCGCATGACGCGCTGTCATCCAGTTAACGTTACCTTGTACCGTATTAATTTCACCATTATGCGCAATCATGCGGAATGGATGCGCCAGATGCCATGAAGGGAATGTATTGGTAGAAAAGCGTTGATGAACTAAAGCCAGTGCTGACACCACACGCTCATCGACTAAGTCTTTGTAATACACACCAACTTCATTGGCGAGCAACATCCCTTTATAAACAATGGTGCGAGACGATAATGATGGCACATAAAAATAAGCATTATCTTGAATATCTAGCTGACGTACAGCATGTTCGATGCGCTTACGCATGACAAAACACTTACGCTCAAAAGCCGCTTGATCATTAAAAGTGCTGGCAATAATAACCTGACGCATCACAGGCTCTACATCGCGCGCTGCTTCAGCAATATTACTATTATCGACTGGCACATCACGCCAACCTAATAAGGTCTGACCCTCTTCTTGAATAATGTTTTCAATTACGCCTTCGCATTGCGCTCTATTGCTTGATACTTGTGGTAAAAACAAGTTGCCAATCGCATACTGCCCAGCAGCAGGCAATTCAATATTCAGCTTGGCGGCTTCCTCACGCATAAACGCATCTGGAATCTGCATTAACAAACCAGCACCATCACCGAGCTTAGGGTCGTAACCCGTTGCGCCACGATGCGTTAAGTTAGTTAATAACTGCAAACCCTGTAGAACGATTTGATGACTTTTTTGGCCTTTGATATGCGCAACAAAACCAACACCGCAAGCGTCATGCTCATGATTCGGGTTATATAAACCCTGTTTTTCAGGCGTCAAACTTGACAACTGAGACTCTGTCTTCATTTCTGTTGCTTTAATTTCTGTAAGTGTCGATCTAGTCAATTTGGAATCCTGCTGATTAATTGGATTATTCATATTCATACTATATTCTCAAGCATTACTGTACATTTAGCGGAACCTTCAATAATACCGTTAAACACGCTTGCTATCAATCACATAGCGATCAATTTAGGCTTGTTTTGTTGATAAAACTTTTGCAAAAGCTTTTTCAGCCGCTGCAACGGTAGCGGCAATATCTGCATCAGTATGCGCTGCAGACACAAACCCCGCTTCAAAAGCAGAAGGTCCAAGATAAATACCGCTGTCTAACATGCTATGGAAAAAGGTATTAAAAGCGGCTCTATCCGATGCCATGACTTCATCAAAACAATTCGGACATTCCGCACTAAAATATAAACCAAACATCCCACCCACGCTCTGCGCGCTAAAGGTTACGCCCACTTTTTTTGCTGCTGCCATAAGACCATCAACCAATTTTTGCGTTTGTGCAGCTAATTGTTCATGAAACCCTGGGGCTTGAATCAGTGCCAAGGTTTTGAGACCCGCTGTCACCGCCACTGGATTGCCTGAAAGTGTACCCGCTTGGTACACTTTACCTAAAGGCGCCAACCCAGACATAATCTCCTTACGTCCGCCAAAAGCACCAACAGGCAAACCGCCACCGATTACTTTACCCAATGTGGTCATATCTGGCTTGATCCCGTAAAGGGCTTGTGCGCCACCTAAATGCACTCTAAATCCTGTCATTACTTCATCAAAAATCAATACCACACCATGTTTGGTACACAATTCGCGTAATGTTTTTAAGAATAATGGATTAGGTTTAACCAAGTTCATATTGCCGACAACAGGCTCAATAATGACACAAGCCAACGCATCACCCGATTGTTTAAATAGGGCTTCTAGTTGCGCAACATCGTTATAAGGCAAAGTCAGTGTATTAGCAGCCACTTCTGTAGGCACACCTGCAGAATCTGGCTCTCCAAAAGTGAGTAACCCTGAACCTGCTTTTACTAATAAGGCGTCAGCATGGCCGTGATAGCAACCTTCAAACTTTAAAAACTGACTTCTACCCGTAAAACCACGAGCAGCACGAATGGCACTCATGGTAGCCTCAGTGCCAGAGCTAACTAACCGAACTTGTTCCATGCTCGGCATCAAATGATTGATGGCTTCTGCCATTTCCAGCTCTAAACCTGTCGGCGCACCAAAGGATAAACTATTGACAGCAACCGCTTGCACCGCCGCAATTACCTCGGGATGCGCATGCCCAACAATCATTGGCCCCCACGAATTGATGTAGTCAATATATTCTTTACCATCAACATCCCATAATTTGGATCCCAAGCCTTTCTTGAAAAAGACTGGCGTGCCGCCAACACTACGGAAAGCACGCACTGGAGAGTTCACACCACCTGGAATAAGGCGTTGTGATTTTTCGAATAAAATTTGATTTTGTGAAGTCATGGTCTCGGATTATATCGTTATTGCTCAAAAATTAAATTAAATTGTCGGATAGTTAAAACAGCAACGCGCGTACCAAAAGTGCGTCAAATCGCATTGCGCGCACCATTTTGTTGCTACTTTTCTTACTCGTCCAGCTTATGACCCAATAAATTGTAAAACGCTCAATATTCAAGCAATTTTTACGCCTTATTGATTAACGAGCGATTAATGTTGAATAGAAGATGATTTTTCAACATCTACTGACATGTCCGCCTCTTCTCTTGCCCAAAAAAAACGGTCTGGTATCAATTGCCCCATGCCAGGCCTAAACGCTTTATTCAGGGTTTGCCAAGTAAATTCTTGCGCCTCTTGTGACGCCTCTTCTACGTTTAATCCATGCGCCATACAAGCGGCAATCGCACTGCTCAACGTACAACCTGCGCCATGAAAACTACCTGATAATCGTTCCCAATGATACGCTTTAACCAAGCCTTCTGCGCCATACAAAACATTCACGACATCTGCTGAGCGTTCATGCGTACCAGAAATCAACACATACTGCGCACCCATACTCAACAATCGTTGTGCAGCGGGCGCTAATGCCGTATGTTTTATTTCCTCATGTTCGTCATAAAAAGCCAAACGACGCGCTTCTATGCTATTGGGTGTGATTAAAGTCGCTTGAGGAAATAATAACTCACACATGGCCGCTTGCATTTCATCATTACTCAAATCATCCCCACGACCAAAAGTTAACACTGGATCGATGATTAATGGCACATCAGGATAATCAGCCATGATTTCTGCAACCACAGCAATATTTTCAACACTCCCCAATAATCCCAACTTAAAAGCAGCAACTTGCACATCTTCTAGTATGCTACGTGCTTGCTCATTCACCCAGTCAGCATCTAAAGCCATGACACTTTCAACCCCAACCGTATCTTGCACCGTGACACCAGTAACGATTGATAAAGGGTGGCAGCCGATACTGGACAAAGTCAATGCATCCGCTTGCAAGCCTGCACCACCGCTCGGATCGGTTGCGGCAAAGGTCATTACACAAGGTGGCGTTTTAGTCATGGCTACTCTATATTTTTGGTTAAAAAGATGATTGATCTTTTACAAAGATTAATTTTAAACTATATGTGTTAAAAAATACTTTTGTTATTAACGCAAGATTCATCTAAAGCCAAGTACAGCACGAAAAATTGGACCCATTCAATCGCCTATGTACTGGACGATATTTTATAGTTTTGTTATTCGTTGTAAACTGGCAACCTGCGCTAAAACGAGATGGGATCGATATCGAGAACCCAGCGTAATTGGTTACTTATTTTTTGCGCGCGCAAATGTGGTATCCATTGTTTTAAAAATTGATGTAAGTCCGCACGATTATTGGCCTGTAGCAATAGCTGCCCTCTTTCCATATTGTTCAATCTTTCCATTTGCGGTCTGAGGGGATCATAAATCATGATCGCATTCGGAATGGTTTGCCCCAACGAAACCGCTTTGTTTAAAAACGTCAAAACAGGTTGATAATCATTAGCTTCTGCTTTTAACAATGCAAAATAACTGGTCGGTGGTAACTGCATAGCGCTACGCTCAGCTAACAAAACATCTGCATAATTTGCGTAGTCCTGTCCGCGCAAGGCATCGAACAGCGCATGTTGTGGGAATGTGGTTTGAATCAATACTTGGCCTGCTTTTTCTGCGCGGCCCGCCCTACCTGAGACCTGCATTAGCTGAGAAAAAAGTCGCTCACTGGCACGAAAGTCAGGACTAAATAAAGCAGTATCGGTATCAATCACACCAACTAAAGTTAAATGCGGAAAGTCATGACCTTTGGCTAACATTTGCGTGCCAATCAAAATATCAACTTGTCTTTCTTGTACTCGTTTTAATAAGTCGGTCAGCGCATCTTTATTCCGCACGCTGTCACGGTCAACCCTGGCAATATTGGCTGTCGGAAATAAATCTGATAATGTTTGCTCTAGGCGCTGTGTTGCCTGTCCTACAGGACTCAAATCTGTGTTGCCGCAATCTGGACATTGCACTGGAATGCTCTGCTCATGCCCACAGTGATGGCATTTAAGCTGCCTTTGTCCAAGGTGAACCACTAGCCGAGCAGAACAGCGCAGACAAGGCGCCACCCAATGACAAGTACTGCAATGCAGTACGGGGGCATAACCACGTCGATTGAGAAACAATAGACTTTGCTCACCACGTTTTAAACGCTCACGCATGGCTTGAATAAGAATAGGAGATAAGCCTTTTTCAGTCGGCGTTTTACCCACATCAATACAATGTATTTTTGGGAGCGTTGCGCTCTCGACAGCTCGCTGTTTTAACATCAACAAACCATATTGTTGCTTTTTGGCTAAATGCCACGTTTCCAATGATGGCGTAGCACTGCCCATCAAGATTGGAATATTGAGCTGTTTGGCCCGCATAATGGCAATATCGCGCGCATGATAACGCATACCGTCTTGCTGTTTGTAAGAGCTGTCATGCTCTTCATCAATCACGATTAGCTTCAAATGTGGCATCGCAGCAAACACACTCAAACGCGTTCCAATAACAATTTTAGCTGCGCCCGTGCTGGCAGCTTGCCATGACTGTAAGCGCTCACTTTCACTTAGATTGCTATGTAAAGTAGCTAATGGATACTGACTAAGTCGGCTTCTAAAACGTGCTTCTAGTTGCGGTGTTAGATTAATCTCTGGCACCAAAATTAATGCTTGCGCATGCTTTTCTGCCAGAATGGTTTGCAGTAACTGTATATAGACTTCTGTTTTACCGCTGCCTGTAATCCCATAGAGTAACCACGGTTTAAAATGATGCAATTCACTCAATACCGATTGAATCACTTGCTGTTGCTCTGCATTTACATGCGGTTGCACAGCGGATGATTGCAAGCCTGGTTTGACGGCAACAACTTCGGTTTGCTGCAAATAATCCATATCTTTTAACCAAGCGATGGCTTTGCGCCAGCTTGGCGAAACATCAACCAATTGTGTCTCGCTGACGCTTTCTTGCGTTTGCAACAGAGTGACAATACGAAGTAATACCAGTTGTCGCTTTGGCAGTTCGGCTAGGTCAATCGACCGCTTAAGCTGATAAACATAGCACTTACGCGTGATTGCGGGTTTTATTTGCCGCAAACGTAAAGGCAATGCCGCAATCATCGCCTGCCCAAGCGGATAATGATAATAATCGCTGCAAAACTGCAATAATTTAAACATCTGCGCATCAAACACAACATCATCAAACACGTGTTGCACTGGCTTTATCTTATCCAGCGGCAAATCTGAAGTATCCGAGATGGCAACAATCACACCAACCAAATTGCGCCCAGAAAAAGAAACCACAACGCGTGCACCAACCTGCGCGTTAAATCCATCATTTGCATAATCAAATAATCGATTGAGCGGTACATCAAGTCCAATTCTAAGGATTTGTTTTGGCATAGGGCTGGTGGATACAGATAATTTAAGTGTATTGGGTTAAAATAATGACTTAGCAGAATTTATGCAATATAACTGATTATTTAACATTTAAGAAACTACCCTTGAAAGCACTGATCTCAAACTTACTTTTGCAAGCTGCACACACTTTAGTTGCAGACGCTGATAGTCTTCACATTATTTTAGAGCGGCCCAAATCCGCCGCGCACGGTGATTTTTCGTGCAATCTTGCCATGATGTTAGCTAAACCTTTGCGTCAGAATCCACGGGCAATTGCAGAGCAACTCATTCAATCCTTACCCCCAAACGATCAAATTGAAAAAGTAGAAGTTGCGGGGGCGGGCTTTATTAATTTTTATTTGGCAAACAACACCAAACACGCGGTTGTTCAAGCCATTCTGCAAGCGGGTGACCACTACGGCCATAACCAATTAGGTAAAGGCGAAAAAGTACAGGTCGAGTTCGTTTCCGCCAACCCAACGGGGCCACTGCATGTTGGACATGGTCGTGGCGCCGCTGTCGGTGATTGTTTATCGCGCTTATTGGCGGCCAACGGTTGGGATGTGACACGCGAGTTTTACTACAACGACGCTGGCGCGCAAATCGACAACCTCACAAAATCGGTTTTAGCCAGGGCGCAAGGCCTATCAACAGATGACCCTAGCTTCCCCGAAAATGGCTATCACGGTGAATATATTGCCGATATTGCAAGCGCTTATTTAGCCAAAACAACCATTGTTGCTGATGATCTCCAGGTAACTGCAAGCGGTGATTTAAGCGACATTGAATCTATTCGCCACTTTAGCGTGGCTTACTTGCGCCACGAACAAGATTTAGATTTACGGGCTTTTCAGATTCAGTTTGACGTCTTTTCATTAGAAAGCGCACTCTATGCATCAGGTAAGGTAGATCAAACGGTTCAAACCTTAATTAACAGCGGCCATACTTATGAAGAAGAGGGCGCACTCTGGTTGCGCACCACCGACTTTGAAGATGACAAAGACCGCGTGATGCGCAAAAAAGATGGTGGCTATACTTACTTCGTTCCCGACGTCACTTATCATTTAGAAAAATGGAATCGTGGCTTCACAAAGGTGATTAACGAGCAGGGCGCTGACCACCATAGTACGATTACGCGCGTGAGAGCAGGATTACAAGCGCTGAATGTTGGCATTCCAAAAGGGTGGCCAGACTATGTGCTCCATCAAATGGTCACCGTGATGCGTGGCGGTGAAGAGGTAAAGCTTTCTAAACGTGCTGGTAGCTATGTCACTTTACGCGACTTGATTGAAGAGGTTGGTTGTGATGCAACGCGATATTTCTTAGCGGCACGCAAGGCTGATTCGCAATTAGTATTTGATATTGACCTTGCACGCTCACAAAGTAATGATAACCCTGTGTATTACATACAATACGCACATGCGCGAATTTGCAGCGTATTGACACAATGGGAAGGAGAAGTCTCCACTTTAGCGGCCATTGATTTAAGTCCGCTAACCTCAACACGCGAGACCATATTGATGCAGAAACTAGCAGAATTCCCCGATATTGTGGAAGTTTCAGCAAAAGAACTGGCACCGCATATGATTGCCAATTACTTAAAAGAGTGTGCGAGTGAATTACATAGCTATTACAACGACACCAAATTTTTAGTTGACGATCGCGCAACCAAATTAGCCCGTCTTGCATTAATCTGTGCCACCCGACACGTTTTGCACAACGGTTGTACATTGCTTGGTGTTAGCGCACCAAATAAAATGTAAGCAGAGAATTGGATAAACAAGCATGAGTAGAGATTACAAACCCAGATCATCCCAACAAAAATCCAATAACGGCAGTCCTTTTTTATCTGGACTCATGTTTGGTTTTTTACTCGGTGTTATCGTCACGGTCGCCCTGACAATTTATATTCAAGGCGATACCAGCCCTTTTAAAGATAAAAAAGCAAAACTTCCTAAAATTGAGTCGCTCACTAAAAGTGCTAGCCAAACAACGGATGAGGAAAGTGCCGAACCTGAGGATAAGCTTGATTTTTATACCATCTTACCTAGAACAGAAAGCACGGTAACCGAAAAAGAAATTGCCCAATCAGACATTAGTACAAAAAAAGAAGATTATTTCTTACAAATTGGCTCATTCCAAACAGAAGAAGATGCTGATAATTTAAAAGCCAAACTGGCCTTACAAGGCTTTGAAGCCATTGTGCAAACCGCTACAATTGCAGACCAAGGCACTTGGCATCGCGTGCGCGTTGGTCCGCTTAGTAATATTGAGGCCATTAACAAAACCCGGGCTGAATTATTAGCGAATGACTTTAACGCTGATTTAATTAAAGTCGAAACCGAATCAAACACTGATTAGTGATTAAGCTGGATTGAATTTATCGTCATCACTCATTGTCTTTAACACATTCATCCACAACACCACCATTTAATTTAACAAGTAAGGATAAATAATGAAAAAATTATTGCTGTCATTTGCACTGTTTTTAGGTGCCATTCAATTCAGTCATGTTGCATTAGCAGCGCCGCAAATAGGGCAAGAATTTGACGCAGTTGCGCAAGTCATGCCAAAAGAAAACCCCAATAAAATTGAAGTAATGGAAATTTTTTGGTACGGATGTTCGCATTGTTATCATATGGAACAACCCTTAAATGCTTGGTTAAAAAAATTACCTGCGGATGTGCATTTTACACGCATGCCAGGTTTGCCTAATCCGAGTTGGGCGCCAATGGCACAAGCTTTTTTCACCATGCAAGATTTAGGTGTAGGCGAGCAATTACACGACAAACTGTTTGATGCTATTCACAAGCAAAGAACTTTAAATCCTACCGATTCAAAAGCAACGCTGGCTTGGATTGTCAACAACAGTGGTTTAGACCGTAAAAAAGTAGAAGACACTTTTAATTCATTTACGGTAAACACGCATTTAAAACGTGCTGCACAAATCTTTCGCTCATCTGGCGCAACAGGTGTGCCCAGCTTAGTGATTGATGGAAAATTCATCACCTCTGGCACCATGGCAGGTGGTAATCAGCAAGCACTACAAGTGGTGGATTACATTGTTGGAAATATTCGCTCAACAAAGAAACAAACACCAGTAAAAAAGTAAAAAAGGCAACCGATCTAATTGAGTTGCCATCACGGTTAAAATAATGATTGTTTTACCCGCTCACACCATCGTTTAGCGGCATCACAAATCGTATGAAAAAAATCTTCATTACAGGTGCCTCTAGCGGGATTGGTTTAGCATTAGCTCAGCAATATGCACACGCAAATGCTGACTTAGTGCTGGGCTTAGTGGGTCGGAAACCAGCTATTCTGCAGCAGCTAGCCGCTGAACTAGCATCCAATTCCAATGTGCGCTGTGCCATTTATGCATTGGATGTTAGAGATCGCGCTGCATTAAACGAGGCTGCTAACGATTTTATTCATCGTTTCGGTGCGCCTAATATCGTCATTGCCAGTGCAGGTGTTAGCCGTGGCACCCTGACAGAACATCAAGCAGATATTCCTGCGTTCCAAGCAATCATGGACATCAATGTTATGGGTATGGTGCACACCTTTAGTCCTTTTATTCCTGCCATGCAGCAATCTAAGGCAGTGCCAACACAGCTGGTTGGTATTGCTAGTGTTGCGGGTATTCGTGGACTACCAGGTGCAGGTGCATATAGTGCCAGCAAGGCAGCCGTCATCACCTACCTTGAAAGCTTGCGTGTAGAGATGCAAGCTTATAATATTGCAGTCACCACCATAGCCCCTGGATATATCCGAACACCCATGACAGCGATTAACGCCTATCAAATGCCTTTCCTAATGGAAGCTGATGTTTTTGCCAAACAATGTATTGCTTGCATCGAAAAGCAAAAACGCTTTGTCGTCATTCCTTGGCAGATGGGTTGGCTGGCCAAATTGTTACGTTTTATTCCACCAAGATTATGGGATTGGTTAATGCGCAAAGCGCCTCAAAAAGAAAGAATAGATTGGGACTGGTTATAGGTCTATTATCAACGAGCAATCATCATTTCTGGCTCGTTGTAGCTTAAGCTGAGGATTTTTCAATGTTTAGCACTCACGTCATTTTGCTCAATTTTGCTGTAGCGTTAGGTATTGGTCTCATTATTGGGACGGATAGAGAACGCAGCAAGCGCGCGAATCATACAATGGCAACTGCTGGCGTTCGCACTTTTGCAATAGCTGCGCTACTCGGCGCCACCTCGTTCATGATGGATATTTGGTTACATATTGCCACTTTGTTGAGTGTTGTTATTTTTGTTTCAGTGGCTTATTTTACTGACCATCATAAAGACCCCAGTTTAACAACCGAAATCAGCTTATTACTCACTGTTGTTTTAGGCGGCTTAAGTATGACAAACAGCGCATTGGCTGCCAGCATCGCCATCGCCACCGCCTTACTACTACTCATTAAAGAAGGTTTACATGGCTTTGTATTAAAAACCATCACACCATCCGAGTTGTATGCGTTTTTAATGTTAGCAGCAGCGACATTAATTATCTTACCCATCGTTCCGAACGCGTTTATCGACCCGTTTGATGCAATTAATCCACGTAATTTATGGTTAATTGTCATTTTTATGATGCTCATCAACATCCTTGGTCATCTCGCTTTACGCTTATTTGGCCAACAGATTGGATTACCGATTGTCGGCTTTATTTCAGGTTTTATCTCTAGTTTGGCGGCCGTTGCCAGTATGAGAACCCACGCTAAACAGCACCCAGGTTCTGTATATTCAGCGGCCTGCGGCGCTAGTTTTGCTAGCGTTGCAACCATCATTCAACTGGCTATTTTATTAGCAGCAGTAAATATCGGCACCTTAAACGCACTCAAAACACCCTTTATTGCCGCAATCATTACAATGACCATTTATGCTGCTGTTCTCACATTGAAATCACTCCATCAACCAATCACAATTGATTCTACCCAAGCCTCTGAGTTCAGCATTAGAACAGCATTTTGGTTTGCTGGCATGATCGCTGTTGTCCTACTGGTTTCCACTGCTTTACAGCGTTGGTTTGGTCAGAATGGACTGATTATCGGCGTTGGACTTGCCAGCGTGGCTGACAGTCATTCACCCACTGTTTCTGTCGCCACAATGGTCGCTTCGGGGAAAATACCCATCCAACATGCTGTTATACCGATCCTTGTTGCTGTCTCGGTTAATACTTGTTCAAAAGCTGTCATTGCAATGATGAGTGGTGATAAAACATTTGCTGTTTACGTCAATCTTGGTCTGATCTTACAAGTTAGCGCAATGTGGGCAAGCTGGTGGTTTTTTTAACAAACAGCCAAGCAATCAAGACTAGGCTTATCCTTCTTTTTTAGTATTAATGATTTAAGCGTATTGTAAAGCCAGTAATTCCTGTAACATTATTCAAATGTTATACAAACTTACAACAAATCCATTAGCTCGGGCAAGCACTACTCACACCCTTACCCATCTCTACTCCACCAAAGTAGTTGCAAGTATTTCCAACCCTACGAACAGCCACATAGAACAAAACCAAGACATATCGGTGGTCACGATTCAACCATCACTTTAAAGCGTCTGCCATTATGCTAAAAAATTACGTCCTACTAGATCTTGAAACAACAGGCGCCACACCACTGCGAGACCGTATCACTGAAATCGCCTTAATCCAGTTTAAAGAAGGCGTTGAAGTAGCACGTTGGCAGACCCTCGTTAATCCACAAACAAACATCCCAACCTTTATTCAGTCCTTAACAGGCATCACCAACGAAATGGTTGAAGAAGCGCCTACCTTCGCGCAGGTCGCAGGTGAATTACTCGACTACTTAGATGAAGCGGTCATGTGTGCGCATAACGTCCGATTTGATCATGGCTTTTTAAAAGCAGAATTCAAGCGTATCGGCATTACCTTAAAGCAAAAAGTACTTTGCACCGTTAAACTCTCTCGCAAACTTTATCCCCAATATAAAAGTCATGGTTTAAGCGCCATTGTTGAACGACACCAGCTCACCTGCACACAGCGCCATAGGGCAATGGGGGATGTTGAAGTGATGGTGCAATTAATTGAACTCGCTAAAAATGAACTGGGCTTAGAAGCCTTAAGAACTGCTGTTACTGCACTTTCTAAAAAGACCAGTTTACCATCTGGCATTGATGAACATATCATTGATGACATCCCTGAAACTGCGGGCGTTTATCTCTTTTATGGTGAAAACAACTTACCTCTTTATATCGGCAAGAGTATTAATTTAAGAACGAGAGTCATGTCTCACTTTAGCAGCGACCACAGCTCAACAAAAGAGATGCGGATTAGTCAAGAAATCAAACGAATTGAATGGATAGAAACCGCAGGTGAATTTGGTGCGTTATTACTTGAATCTAGATTAGTTAAAGAGCGTCAGCCTATTCACAACCGTCAACTTAGGCGTGAACGACAACTATGTGCTTGGCAACTTGCTAAAACACCTGATCACAATCCACTGCTAGAACTGATTCGTGAGAATGAAATTACCCCTGATAACCTAGGTGAATTGTTTGGCACGTTTAGATCTAAAAAACAAGCAACCGACGCGCTTAGAAACATTGCTGATGAACATTCACTATGTCTAAAAGCGCTAGGCTTAGAAGCTGGGAAAGGCAACTGTTTTAGATCACAAATTAATCGCTGTAAAGGAGTATGCTGTGGCAAAGAAACGCCTGCATTTCACTACCTCAGACTCCAACAAGCCCTGATCTCACTCAAAATCAAAAGCTGGGGATTTGATGGAAAAGTCGGCATTAAAGAACATGACCCCATCACCAACAAAACCGAACTACACGTCTTTGAGCAATGGTGCCACATTGCGACTGTAGACAACGAATCGCAATTAGAAGAAGCCATCCAATCTCAATACAACTTCAGCTTTGATGTAGACACCTATAAACTTTTACTCAAAGAGCTCGGCAAACCAAACACCACCGTGATACCACTATGAATCGTAGCATCGCCCTAATCGACGTGAACAACTTCTACGTTTCTTGTGAGCGCGTCTTTAATCCCAAGCTAAAAGAAAAACCAATTGTCGTTTTATCAAACAATGACGGGTGTGCGATCTCTCGTAGTAATGAAGCTAAAGTGCTCGGTATTAAGATGGGTGAGCCTTGGTTTAAATGCCAAGAAATTGCGAATCAATTCGGCATTATCGGGCTATCTAGCAACTACGCCTTATATGCGGATATGAGTAATCGCGTGATGACGATACTGAGAGAATTTAGCCCAGATCAAGAAATCTACTCCATCGACGAATCCTTTCTAGACCTGACCGCATTCAAATCTAAAGACCTCACAGCTTACGGTCAAACAATGCGCAAGCGCATCCTAAACTGGACAGGCTTACCTGTTTGCGTGGGTATTGGCTCAACTAAAACACTCGCCAAACTCGCTAATCATTGCGCTAAAAAACAAACCCAATTTAATGGCGTCTGCAACTTTAACGTCATGCACCATGAAGAACTGAACACCCTACTTTCAAAATTAGACGTGGGTGAAGTGTGGGGAATCGGCAGAAAAATAGCGCCTAAACTTCAAGCATTAGGAATCAATACCGTACTCGATTTAAAAAACGCCAACCCTCAAAGATTAAAACAACTATTTAGCGTAATCATGGAAAAAACAATCCAAGAACTAAACGGCATTGTCTGCATCGACTTGGAAGAAATAATCCCACCAAAAAAACAGATTGTCAGCTCTAGAAGCTTTGGGCACGCCATTAGCGATTTTAATGGTTTAGCAGAATCGATCACGCTGTATATGAGTCGTGCTGCAGAAAAACTACGTAAACAAAAATCCTTTGCAGGCTCTATTCACGTTTATATCAGAACCAGCCCTTTTAAACCCACCGACCCCTTTTATAGTAATGGCCTAACAATCCCACTACCAAGCCCAACCGACGACACAAGACAACTGGTTAACATTGCGCTATGGGCATTAAAGCAAATCTATAAGCCCAACCACAACTACGCCAAAGCAGGCGTCATGGTCAGTGAATTAGTAGCAAGCGAAGGCATACAAAATGACCTATTCAGCTCTGTTAAAACAAACCCAAAATCAGAAGTCTTAATGAAAACGATGGACTCGATTAACCTAAAAATGGGCAGAGAATCAATTAAACTCGCCAGCGAAGGATTTAAACGGCCATGGAAAATGAAACAAGGAAATAAGAGCCCTAATTACACCACCCAATGGAGCGAAATTCCCAACTCTTTTTAACTTTAATCAATCAAAATAAGTACATCAAGCCATCACTACAAGATCATCAGTTACGCTTTAGACCGTGATGCAAAAGATCACTTGGACGATAAAACACACCCGAGAAGCACATCAAAAATTAATCCCCGTGAACACGGGGAAC
>JAFMCM010000023.1 GCA_017857755.1 Methylophilaceae bacterium | reverse complement strand
AAGCTGAACGTGAACAAGCTAAAATTAAAAACGAGCGCTTGCACAACAAAGTTAAACGCGCAGAAGCAGAAGCTGCTAAAGCCAAAGCAGAAGCCGACGACATGCAGACCGAACTAGCCCGCGCCGAGGCAAAAGCCCTCGATGCAGAGGCAAAAGCCGCCGAAGCAAAAACCCAAGCCGACAAACTAGAAGCCGCGCTAGCCCAAGCCCAAGCCATGCAGGCCGAATTGCTCCGCCGCATGACTGCAGTAGAAAGTAAGCAGCTAGTGGTTGGCATGCGCAAAAAATAAAATTAAGTAGCCCTTGACGGCGCTGTAGCCCTGCGAGAAGGTGGGCAAGACGCCGCTCAATGTCGGCCAATTTATTCTGCGCCTACAATCACCGAAACAAAGTGATTTGAATGGATGCGTCGGTTAAAAGCATCTTGAATCTGGGCAGCAGTGACCTGATTGACTTGCTGATTAAAATCATCCAAATAGGTGAGCGGCAATTGATAAAACCCAATCATCGCGATATAGCTGAGAATCTTGCGATTGCTATCTAGGCGCATCGGAAAACCACCCGTGATATTTGACTTTGCTGCTTTCAATTCAGCTTCTGTGACACCGTTTTTTATAAAGTCAGCCAAGGTATCATTGACGACTGTTAATGCTTCGTTTGCTTGCTCTTTTTTGGTTTGCAAACCAATCTGGAACGGTCCTAATTCTGCCATTGGCATAAAGTAGCTGTAAACACTGTAAACAAGACCGCGCTTTTCTCGCACCTCTTCTGTTAAGCGTGACACAAAGCCGCCGCCACCTAAAATATAGTTACCCACATAAAGCGGAAAATAGTCTGCGTCCCCTCTTTTGATGCCTGGATAGCCTAATAAAATATGGGCTTGACTGGCTGGGTGGTCAATCTTTTGTTCATTAGCTGCGGTCGGCAGTGATACTGTTGGTATCGGGCCGATTGCGGGTGTTTGTGGCAATCCAGCAGAAATCTTGTCAGCAATCGCTCGCGCTTGCGCTTGTGTCATGTCGCCTATCAAGGCAATGACCGCGCTTTTAGCCGTGTAATACTGCTGATAAAATTGTTGCAAATCCTCGCGCGTGATGGCATTAATCGTTTCGACCTCACCAGCTTCTGGCAAGCTGTAGGGGTGCGCGCCGTACAAGGCATGCATAAAAGCATTGTTGGCAATGCTATCTGGCTGGGTTTGCGCTTCTTGTATGCCCGCAATAATGCGCGTCTTTTCGCGATTTAAAACGGCTTGTGGAAAATCAGGCTGATGTAATATTTTGTTAAAAATCGCTAAAGCTTGGTCTTGCTCACTGGTGAGTGTGCGTAAGCTTAATGAAGCTTGGTCCACGTCTAAGGCGCCCCCTTTTTCTGCACCTATATCAGCAAAGGCGTTAGTAATGTCTTCTTCATTCATACCACCAGCACCTAAGTTCATCATATGCAGCGTCACCCCTGCAAGGCCTGCATTGCTGGGCGTATTGCGCGCACTTCCTGCAGGAAAAGCCACATTGACATCCAACATGGGCAAATCGTGGTTTTCAACAAAATAGACACGACTACCAGCATTGGTTTGCCAATGTTCTATCTTGACCGCAGCCTGGCTATTGCCTGCTACGATGCTGATTAGCAATAAGATTAACAATTGTATTTTATTCATTTCATACCTTAAAACAGATTAACGGTTACTGAACAACACTGAATGTTGGCTGACATAAGCACCTACTTTGCATTGTTAGTGCATATGCGGCTTGCCTGCTGGCTTGGCATCAGGGTCTAGTGCTTGCGGTGCTAAGGTGGCAACAGTCATATTATCTTCGGTCAAATACTGTTGAGCAACCGCCTGCACCTGCTTAGAGGTGATGGCTTTTAATTGTTCAGGGTAGGTTTGCGATAAGCGCCAGTCATAGCCCATTGTTGCCATTTGACCTATTTTCATGCCTTGATAAAACATGGAATCTCGCTCATACACATCAGCGGCAATCACTGCCGCCTTGACGCGGTTTAATTCTGCTTGGGTGACGCCATGCTGTTTGATTTGCTCAATTTCTGCCAATAGCGCTAACTCTAGCTCTTGAACGGTTTTACCTTCTGAAGGCGTGCCTACGAGTTCGAATAATGATAATTGGCCACGGCTTGCACTGTCGTATCCAGCGCCAACTTCTACGGCTATTGCACGCTCTCTGACCAGACTTTGATTTAACCTAGCGGAAGCGTTTCCACTGAGAACGCCAGCTAACACATCTAGCGCATATGGCTCCCAGTCTTTGACTGTAGGCTGGCCGCTTTTGGCATGGTTGTTTTGTAAGCTGCGTTTGCTTTGTATGGTTGGCGTATGAAACCCGATGACCAAATAAGGGAGTTTGCCAGGCGCCTTGACTACGGCGCGGCGTGTACCCATTTGCACGGGTTCGACTTGTGGCTTGCGTGCGGGCAATGCTTTTGGTTTTAATGGTCCAAAATATTGTTTGGCTAATGCCAACACCTCGGCTGCTTTAATATCGCCGACCACGACCACTGTTGCATTATTGGGTGCATACCAGTGCTGGTACCATTCCTGCGCATCTGCTGCCGTCATGTTTTCTAAGTCATTCATAAAGCCGACAACTGGCCGTCCGTAAGGGTGGGCGTGATAGGCCATGGCTTGAAATTGCTCGTTTACTTTTGATTGTGGTTTATCTTCGGTGCGCCAGCGCCGTTCTTCCATCACGACTTGAATTTCTTTAGCAAACGCTTCCTCTGTGATGACTAAATTGGCCATGCGGTCAGCTTCTAGTCTAAAAGCTAGCGGCAAATGTGATTTTTCTAGCTGCTGAAAATAACAAGTGTAGTCCATGCCAGTGAAGGCGTTTTCCTTGCCGCCTGCCGCGGCGATTTCTCTTGAGAACTGTCCAGCAGGCACTGCTTTGGTGCCTTTAAACATCATGTGTTCGAGCAAGTGTGCAACACCTGTTTTACCGTTCACTTCGTCCAAAGCGCCTGTTTGATACCAAACTTGTGACACCACAACGGGCGAACGATGGTCTTCTTTTACAATCAGCTTTAGGCCGTTATCTAACTGAAATTCTTGGGCTTGCGTGGCGGCCAATGCCATCGCAGGACTCGCCAAAAATAAAACTAACAAAGCGCTTTTAAACAATTAACTTTCTCCCAACATGCTTTTGTTTTTTGCTAATACTTCACAATTTAAAATTTGCATCTACTGCTTATGCCAACTCTGTGACCGCTTTCCTCCGCGCAAGTTCAGCTTGTTCAAGCACATCGGTTTTGAGCTTCGTTGGACAATCGCATAGTTACCTAATTTGAGCTAAATAACCTATAATCATCGTTAGGCGCTTATTTGTTTGCGCTGTTCAACCAGTAATACAGAAAGTGATTGATTAAGATAGAAACTATGTTTGATTTTTTAAAAAAAAACAAAACCACAGCGCAGCAAACTTCGCAAGCGCCCAGCACAGCGCCTGAGCTAGCCGCATCAGTGGCTTTATCAAGCACAGCCACTGTAGAGGCAAAAGCCAGCTTGACTGACCGTCTTAAAAAAGGCTTAAGTAAAACAAGGCAACAGTTAGGCAGCCAGCTTGGCAGTTTGTTTGGCGGTGGCAAAATTGATGCCGATACTTATGAGGATTTAGAGTCGATTCTGTTGACTGCTGACCTTGGTGTGAATGCAACACAAAAGCTGTTAGATGCGCTTAAAGCGCGGGTTAGAAAAGAGCGTTTAGACGACACCACCACACTGAAAGCCGCCCTTAAATCTGAATTGCATGCGCTATTGGCGCCGTTAGAAAAACCACTCGCTATTGCGTCTAATACGCCTTTTGTCATCATGTTAGCTGGGGTGAATGGCGCTGGGAAAACCACCTCAATTGGCAAGCTGGCTAAACTTTTTCAATCACAAGGCAAGTCGGTACTGATTGCGGCAGGTGATACTTTTAGAGCGGCGGCAAGAGAGCAATTGCAAGTATGGGGCGAGCGTAATAATGTGCATGTCATCGCATCTGAAGGTGCTGATTCTGCTGCTGTTATTTTTGATGCGGTTCAATCGGCGGTCGCGAAAAAAATAGATGTTGTGATTGCCGATACTGCTGGGCGTTTGCCCACGCAAATCCATTTGATGGAAGAAATCGCCAAAGTAAAACGTGTGATTAATAAAGCCTACCCAGGCGCACCTCATGAAGTCATGTTGGTGCTAGATGCAAATACTGGTCAAAATGCAGTCAGCCAAGTCAAGGCTTTTGATGATGCGCTAGGGGTAACTGGTTTGGTGTTGAGTAAACTAGACGGAACGGCTAAAGGCGGCGTGATTGCGGCGATTGCCGATGCCCGCCCGATTCCAATCCGTTATATTGGCATTGGTGAAGCCATTGATGATTTGCGTCCTTTTAGCGCCACTGCGTTTGTGGATGCCCTGTTTGACGAATGAGCCATTATAATAAGTGCGTGACCTTCAAATCGGCGATGATGGCCTAATTTTATTGAGTTTAACAAAACGATGATTGTTTTAGACAATGTAACAAAACGCTATCCTGGCAGCCAAGATGTTTTGAGCAACGCCAGTTTGCAGATAGAACAAGGCGAGATGGTTTACGTCACCGGCCACTCTGGTGCTGGTAAAAGTACCTTGCTTAAACTGATTGCGGCGATTGAAAGACCCAGCAATGGCACGGTGCTGATTAATCAGCAAAATGTCAGCAAACTTCGTGAGTCTGCTTTGCCTTATATCCGCAGAAAGTTCGGGCTTGTCTTTCAAGACCATAAATTACTCTATGACCGTAGCTGTTTTCACAATGTGGCTTTGCCGCTGGCCATTAACGGCATTACTGGTGCCGATGCCGCTAAACGGATTCGTGCTGCACTGGATAAAGTGGGTTTGTTGCATAAAGAAAAAATGATGCCGATTACTTTGTCTGGCGGTGAACAACAACGATTAGCCATTGCGCGCGCCGTCGTTTCTAGGCCTTCTATTTTGATTGCCGACGAGCCCACGGGTCATTTAGACCAAACCTATGCCGATGATATTCTGAGTCTGTTTAGTGCGTTTCAACAAGTCGGCGTGACCGTGATTATTGCCACCCATGATGCGCTTACCACCGCTAAACAACCGCATAAGGTTTTACATTTAAACCAAGGGCGATTAAGCATGCCTGAGGTGTCCGTATGAATAGGTGGTTAAACAGTCATTTGCAAACCTTAAAACAGGTGATTGCCCGCTGGCGACAGCATCTTTTTAGCAATCTACTCATTTCACTCACGATTGCCGTGACTTTGGCCTTACCCGTTATTGTGTATTTAGTGCTGACCAGCTTTAGCCACCTAACTAGCACGATTCAAAGCGATTCTCACATCAGTGTGTTCCTATCTTCATCAGCAACACCAACCACGATTGATAGTATTCATAACATCTTAACCACCAAAGAGATGATTGCGCAATTCCATTTTGTACCAAAAGCCGAGGCTTTAAAACAACTGATGATGGATAGCAATAACAGCAATATCATCAGTACGTTGCCCGAGAATCCGCTCCCTGATGCTTTTTTTATAGAACCAAAATCGCTGGCATCCGAGGCAATCGAACAATTAAAAAATGAACTGGCGCAACTCGATGGTGTGGAAGCGGTGCAAGTCGATGACGCATGGCTAAAACGTCTAAGCTACTTGCTGACCTTGGGGCAAAAAGCTTTGCTTGTTCTTGCTTCGTTATTGGGGTTTGCTTTGTTTATGGTGATTGGCAATACGATTCGGATGCAAATCTTAACCCAACAAGAAGAAATTGAAGTCAGTCAGCTAATTGGTGCAACCCACCGCTTTATTCGTCGTCCATTTTTATACGCTGGCGCTATTTATGGCTTTGTTGGCGCGCTATTCGCGCTAATCATCTCAACGGCTGTGATTGCCTTATTCAACTTATCCATCTCAGCATTGGCTACAGCGTATCAAAGTGACTTTAGTTTACGTTTGCCCAGTTTGGAGGTCACCTTAATCACTTGCCTAACAGCCATAGGCATTGGTCTTTTTTCCGCCTACTTCGCCGTTGCTAAGTCATTATTCAAATCCATTCAATAAGTATTTGTTGCAAGTTTGCTTGCAACTTTTTGCAAAACTAGCACTCTCACTCAGTGAGTGCTAAAATATCACCTGTTTTCTCAATTACTTTAATTTAAGGAGTTAAATGACAACTGCTTTAACACTACCTTCAATTGCTTCACTTGATAGTTACGACCAATACATGCGTACTATTAAAACTTTTCCTATGCTAAGCGCAGAGGAAGAATATGAATATGCGACACGCTTAAAAACGTTGAATGATTTAGAAGCTGCGCAAAAATTGATTGTTTCCCACTTGCGATTAGTAGCAAAAATAGCGCGTGGTTATATGGGTTATGGCTTACCGCAAAATGATTTAATTCAAGAAGGCAATATTGGCCTGATGAAAGCCGTAAAACGATTTGACCCAGACCATGGCGTCCGATTGGTCTCGTTTGCGATTCATTGGATTAAAGCCGAAATACATGAATATGTGATTCGCAACTGGCGCTTGGTTAAAACCGCGACAACCAAATCGCAACGCAAATTGTTTTTTAATTTACGCAGTTTAAAAACCAGTAGCACCACACTGAATCCTGAAGAGATTAACGGCATCGCCGCTAAGCTGAATGTAAAACCAGAAGAAGTCATGGAGATGGAGTATCGCTTAAACGGTCAAGAAATCTCTTTAGATACGCCATTAGATAGTGATGGAGAGGAAACCTATAATCCCATCGCTTACCTTGAAGCGGAGTCACTAGGCCCTTCTGATTATTTAGAGCAAGAACAAGACGAGTATCTGCAATCGTCAGCACTGAATAATGCGCTGGCTAGCTTAGACGACAGAAGTAGACGCATCATCACAGCGCGTTGGTTAAACGAAAAAGACAACCTTACCTTACATGATTTGGCCAGTGAGTTTGGTGTTTCTGCTGAACGTATTCGCCAAATAGAACAAAAGGCGATGCAAAATGTGAAAAAAGCCATGTTGGCTAGTGCAAGTTAATGCGCTAACACATCACAAAGCCGCGCTAAGCGGCTTTTTTTTCGTTTAGCGCACGGCATAGCATGAGTGGCTTCACGCCATTAAGCTTTCTTTGGTTTTCTTGCGAACCATGTAGTTAATCTCAAATGCTTGTATGCCACAAATGATTGTAAAAATGCTGGATGCATGCCGCTTGCATCCCAATGTTCTGCTATCATAATGATTCAATTATTTGTCACGGTAAAGTATCAATGAGTGGTCTAAATGCGAACACGCCTAGTCCCATCGACATCAAACTACACCAAGCGTCTAAACTGTTAGAAATTCAGTTCGATAACCATACTGAATGCCAGCTGTCTTGTGAATTTTTACGGGTCTATTCACCGTCGGCTGAAGTCAGAGGCCATGGCATTGGTCAAGAGGTGTTACAAGTTGGTAAAGAAAATGTGAATATTAAAGGAATCGAACCTGTTGGCCATTATGCAATCAAACTAATCTTCACCGATGGTCATGATACTGGATTATATTCATGGGATTACTTATATTACCTAGCTGAAAACTATGAAGCACTTTGGTTAGCGTACATCGGTCAATTAGATGCCGCAGGCCATAAAAGAAATCCTTTGAATCAAGAGAAATCGTAATGCGTGATAAACAAACACATTTTGGCTTTAAATCCGTTCAAGAAGACGAAAAACAACATAAAGTCGGCGAGGTCTTCCATTCGGTGGCCCAAAAATATGACATCATGAACGATGTGATGTCGGCGGGTATGCATCGTTTATGGAAGCGATTTACCGTTAATACCAGCGGCGTAAAAGCAGGTGATATGGTGCTCGATATTGCAGGTGGTAGCGGGGATTTATCTAGGCTATTTAGCCAAAAAGTCGGGGTTAATGGCCAAGTGATTTTGACCGACATTAATGCTTCAATGTTGGCGGTCGGTCGTGACAATATGTTAGATGCTGGTTTAAATGTGCCTGCCGCTCAATGTAATGCTGAGTTTCTACCTTTTGCCGATGATACATTTGATTGTGTTATTGTGGCTTTTGGGCTACGCAATATGACCCATAAAGACCATGCCCTTAAAGAAATGCAACGCGTGCTTAAAGTTGGTGGCCGCTTGCTGGTGCTTGAGTTCTCCAAAGTGTGGGCGCCACTGAGTAAGGTTTATGATGCTTATTCATTTAAGTTTTTACCGTTTATGGGTAAGCTGATTGCAAACGATGCCGATAGTTACGAATACTTAGCTGAGTCTATTCGGATGCACCCTGACCAAGAAACTTTAAAACAAATGATGACTGCTGCAGGCTTAAGCAAGGTAGATTACTATAATCTTAGCGCGGGCATTGTGGCCTTACATAAAGGCTATAAACTGTAGATTTGCTATGTTTAAACCATTGGCTGCCCAATTCATACAACATCTATCTAACCAAAACAATTGGTCGCGCCAGCATTTAATGCATCATGCGGGCAAAGTAATCGCTTTGCATATTGCCTTTGTTCAGACCAAACTCATGATTCTGCCAGACGGCAGCCTTGATTTAGCAGCAGACAATGCGCATGCAGATGCCAGCATTGATATTTCACCTAGTCTTGCCTTGCGTTTAATGGCAAAGGATGATGCGGCAAAATTGCACATTAAAGTAGAGGGTGATGCACATTTGGCAACAGAGCTAGGTAAGGTGTTGCAATATATGCGCTGGGATATCGAAGAAGATTTAAGCAAAGTTGTGGGTGATATTCCTGCCCATCAACTCAATCATTTTGGCAAACAATCCGTTGGCGCCGTCAAAAAACAAGCGGCTAATTTAGCAGCAATGTTGGTGGAATACTGGCAAGAAGAAATGCCGTTATTAGCCAAAAAGTGGCAAGTTGAGCAGTTTAATGCTGATGTCGATTACTTACGGAGTGATTTTGCGCGCCTTGACAAAAAATTAGCTAAGCTAACGCAACGCATTCAAGAAAGCATCTCACATTAATTATGCACTATCTTCGTTTAGTTTATATTATCTGGATAGCACTTTGGTATCGTCTTGATGTATTAATCACCCAAGATGATTCATTTCATCCGTTGCAGTTATGGATCAATATTTGTTTTTTTTGGCGCAACAAACAGCAAGCGCGAGCCGTTCGCCTTCGACTAGCTTTAGAAAAATTAGGCCCTATTTTTGTTAAGTTTGGGCAAATGCTGTCCACACGTCGCGATTTGTTACCCGAAGACGTGGCGACTGAACTGACAAAATTACAAGATCAAGTGCCACCCGTTGCCTTTGCTCAAATCGAACAGACCATCACTGCGGCTTTTAATCAACCACTTAATACCATTTATACTGATTTTAATCCCGTTTGCGTAGCCAGCGCATCGGTCGCGCAAGTGCATTTTGCTACTTTACTCAGCGGTGAGGAAGTGGCCGTAAAAATATTACGCCCTAATATTGAAAAAATCATTACACAAGATCTGTCTATCCTGAAATCACTTGCTTGGTTAGTCCAGATATTGTCAAAAGAGGCAAAACGCTTAAAACCATTAGAGGTTGTTGATGAGTTTGCTAGGCATACGCAACATGAACTTGATTTAACGTTGGAAGCGGCTAATTGCTCTCAGTTAAAACGTAACTTTAGTGAAAAAAATAATCGACATCAGCTTCTCATTCCAGATATTTATTGGGATTATTGTCGGAAATCGGTCATGACGATGCAAAGGATGTACGGCACATCGGTCCGTGACACTGGCGCATTAATCCATCAGGGCATCAACTTATCTAATCTGGCGCATGATGGTGTTGAAATATTTTTTACCCAGGTGTTTCGTGACGGTTTCTTTCATGCCGACATGCATCCTGGCAATATTAAAGTGAGCGATGAAGGGCACTATATCGCGCTTGATTTCGGCATTATGGGTAATTTAAACGATGCCGATAAATATTATCTTGCCCGCAATTTTTTAGCCTTCTTTAATCGTGATTATCGAGATGTCGCTCAAGCCCATATTGAGTCTGGCTGGGTGCCAAAAAATACCAATAGAGAAGAGTTAGAAATTGCAATCCGTGCGATTTGCGAACCGATTTTCAATAAGCCGTTAAAGGAAATCTCATTCGGTCGCACTTTGTTAAGCTTGTTTCAAATGTCCCGTCGTTTTGGCGTGGTGATTCAACCACAGTTAATTATGCTACAAAAAACGCTGCTGAATATTGAAGGCCTAGGCCGCGATTTGGATGAAAACATTGATTTATGGCAATCTGCTCGACCATTTTTAAAACGCTGGATGAGTGAACAATTGGGATTGAGAAGTGTATTGAAGTCGTTCAAAACGGAATTGCCTTTCATGCTCAAAACAGCACCTGAAATGCCGCGGTTGGTGCACCGTTTCCTGACCCAAGAAACCAATACTGAACAGCCATCACCCATGCGCAAAGAAGTGGATGAATTAATTAAACTACAACAACAGCAAGTTAAATGGCAAAAAATATACGCTTTCAGTTTAATTGGGTTTCTAGTTGTACAAACCACTATCGTCTTGGTGTTCACGCTACACTAACATTTTTCAAATAGCCAGCGGTAAACACCATCAAAAACGTGGTTGACAATGCTGACAGAAAAAAGTCGAACGCTGTCCTAGCCGAATATTTTGAATCATGGCACCACAAATCTTGCAAGGCTGATTGGCGCGAGCGTAGACAAAATACGACTGTTGGAAATAGCCTGATTGGCCATTAACCGCCGCAAAATCGCGTAAACTACTGCCGCCCGCCTTTAAAGCGTCTGCTAGTGTTGCTTTAATCTCATAAACAAGCTTTTCACAATGGGCTAAACTAAGTTGATTAGCTGGCGTTTGCGGGTTAATTCTTGCTCTAAACAGCGATTCATTGGCATAAATATTTCCCACACCAACCACCAAATGGGCATCCATAATGGTATTTTTAATGGGCGCCTTACGTGACTGCATATGCGCGTGCAAATAAGACGCATTAAAGTCCGCTTCCAACGGCTCAGGTCCTAACTTTGCGAGCAGCAGATGTTGTTCAGGATTCAGCCCCGCCCATAATACCGCGCCAAATCGACGTGGGTCATTTAAGCGCAGCACACATGACGTGTGAAATTGAATATCAAAATGGTCGTGCTTTTCTGGAGGGTAGTTTCTATCCAGCAGGCTGATATGCCCTGACATGCCAAGGTGAATCAACAAAGTACCATTTTCAAATTGCGCCAATAGGTATTTAGCGCGTCTTTGCAAACCTAATAACTGTTGATGACGTAAGGTCGCAGGCAAATGCTCAGGTATTGGCCAGCGCAAGGATGAGTTGCGAATAACGACACTTTTGACCGTTTGATTCACCAGTGGCAACAAGCCTTGTCGTGTAATCTCAACTTCAGGCAGCTCTGGCATTCAAGGCCGTTATTTTGTGTTTAAAGGAGGGTTCAACATGGTAAACCCAACGTCATTACTGAAATGATAAATCAAGCCTTCGTCTGGCCGTGCTAATAATAATTCTGGAGATTCCATCATTTTATCGATATGAATTTTCTTGCCATTACCGAGTTTTACTTCAAACGAAGGATAAGTGGCGTTTCGGTCTGGTGTATAAGTTTCTACCGCCTTTGATGGGTTTTGCTTCCAACTAAACTCCAGCCATTCATTTAAATCGTTTTGCGTTAGCTTGGCGTTGTCGACGTTTGTTTTCCATTGCCCGTTTGCCACGTCAACATTCAAGCCCGCTTCTTGCCATTGTTCTAGGTGAGAAAAGTCAAAGCCAGAAACTGTTTTGGCTTCGGTCGGCGAGAGCATATTTTTATCTACCATTTCAATGGCTTGTGTAGTGGCGGCTTCTGAGTATGCAGCATTCAACAAATAAACGCCGTCTTGATAAGCAACATATTGCTCATCAGTGACTGTGTTATAGGCACCATAAGTAAACAGCTGGTCACCCGCTTGGCTGCTGATGGTCACGCGCACTAATGGATGGTCTAAACCGTACTTAGCTAACGCTGCCGCAGAAAATCGATACTCACTCTTGGCCGCAATCACCGACAAAATGCGCTGTACTGAGAGCTGGTCTGCACGCTGTTTATAAGGTGCTTTCATATACCAATAGCCATCCACCCGTTCAAAGATTACTGGTGACTTAGCTGGAAACTCGACTTTAACAGCACGAATGCCAGCCAGTTTTAAGTTAGAAACTTCATAACTCGTTTTTTCTTCGACCACCGCCTTTGGCCTTAGATAAAGGAAAGCCACCAGCCCCCCCACTAATGCAAGCAAGATTAAGTTAAGTATCCATCTTTTTTTCATGATTTATTTCAACCCGATACGTACTAAATATTTACGCTTTCCTACGTCTCCACCACAGCCAGAATCCAGCAATGACGAAACCAAATGGGATGAAGTATTGGAAAGCATGGAAAACTGTCCAGGCAACTGCACGGCCTGAATCGGTATTAGGAATGGTGACATTGGCATCTTTTAATGGCATGGGTTGGATTGAAATCAACTCATCATCTCCAGCTAGCCAATTGACAATATTGATCCCAAAGTCTAGGTTTCCGCCATTGGTTACAAAGGTATTAGACAAAAAGTTAGCATTGCCCATTACCACAACACGTTGACCTTTTTTTCCATAAATACGCTCTAATGCCACCCCAATATTAATTGGCCCGCGTTTATCTTTGCCTTCGTCAAAGCGCAATTTTTGATTTTTCACCCCAGGCGCCACTGCTTCAGACTCTAACCAACCATTTGGCGCTACATCCACCAATCGCCCAACTTTCCACCCATAATCAAATGATGCTTTTGCATCTACTTCACGCGCTTCAGGGAAAAGCGTGCGCAACTGAAAAGTACGCGTAATAGGATGGTCGCCATAGGCACTGGCAAAAGCCACTTTTGCATCCGCACCATATTGTGCTGCTGACAAGTCAACCGCAATACCAGCTGAAACTGTCACGCCTAAATATTCAGCAACATTTTCTAAACCGTGAAAATGGTTATCATCTAATAACCACAGCACATTGCCACCCGATTCAATATAAGCCTTAATTTTCTTGGCTTCTACTTCACTAACATCCACTTGTGGTGCTGCAATAACCAGCATCGCGCCACTACTTGGCACCTGTTGAGCAATGGTCAAATCAGGATTCGCAAACTTAAATCCTTTAGCCTCTAATTGCTTACCAAACTCACCTAAATCGTGGTTTTTGATGCCTTGCATATGACGCTCACCGTGTCCATCCAAGAACATAATCGGTTTTGTATTGGTTCTTGAGAGACGTACCAATAAGTTGGTCATGTCCTGCTCAACAATCGGTGGGTAGATATGCTCAGTGCGTTTATTGTATTCAACAACCACTTCACCATCTTGCTTAATATTCGCTTCTTGCGCGAGCTTAGGTTCTTCGGTCGGATTGATAAACGTTATTTTGATGTCTTTCTTTTCGCGCTGATATCGGGCGATAAAATCTAACATTCCCTTACGGAAGGTGTCGCCACTACTGGCATCATCATTCGTAGCAAACACGGTAATGTTGACTGGGTCTTTCATCTGCTGCAATATTTCGACGCTACCTTGCGTCAAAATATTACGGTTCGCTTGCGTGATATCTTTAGCGTAGCGATATTGATGGGCTAAATAGCCTAAAATCACCACAATCGCGATAAATAAAATCACGAAAAACCAACTTTGCACCAATATTTGGAGCTTCAAACTGCGATTCATTTTCATACTGTAACCTGACTAGCCTCTTAAACGGTCTGCGTCTAAACGACGAATCGTTAGAATTAAAAAAGTGATAATAAACAACAAGAAATAAATAATATCTGCACTGTCAATCAATCCACCAGCAAACGATTGGAAGTGCTTCATAAACGACAATTGCGCCATGGTGCTGCTCGGGTCACCAGCAAAAAAACGGTCTAAAATCATTAATACAAAAAGCGCAATAAAAGTCAGAATCGCCGCTACAACGGGCTGTGAAGTTAAACTAGAAAAATACAAACCCAAGGCAGAAAAACTAGCTAATAATAAAAATAAACCAAAAGAATTCGCTAAAATATAACCAAAATCAATGTCTGACCAAATATTGAGCGTTGATAGCATCAGACCAATATAGACAATCAAAATACTCAAAAACGCGACCAATCCAACAAACTTACCGACGATAATCTCAACAATAGACAATGGCGCACTAAATAAGAACGGCAGTGTTTGATTACGACGTTCTTCTGAAATCAAGCGCATCGATAATAATGGCACCGCAAACAACATAATAAATGATGCTAAGCCATAGACGTTTTGACCAACAAACTGTGTCACTCCGTATCGCTCTGCAGGTCGGATAGCGCCTGACATGACTTCAAAATAATTATTCACTCCATTTAAGTAATAGGTTCCAAATGCAAACATCAACAAGGCTAATATAATCCACCCCATTGGTGATGCAAACATACTTTTCAATTCTTTTCTTGCAATACTAATAATCATCCTAAATTCCTCTTAGCCGATTTAAGCAGCTGCTTCACTTGTGGCCGCGTCATGATAAGTCAATTGAATAAATACATCTTCTAGACTGGTTTGGTCTGGCGCAATTTGATACAAGCCCCAACCTTGCTTAACCGCCGCTTTTACAATGGCTTCTTGCGGTGCAGCACCCTCTTCAACCCGAATGCGCAACATATTATTTTCTGCTAAAACCACTTCAGCAACACCTTTAATTTTTTGTACATCTTCCAGCGCTGGCATTTGGCTAAATCCAACTAGAAGCTTGTTGCCCATGCGCTGACGTTTCAGCACATCGATGTCACCGTTGAACACCAGCTTACCTTGGTCAATAATCTGCACATGGTCACAAACCATTTCCACTTCAGGCAGGATATGGGTAGAAACAATCACACTGTGCTCTTGACCAATCTCTTTAATCAACGCGCGGATATCTCGAATCTGCACGGGGTCCAAGCCTACGGTTGGCTCATCCAATATGACTACCATGGGATTATGGATAATCGCCTGTGCAATACCCACCCGTTGCTGATAACCATTTGATAAGTTTTCAATTAATCGTTTGCTCATGTGGCCCAAACCACAACGCGCTTTCGCGATTTCAACTGATTTTTTAATCTGCTTGCGCTCGACATTGTGTAATCGTGCGGCAATGGTTAAATACTCATCAACAGTAAATTCTTTGTAAAGCGGTCTCATTTCAGGCAAGTACCCAATCAGCTTTTTCGCTTCTTTTGGGTTTTCCATCATGTCGATACCGCAAATTCTTACGCTACCCAGACTAGGCGCCAAGTTGCCAGTGAGCATTTTCATGGTGGTTGATTTACCCGCGCCGTTCGGCCCTAGAAATCCAAGCACCTGCCCTTTAGCTAGATTAAAACTGACGTTACTAACGGCCGCACGGCCGCCGTAAAGTCGGGTCAATTCTATTGCTTCAACTGTAAAATTATTCATAAGCTTTAATCAATTACACTTTATAAAAATTAACTTCATTTTGCAAAAATACATTTAATTTATTCAAGTAACCTTATTACAGAGACTAAATCGCTGGATAAGTTTCATGCAAAAAGTTATAGTATGTCCAAACAAGCACCTAATTTTAGGCCCATCATTTAATAACCGTTAATTATGGATGAACTTGTACAAACTGTCACGGACTAAACATGACTTTAAATACTAATGCGTTGGCGAATTGCAGAATGAAAAAAATGAAAAGATTACTTTTAACACTATGGTTTGGTTTTGCGGCTATCAATACCGCTTTGGCCGGCACCGATGTCCAACCCAGTATCACCACAGCCAATGGCGAATTTGTCTACAAATATTTATTAGGTGAAATTGCAGGACAACGCGGCGATTTATCCTTATCTGGCCAACTTTTTCTTGACCTTGCTCAAAAAACACGCGACCCTCGCCTCGCTGAACGTGCGGCTAAAGTAGCTGCGTACGGACGAAATCAAAAAATTACATTAGATGCAGCGACGTTGTGGGTGGAGCTGGACCCAGATTCACTAGAAGCACAGCAAGCATCAAGCCAGATGTTAGCGTCTGCGGGTGAAATCAAACGCGCACTGCCGCATATCAAACAGCTTTTAACCAAAGAAGATGCGCGTGCCGTCACTTTTTTATTCTTGAACGATTTGTTTATGAATCAAAAAGACAAAAAAGAAAGTTTAGCGACTGTCCAATCACTGGCCAAACCTTACCCTGATTTAGCAGAAGCACATTTTGCAATTGCACAGGCTGCTTGGACGGCGGAAGAAATGGAACTAGCCAAAAAAGAAATACAAACTGCTAACGCACTTCGTCCAGACTGGGAGGTTGCAGCACAAATGCAAGCGCAAATGATGGCAAAAGCCTCACCTGATGAGGCGGCGACCTTCTACAAAGGCTTTTTAGCCAGAAACCCGAATGCTCACAATGCAAGAATGGATTATGCTAAGTTACTCGTTAACTTGAAACGTTATACCGAAGCTAAGCCAGAATTTGTGAAATTAGTGGATGCCGACAAAGAAAATCCTGAAACGCATGCAATCGTTGGCTTGCTCTCTCTTGAGGCGAATCAACTCGATATCGCAAAACAATATTTGCAAACCGCATTAGATAATGGCTTTAAAGATCCAGAGCAGCTGATTATTTACCTTGGTCTAATTGCCGAACGCAACGAAGATGTTGCAAAAGCGATTGAATGGTATAAGCAAGTGCCGCAGAAAAACAGCCATTACTTAGAAGCGCAATTGGCCATTGCCAGCGTTACATCCCGCTCAGAGGGAACCGATGCTGCCATTAGTCTATTGAACGACCTTAAGGAGCTGTCACCACAAGATCAAATGACTGTTGTGCAAGCACAAGCCAGTTTGTTGGCGCGCGACAAGCGTCATCAAGAGGCATTTAAATTAATTGAAAAAACAATTAACAGCACCCCCAACACGCCACAGTTAATTTATGATTATGCAATGGCAGCAGAGCGCATCGGCAATCTTGAATTAATGGAAAAAGAACTCAGGAAAGTCATTCAATTACAACCCGATTTTGCAGCAGCCTATAATGCTTTGGGCTATTCACTGGCTGACCGACATATTCAATTAAATGAAGCCAAAACTCTGATTGAAACAGCAATGAAACTTTCGCCTACCGACCATTATGTTTTAGACAGCTTAGGCTGGGTAGAATATCGTTTAGGCAATCATGCGGTTGCGATAGCACACCTACGTAAAGCATATGAGATCCAACAAGATCCTGAAATAGCCGCGCATTTGGGTGAGGTGTTATGGAGCCACGGTCAGGAGGAAGAAGCAAAGAAAATTTGGAACAAAGCATTAGAAGCGTTTCCAGAAAATACGACCCTGACCAATACAACTAAGAAATTCAAGTCTTAACTGTTGTTTAGTTTTCAGTAGGGCTTCAATTGATGTTTACCCACCTCAAGCACAAGCTGTTGTTGTGCTTTGTCCTATTGAATCTAACGGCTTGCTCAATCATAAAACCCAAAGAGCAAGCCTCAGCGCATCATGCAGACAACCATACTGATGCAGCAACGCTACATGACCAGCATATGGCCATCATCAAAAATATTCAACAGTTCTCGTTAAAAGGTCGTTTAGGGGTCACCTCTACTCCCAAAAGCTTCTCAGGCAGAATCGGATGGCAACATACGTCTGAAAACGACCATATTGATGTGTTTTCACCACTGGGTGCAAAAGTAGCTAATATTATTAAAACGGCGGTCGATGTAACGCTCACAAATAGCAAAAATGAATCAATATCAGCCCCTGACATTGAAACCTTAACAGAAGAAACGCTAGGATTTAAGCTACCCTTGGACGGCTTAAGCTATTGGGCGCTCGGTCGGCCAAGCGATAGCAAACTTGTTGAATATGTCACCTGGGATAACGAAGGCAGAATTATTGAATTAAAACAGAACGGCTGGGACATTCAATATGATGACTATACAATGAACGATGGCTATTTTCTCCCCAGAAAAACCACTTTAAAATCAGAAACGCTGGTCATCAAATTAATTGTTGAAAAATGGGCCAGCATCAAAACACCTTAACCCATGTCTGATTTTTACGATTTTTTAGCACCCGCCAAAATCAATGTGTTTTTACACATCACTGGTCAGCGCGCAGACGGCTATCATACTTTACAAAGCGCTTTTCAGTTGCTGGATTTTTACGACACCCTCTCCTTAAGGCCAACTAACGATGGCTTGATTTGTCGTCTTAACACCATTGAAAACGTAGCTGAACAAGATGATTTATGCGTGCGCGCGGCAAAAGCACTTCAGCAAGCAACTGGCTGTCCAAAAGGCGTCACTATTCAAATCAACAAGCGTATTCCTATGGGCGGCGGACTGGGCGGCGGAAGCTCTGATGCAGCGACCATGTTACTGGCGCTTAACCATTTATGGTCGCTAAACTTACCCCGTACAAGCTTAATGGAAATTGGTTTAACATTAGGCGCTGATGTCCCATTTTTTATTTTTGGTCAAAACGCATGGGCAGAAGGTATAGGAGAAATTTTGACGCCATTGCCTTTGCCAAGCACTTATTATGTGGTACTAACACCAAAAATACAGGTATCAACCGTAAAAATATTTACGCATTCTGGATTGACAAAAGATACGAAACCATTGAAAATAGCGGACTTTTCAAACGGTGCAAATTCTAAGCAGTTTAGAAATGACCTTGAAAAGATAGTTTGTGAAGAATTTACAGCAGTTGCTTCCACCCTTGAGTGGCTTAATCAATATGGTCAAGCCCGCATGAGCGGATCTGGGGCGTCTGTTTTTGTAAAGGCTGATTCACTCGCAAAGGCAAAAACGATTTTTGCACAAAAGCCAAACAGCGTCAGTGGCTTTATTGCAAAAGGGTTAAATCAACATCCTTTGTATGCATTAGCCAAGTAAAGTTTATTGGGGAGTCGCCAAGTTGGTTAAGGCTCAGGGTTTTGATCCCTGCATGCGAAGGTTCGAATCCTTCCTCCTCAGCCAAGATTTAACAAAAAGCGTGTAGAATCAATCGATTTACACGCTTTTCAATTTTATAAGGATGCATGTGTCAACGACTAGTAACATGATGGTGTTCACAGGAAATGCTAACCCAGCACTGGCGCAAGAAGTTGCGGACAATCTTGGTATAGCGCTAGGCCGCGCAGATGTTGGCCGATTTTCTGACGGTGAAATCATGTTGGAAATTCTTGAAAATGTCCGTGGTCGTGATGTATTTGTACTGCAATCGACCAGCCACCCCAATAATGACACTTTAATGGAAGTCATGGTCATGGTTGATGCTTTACGTCGCTCTTCTGCTGGCCGTATCACTGCTGCAATTCCTTATTTAGGTTATTCCAGACAAGACCGTCGCCCACGCTCTGCACGCGTTGCCATTACCGCTAAAGTTGTGGCAAACATGTTGACCAGTGTTGGCGTAAACCGTTTATTAACCATGGATTTGCACTCTGATCAAATTCAAGGCTTTTTTGACATTCCAGTCGATAATATTTATGCCACTTCCATCTTGCTGGATGATTTGAAAAAACAACAGTACCAAGACTTGGTTGTGGTTTCACCTGATATCGGCGGGGTTGTTCGCGCGCGCGCAGCAGCCAAACAATTAGGTTCCGACTTAGCGATTATTGATAAACGCCGCCCCAAACCAAACGTGGCTAAAGTCATGAATATCATCGGCGAAGTTGCTGGACGCACCTGTGTGATTATGGATGACATGGTAGATACAGCGAATACTTTATGTGAAGCTGCAGCGGCACTGAAAGCACAAGGCGCAGTCAAGGTATTAGCATATGCAACACATCCTGTTTTATCTGGCACTGCTGCCGAAAGAATCGCGCAATCTGAGTTAGACGAGTTAGTCGTCACCAATACGATTCCATTAAGTGATGCATCAAGAAACTGCAAGAAGATTCGACAACTTAGTGCCGCTGTCTTATTAGCAGAAACCATTCGTAGAATTAGTAAAGAAGACTCTGTTTCGTCTTTGTTTATGGAGTAATTTGTTCTTGTTTTTCCCTGTTATCTGGTCGCGGATAACAGTTTTTTAAGTCGTTAATATTAGGAGTAATACAATGAGTATTCATATTAAAGCAACCAAGCGTGACGTAAAAGGTACGAGTGCGAGCCGCCGCCTACGTCGTGCTGGCAGTGTGCCAGGTGTAATCTATGGTGGCGATAGCCCAGCTATCCCATTACTATTTGATTATAAAGAATTATTCATGGAGTTTCGTCATGAAGCTTTTCATGCATCTGTTTTGAAAATTGAAATTGATGGTAAAAAAGAAGATGTATTGTTACGCGATTACCAATTACATCCAGTACGCAACACCATTCAACACGTTGATTTTCAGCGCGTTTCTGCATCAGAAAAAATTCACGTTAAAGTGCCATTCCACTTTATTAATGCAGAAACCTCTCCAGGTGTTAAAACAGGTGGTGGTGCAGTGGCACACATCATGAACGAAGCTGAAGTCAGTTGTATCGCGAAAAACCTACCAGAGTTTATCGAAGTAGACTTAGGCGCGTTAGAAGCGGGTCAGTCGATTCACCTTTCAGAAATCAAATTACCTGAAGGCGTTGAGTTTGTACAATTAGCACACGGTTCTGATTTAGCAGTCAGCTCAATCAACAAACCACGCGGTGCTAGTGCTGATACTACGGCTGCACCAGTTGCACCAGCTGCAGAAGAAGAAAGTGCTGACGACGCTGAGTAAATCGTCCGTCATAAAAAAACGCGTATTCTAATCATTAGAATACGCGTTTTTTATTTTAAGGCCTCAAGATCATGACACTGTTGATTAAATTAGCACTTTTAAACAAGCCGCTTTAAACTAACGCAATGAACACACCGATTAAATTATTTGTTGGCTTAGGCAATCCAGGAGACCAATATCAAACCACAAGGCATAATGCTGGCTTTTGGTGGGTCGATTTAATTGCCGAACAAACGAACAGTCATCTGAGTATGGATGCAAAAATGTTTGGCCATGTCGCTAAATTCAGTGTCGGTCATTTGAATCTTGATGGCTGGCTTCTCAAACCAACCACTTTTATGAACGCAAGCGGAAAAGCGGTTGCAGCCCTTGCAAACTATTACAAGCTCAAAG
The DNA here is from genome assembly GCA_017857755.1 of Methylophilaceae bacterium. GTDB lineage: Bacteria > Pseudomonadota > Gammaproteobacteria > Burkholderiales > Methylophilaceae. The sequence goes on along the minus strand of JAFMCM010000023.1, from coordinate 4,213 downwards.
CAGAAGAGATTTTAATCATTCATGATGAGCTAGATTTGCCTGCTGGGCAAAGCAAATTAAAATTTGGTGGCAGTCATGGCGGTCATAACGGGCTTAGAGATATTCATGCCGCACTGGGCACGCCCAACTACTGGCGTTTACGAGTCGGCATTGGCCACCCTGGCAATAAAAATGAAGTCGTTAATTTTGTGTTAAAAGCACCTAGCAAAGCTGAACAAACCGTCATTGATGACAGCATTCATGACAGTAGCAAAGTGTTTGAATCGCTATTAAAAGGCGACTTTGAGCACGCAATGCTCAAATTACATACCAAAAAATAAGCTTCAGTTCATCACCCTCAAGCTGTCTAAGTGGCCACCAAAGTCCATTATTGCGGGTCTGCCCTGCCCTTTAAACTACAAAACTAAGTAACTAAAGTCGCTATTTATATTCAGCGGAAAATGACACATTCAATTCAAGCAAATAAAAGGTTAAAATAATAGATTCATTCAAATCAAAACTGTCGCTTAAACAAGCGCAGCACAAAAGGCAAAAGTTCAAATGCAATGTGGAATCGTAGGCTTACCAAATGTAGGCAAATCAACCTTATTTAACGCCATCACCAAAGCGGGTATTGCAGCAGAAAATTACCCATTTTGCACCATCGAGCCAAATGTCGGCATCGTAGAAGTGCCAGACCCACGCCTTAAACCAATTGTTGACCTTGTCAACCCTGAACGCACATTACCCGCCACAGTAGAAATGGTGGATATCGCTGGCATCGTAGAAGGGGCATCAAAAGGTGAAGGCTTAGGCAATAAATTCTTAGCCAATATCCGTGAAACAGATGCTATTGCCCATGTCGTCCGCTGCTTTGACGATGGCAATGTTGTCCATGTCGCAGGTAAAGTTGACCCACTATCCGATATCGAAGTCATCAATACAGAGCTTGCCTTAGCGGATATGGAAACCGTCGAAAAAACCATGCAACGCGAAAACAAAAAAGCCAAATCAGGCGACAAAGACGCCCTAGCCTTAATCGCCATCTGTGAAAAAGTACAAACCCATTTAAACGCTGGTTTACCTGTCCGCACTCTAGGTCTAGATGCCGACCAACTCAAACTTATTCGGCCACTATGCTTAATTACCGTCAAACCAGTCCTATACGTTGCTAACGTAAACGAAACAGGCTTTCAAAATAATCCTTACTTAGACAAAGTAATAGCGCTAGGCAAAGCTGAAGGCTCACCCGTCGTCTGCATCTGCGCCAAAATTGAAGCCGAAATCTCAGAACTAGAAGATGAAGACAAAGCCGTCTTCTTAGAAGAACTAGGCCAAGAAGAGCCAGGCTTAAACCGTGTTATCCGCGCCGCCTATGATTTACTTGGTCTACAAACCTACTTCACCGCAGGCGTACATGAAGTCCGGGCATGGACCATCAAAAAAGGTAACACCGCACCACAAGCCGCTGGCGTAATCCACACCGATTTTGAACGTGGCTTTATTCGTGCAGAAATCATCGCCTATGACGAATACATCAAAAACAAAGGTGAAAAAGGCGCCCAAGAAGCTGGCAAAATGCGCCTAGAAGGCAAAGAATATATCATGCAAGATGGTGACGTTGTTCACTTCCGGTTTAACGTATAATTTTGTATCAAAATCATGCTTTTTACTTTGACAACTCCCCGCTAAAACACTAGAATTGCGGGCTTGCTAAAATCTAATCGATGAAAGCAAAACAGTTTACGGTGATGTAGCTCAGCTGGTTAGAGCACAGGATTCATAATCCTGGGGTCGAGGGTTCAAGTCCCTCTTTCACCACCAATACAAGCGGCTTACAGCATTGTAAGCCGCTTTTTTCTTCATTACACACCCGTTGCACATTTCACAGTTTGAGCGCATAGTATATTCATTGCTTAATGCAGTGAGAAAATAAGGCACAGTTATCTGTTAATTCAGTACAAATACTAGATGGCGTAAGAACAAGATTGGGAACGAAGTTAAAGCAAGCACAATCAACACACATAACTCCGCACTAAACAAGATATTTGAAGAAGCAATGCTGCACGGCTTTATGACAAAAGCCAATGTACCAATGTTAGTAAACAGAGGTTTGAAAAGTGAAAGACGCAGCGACTTTACATTAGAAGAATATAGATACTTAGTTAGCTTTATGCGTGATTGGGTTAATGAAGTAGAAATGAAACGCAGTAAAAGTATTGCTATGCGCCAACTGCAACGTGACTACGTTTTGATATTAGCTAATACGGGAATGCGACACGGCACTGAAAGTTATGGCATTAAATGGAAGCATTTAAGTTGGCATATGGACGGCGATAGACGTGTGCTAATGATTAGCGTTAATGGCAAAACGAAACAGCGTGAATTAGCTGCACGTGATAACTGCGCAGCCTACTTCAAACGCATACACGATAGGGCAGACGATTTACAAGAATATACTTTTGAAGAGTTGATTGATAAAGGCATAGACAAGTATGTTTTTAGATTAGGCGATGGCACACGCACTAAAAACTTGAAACAGACATTTGAAATATTGATGCGCGATAGTGATTTGTTGGTTGATAGACGAACAGGCACAAACAGAAGTTTATACAGCCGACGCCATACCTACGCTACTTTTGCACTGCTGTATGAAGACATTGATGTGTTTACACTAGAAAAACAAATGGGCACTAGCGTGGAAATGATTAGAAAACATTATGCGCACATTACAGCAAGGATGTATGCAGACAAGTTAAGCGGCAAAGACTACGACAAATTAAGAGAAGAAAAACAACGTGCGCTTGCAGTATTGGCTGAAAACGAAGATGACGACGCAGACAAAAAATAAGCGTCAAAAAAAACACAAATTCCTATCCAAATACTCACAGCCAACCTGCCAAAAAACAGTAATTTGATAGCATAGCGCAAGCTACAGGCTAGTATTACGTGTAATTTAATCTATGCGTTAGCCAAAAAGCTAATAGCAAAACTGGATGCTGGCAAACGGTTATACAGCATGCATATTAATAGGAACTCGAAAATGAGCGAAAAGTTAAAAGAGCTTGAAAAAGAAATAGTAAAGCTTATTGATAAAAACAATGGAAAATTTGAATATATACAAAAAGCAATTTATTTAGGAATGAGTGTAGCTAATGAGATTAGTAAAAATGGTTTTACTGATTACAAAATTAAATGCTTAGAAGATAGAAGAAGTGAAGAAGATAAAAAAGAGAAGTTTTACAAGGCTAAGAATAGGATAAACGAGCTACTTTTAACTATTTTGCGCGAATGCGTCAGAGCGCACATTAAAGAAAACGGAAGTTGGGATGTTGGTAAAAAAGATTACAATACAGAAGGCTATGTAGAGCAATTTGATGACGAAATTGCCAATAAGTATAACATTCAGTACCTAAGCGCAGAATTAACTAACTATGGTGGTGATTTTGAATTGAATTTTGAAGTAACAGGCGAGCTAAAAGAACTATTAGAAAAACACAATATTCAACATGTTAATTCAACATGTTATAAAAGCAACTTTAGAGAACGATACTGGTGAGGAATATACAAGTTTAGATGATGAGGAAAGTGTAAGAAAAATAAGCAGTGCAAACATAGGTAGCATGCGGAGATTAGCTGACAGTAGCATTGAAGATATTGAGAAAATATATGAGGAAATTAGCAAAATATATGCGTTCAAGTTTCTAGCTAGTTAATGAAACAGAAGCGCAATTTAACTTAAGAGTTATTTACACTAAAAGCGACTGAATAACAAAAAATCGCAACATTACATATATGTGCAACATACTTATATCTATTAATTAAAATTAGGAAGATGTAAGAAACTTATTTTGATTTGGCATGTGTTAATTATATTGATTCAATCATTAAGCATTTTTATCTAAACATTTTAATAAGCAACAAATTACTCAACCAGATTTAAGGAATTAATGATGAGTGGCGAAAAAGAAGAAAAATTTACACAAGATTGGGAAATGACGAGAAGTAAAGGCATGTTTAAACATAGCATTAAGCTAGCAGCAGTGTGGGGTTTACCTATGTTTTTAATAATGACTTTTGTATTTCCTCCGCCATCAAAAAGTGTTCTAGCTACAAATACGTATGATACAAGGATGATAATAACAAATTTTATAATTTATACAGTTACTGGCTTTTTAATGGGTTTATGGATATGGCATAGAAACGAAAGCAAATATAAAAAAATTAAAGGTAT
>JAFMCM010000022.1 GCA_017857755.1 Methylophilaceae bacterium | reverse complement strand
ATACTCCCCTACTTTTTGCACTTCTTTTGTGATTGCATCCCCCTCAAATGCTTTTAAAGAAAATCCTCGTAACGTCTTTAATTGAATAACCTTTAATTTTTTCATTTCTGCATTTCTTTAATAAATTCAATATTCCAAAATTGCTGTTGCACAGCCTGATCAGAAAATAAGGTATTTAATTTCTCGGTGGCCTGTTTAATTGTGTTCGTATTACTTTGTTTTGCTAATTTTTGCATCGCCTGACTCAGCGCTGTTGCAGAGCCAAACTCAAACAATTCAGCTTGGCCTTTCACCACTTCCACACCACCACCACAATCGCTACAGATAATAGGCAATTCCGCTGCCATTGCTTCTAACAACACCATGCCAAAAGGCTCTCGATCTGATGTTAATGCAAAGAGATTAAACGCTCTAAAGTAACGCTTAGCATCAGGAATATTTCCTGCCAGAATGACTTTTGAACTCAACCCCAAATTGGCTATTAAATGCCTCAAATCTTGCTCTAATGGCCCATTACCCGCAATATAAAGTAGACTGTTAGGTGGTAGATTTGCAAGTGCATGATTAAATCCACGTATTAATGTAGCTTGGTCTTTATCATGATGTAGCCTGCCCACATTACCAATCACATAAGCATCTTGTGGCAACCCTAAAGCCTGCCGAGCTTCCTCCTTGGATTGCATAACCGCTTGCATGGTCGCGACATCGATATGATTATAGAGTGTTTGAATCTTGGCAGGCCCCCAACCCAGATCACGTTCCATATCATCTCTAACTGAATTAGACACGCCGAGCATAAGCATTCTATTTTGATAATGATTAACAAGTAGCCTACGTGACCAACGGCTATAATCATTGTAATTATGATGCACACTCACAATTGGAAGCTTAGTTGCTAGGAGTGCAACATAAGTAGGTTTAACACGATGTGCAATACAAAAAAGGAAATCTTTCTGTTTTACAATTTCCTTGATACGTGCAATTGCGGCCAACTTTAAGCCCCGCACTTCTTTACTCTTATAGCCTAAAAAAATCACTTCATCTGAGCATGTACCCTGTGCTATTTCAGAGTGATACTCCCCAGTCAAATAAACGGTCAGGACTTTATATGCCGTCCCTTTAAATAGCGCATTATATTGCCTAGCACAGTCTAAAAATGGTGGGTAGTAGCTATGACATACATGTAAGATCCACACAATTACATTCCTAATTTCACATTCAAAAGTCCTGTTCAAACTTTATTATGTTTGAAAGTTTGCATGCCAACAGTTTAAATCGCAGTCTACTATGATTACAAAAAGTAAGCCAGCAAGACATCAATCCAAAATGCGAACATATCTCTAAAATATGGAGCAAATCACCTAAGGCAATATCCTACCTAAATAAAGCATTTTTTATGTCAATTTATTTTGATTGCTTGAAATCCTTACGACAAAAAAGAGTTCCTTAAAGTATAATATTTAATTAGTAAACTATGCTGTAAGAAACAGCAACTTCTTCATTAGAGCGCGGCGCAATCTAAAAATAGACGTATTAATTAATTTAGTTTTCAAGCACTCTTCATAACAATAAATTTAAAAGGCAAACGATGAATATTGTTGGCATTTCAGCCTACTATCATGATAGCGCTGCAGCGTTAATTTGTGATGGAAAAATTATTGCGGCGGCTCAAGAAGAGCGATTTAGTCGCAAAAAACAGGATTCTGGCTTTCCTGAACAGGCAATACTTTACTGCCTTAAAGAAGCAGGATTAGCGCTATCAGAAATTAATTACATTGTCTTTTACGATAAGCCATTATTAAAATTTGAGCGCCTAATTGAAACTTACTTAGCATATGCTCCAATCGGCTTTCGTTCTTTTTTAAAGGCAATGCCCGTTTGGCTAAAAGAAAAACTATACTTAAAAAAAATTCTAGCTAAGGCGTTAGAGAAAATTAACGATGGTTCAGATTTGCCTTTGCCTAAAATCCTATTCACAGCACATCATCAAGCCCATGCAGCATCGGCATTTTTTCCTAGTCCCTTCAAAAAAGCGGCTGTCATGTGTTTGGATGGCGTGGGGGAGTGGGCATCTAGTTCCGTATGGCTGGGTGAAGATAACAAATTGACGCCGATGTGGGAGATTGATTTTCCACACTCATTAGGCTTGCTGTACTCTGCCTTTACCTATTATGCTGGCTTTAAAGTTAATTCAGGGGAGTATAAATTAATGGGCTTGGCTCCATATGGTCAACCTGTATATAAAAAACTGATTTTGGATAAGCTCATTGACCTTAAAGAAGATGGCACTTTTCGATTAGATATGTCCTACTTTAACTACGCAACTGGTTTGACGATGACTAACCATCAGTTTGACCAGCTTTTCGGCGGTCCAGCACGTCAGGCAGAAACTGAAATTAGCCAGCGAGAAATGGATATTGCAGCCTCCATTCAGGCAGTTACTGAAGAAATTGTATTGCGCCTCGCAAAAACGGTCAGAAATGAATTCAATGTTGATTACCTCTGTTTAGCTGGTGGTGTGGCGTTGAACTGTGTTGCAAACGGAAAATTGCTTAGGGCAGGTATTTTTAAAGATATCTGGATTCAACCAGCCGCGGGTGATGCGGGTGGAGCTTTGGGTGCTGCACTAGCTGTTTGGCATGACTACTTAGGTAATACAAGAACTGCCAATCCAAATGACAGCATGCAAGGAAGTTATATTGGGCCATCCTACTCTCATGCAGAGATTGAAAAAGCGCTGAAGTCAGTTAATGCTAAATTCCAACATGTCAGCGATGAGGTGTTATTTACCAATGTCGCAAGGTTCATAGACGAAGGAAACGTCATCGGTTGGATGCAAGGTCGAATGGAGTTCGGTCCGCGCGCACTTGGTGCACGCTCTATTATTGGCGACCCACGAAACACTAAGATGCAATCAATCATGAATTTAAAAATCAAGTATCGCGAGTCATTTCGACCTTTCGCCCCCATTGTAAAGGCCAACAAGGTACATGACTACTTTGAACATACAGGCAAGAGTCCATATATGTTAATTGTTGCACCTGTCAACGAAAGCATCCGATACCCGATGACAGAAGAGCAAGATGAGCTGTTTGGTATTGATAAGCTGAATATCCCCAGGTCAAAATTGCCTGCCATCACTCATGTGGATTATTCAGCAAGAATACAAACTGTGCATCCAGAAACAAACCCGCGCTTGAGCCATCTTTTAGATGCTTTTGAAGAAAAAACAGGCTGCGCGGTATTGGTCAACACCTCTTTTAATGTCAGAGGAGAGCCTATCGTCAACACGCCTGATGACGCTTGGCGTTGCTTTATGAGAACAGAGATGGACTACCTCATTATTGAGAACTTTATTTTGGCTAAAAAAGATCAAGATAAAATTGAACAAGATGAAAGTTGGAAAAATGAATTTGAATTGGATTAGCGATGCAAAATGAAATACCTGAGTTAGATGAGAAAGGCTTACAGCAGTTCGGGCTTATATTGGCCGCCTTGTTGGCAATTGTTTTTGGCATGCTCTTACCGTTTTTATGGGATTTACAATTATTGCCCAATTATTACTGGATTGCATTAGGCGGATGTTTTGCTGTATGGGCGCTATTTTCCCCAGCGAGTATGCATAGTTTTTATAAAGCATGGATGCGTGTCACCATGGCCATCGGTTATATAGTCAATACAACAATCCTTTCTATCGTTTATATATTCGTGATTGCACCTATGGGGCTTGTGATGCAGTTCATGGGCAAAGATCCAATGCGACTAAAATGGGATAAAGCAGTTAAATCATACCGACAAAAAAGTACAATACCGCAAAAAAAACATTTCGAAAGGCCGTTCTAACATGTGGGAATTATTAAAAGATATATGGGGATTCATGAAAGAAAGGAAAAAGTTTTGGATGGCACCAATCTTTATTGTATTGCTGCTGCTAGGGCTACTAGTTGTGTTTGCGCAAGGCTCAGCAATCGCACCGTTTATTTATACTTTGTTTTAGTATAGGCAGGGGCAATTAATGCAGGCTTTAATCACCCACTAAAGCGTGCATTGCAGTTGAGAGCTCGGATTAGTAATCTCTTTTTCAGCTAGCCAACAAACGATGGCTAATGACAGAGCTTCATAGCCCTTACGGTTAAAATGTCGCCAATCTTTTGGGCCATGTATTTTATCTAATGTAGCAGCGGCTTTTACTTGAGGCCTAGCGTCAAGGAAATCGATGTTGTTCGCCATAGCAGCCGTTTTAACGCTGTTGGCAATCTCATCACTACGCTGACTTAACTCAGCCTTGCTGTAAACATTGCGCTTCAACACCTCATGGGATGTCTCAATACTGGAAATGCTAACCGTTTCAGAAGCGATATTGTAAGACTCAAGTACCGATGGAATATAAACAATAACAATACGGCTATCCTTAAAATATTGCTTTAAATAACGTAATGACTGATTTAATACTAATAATCCTAACTCAGTTTCATCATGATTTAACTCTAGTGAAGGAGATTGCAATCCATCGGGAATGCCGACTGCTTGACCTCCAATCCAAACTCGGTTGATTTCACCAATTGGGTTATGAACAAAAATACTTGTTTCATCCTTCACTTTATCGTTAGCTTTGAATTCGTTCTTTATAATTTTAAAGACACTGCGGACCAACCAGCCAGTATTTCCCAATTGATTGCTATAGGGTGCTACTTTACGTTCTTTAACTTCCCGAGCAAAGTAGGTATCCCAAGCATTGAGATCAGATAATGCGGCTTCGGTAAATTGTGGAATAAAGGATGCTTTGGTTTGTAATACATTCTCAGTTAAATCATTCCCTGCGTAAAAATAAGCTAATACAATATCAGGCTTAGCAAAATCAGCGTCTATCTTGTTGTGAATAAAAGCATATTTAGCAATGGGCTCTCTTACCCAGCCTTCAATATTACTAGCACCACTTCTACCAAAAGTAATCACATCTCTATCGGTCAGTTTATTTAACACATGTGCCGAGTGGAAAGCCTCGTTAGCATTCGGATCATTGCTGAGCAGCCAATCTCCTTTTCCTTGTGCATAAGAGTCACCAACAATTGCAATATAGTTTTTTGGGATGCGATTCTGTTTGGAGCTTTGAGATGTCACCGACAAACCATGCGGCAATGAAAATTGAAATTTGATTGGCATTAATTGAATTAAGTAATGTTCAACTACATACTCTACACTTAATAAAGTAAGCAACAACATTATGATTGTAAGCAAAAAATTAATTAATTTATGGTTTTTCATTTAGCGTCAACTCCCAATATGGGGCCTCTTTTATGCCGAGCAGTTACAACCAATACAGCACATACTAGTAGTAAGGCAAAGCACTCATCGTTCACGTTTAACAGGATATAACTACTTTACATCTGCAATCAGCTTGCTGTAATTCATATTAAGATTCTATCAGCTTTTGCCAATGGCTCAGCCCCAACAAATGGAGGTCTTGTAGCGTTAGTATCGTCGTTTAAAACATCTTAAACGTAAGAAAAATCTTCACGGCGAAAATAAGATTAAAAAAATGCTACGTGGTATTAACGCCAGCGCCATTCTAAAAGATACTGCATTGGATCTTTAAAGATAAAGACTGAAACGTCTTAATCTATCAACAGTTGCTGAACATTAAGATCATCCACATAAATGGCGGCTGTATGCTGGCTTTAACTAAGGATAGGCATGGTCATTTATTTCTTTACTAGGAATTTAGTCGTATTTTTGATCGCGTCAATTATTTCAGGTTGATATTCAACCATCACCTCGTTTGCTGCGCTTTCATCTAAAGGTAGATCCATTTTGTTCGTTGGTGACCAATTACCAAATGCATTGTTAGAATAAGAAATGCGATATTTCATCGAGTCCGTGATTAAACCAATGGAATGCCAATCGCTTGTGACTATATATTTCCTGCTACTTTCATTAAGAATATTTTCACCGAGCGAGTAATGAGAACTGTCTGCACTTGCTCCGAGCTTTTGTAACAATGTAGTTGAAATATCCATATGACTTGTTGTTTTTGTATATTCGGTATGAGATTGTCCTGGAACCCACATTACTAAAGGGACATGCACTTGTTCTTCAACAAAGCTAGAGTTATGTCCCCAAAACCCTTTCTCCATAAACTCTTCTCCATGATCCCCCGTTACGACGATGATCGTATTATCGAGCAATCCTTCTTTTTCAATCTGATCGTAGATTCTTCCTAATTGCACATCTACCCAATGTGCTGAATTCGTATATCGATTTTTTAGTTCCCCTATTTTAGGAAGAAGCGATTTTCGACTAACGCCCCAATAGTTAAAATCTTTAAGATACGGCTCTGCAATCACACGCTCATCAGGAAAATCATATCTTGCATGCGTCGATTCAAAAAAGAAAAAACTCATAAATGGTTTATTTTTATCTCTCGACTTAATAAACCTTATAAAATCGGTAGCGTTTTGTTCGTCTCTTTGGAATGGTTTTTTGGCGTCATCTGCCTCATATAATTGAGAAAGCGGAATCCTTGAAAAAAGCGTCTTATTAAACTCTGGATAAGAAAATTTAGCACTTGTCCGGATATCAAATTCATAATTCAAGTCTATTAAACGATCAATGAGTAGCGGAGACTTATTGTTGTATAAAAAACTATTCCAATAACTCCCATAAAGACCATAAAACATACCAAACAGGCCCTCTCTTGTCCCATTACCACTAGAGTAATGGTTTTTAAAGAATAAACCTTTTTGAGCGAAACGCCAGGTATTAGGCATATACGCTGGATCCAAACGGTCCCAACGCAGTGACTCAGCCACTAGAACGACAATATTCATCGGCTGATCAACAGGCTCAAATTGGATGGGCGCTAAGGGATACTTAATACTCGAAGTGCCGATCGATAACTTTGTACCAGCTGTACGAACGGATTGAATACCAAAATATTTTTCAGCCGCACCTCTAAAAGTCACATTTCGATGAAATGGATAGGACTTCGCAGTAGAAAGCACTTCACCTACGTTATAAATATCGGCAACGCCATACATCAACATTTGAGAGATCACAACAACCATAAAAAAACTGGCTATTCGGCGTACAGAATAGTGCCAATATTGCTTATTCACACAATAGACGGACAACATCCAAATAAGCGCATTGACCAATAGACCAAACAAAAATGATAACCCAGCAGAGAAGTAGGCATCATTACCTGAGCCTAATGAAGACGTACCACCTTTAGTCGTAATTAAATTCCACACAAACCCATTGAAATGGAAGTTATACAAATCGTAAATCATTAAATCCGTTACAAGAAATAACATCACCAAACTGGTCAGTGGGATCGTAATGAACGCTATGGACTTAACGCTGATATTAAAAAACTTTGCTGCAAGGTAGGCTGGTAACAAAACCAAAGCAACATAGATAAAACTATAGGCAATCCAAGTAGCAATAGAAAAAACGAGAGATGAATTCAGGCTAAAACCATTAGCTCCATGAACAAAAAATCCCCATGTAACTGTCATCATTTGAAAAACACTCAAAATCAAGACCAAGGAGAATATAGCTGGATTGTTAAGACTCGTTTTCATTTTTTGTTTCATACCCATCGCATTCAGTAAGGATTAATAAATAAGAGATTGAACATTGTGAACAACGTTAATTTGATGCGTTTGACAAAACACTTTCCAATCTGGCACATCAGTCCAGCTACTCAGAAACACAAAATCAAGGCCAGCGCGGGTTGAAGACTCATAATCGTATTTGCTATCGCCAATAAACAAAGCAGGAAAGATAATATTGCCATTCTCTTTTTCGCGCTTAAGAATTTCATCTTTATTGGCAGGACTGCCAAACAAACCGCTATCAAACAAATGAGCAAGCGCTCGCTTTTCAAACAAATCGCGGATTTCTTGTTGGTCTCCACCAGAAACCACCATCCATTTTGCCTCGGGTGTTTGGTCGCGCAAGGCTTGCAAGCCGTCCGCGATTTTGCAACGCATTAAGCCTTTTTTGACGGCTAGGCTGAATGCGTCCAGGTATTCTTGCACCTCGGCTTGCGTCGGTTCTTTTTTTAATACCTCTTTGATATACCAGACAAATTTAGGATATCGAGAGATTCCACCAAATTCAACATGATGATCAACCAACGCCTGCGCTTGCGCATCTGTCGCACCTAATTTCTTAGCTGTACGAAAGTAAGAATCAATTTTTGTAATATTGGAATCAAGAACAACACCATCGCAATCAAACACGATGGTTTTGTATTTTGCTACGTTTATGTCCAAAGTTGTTTTATCCCTTAATAAATGAGGTGATGACGATGCTTGATTATTTTATGGTATACAAAAAAAAGTTTTGCACGTTAAAGCACAAAACTTTATTTAAAATACCACTCATGACTTAAGCAGGCTTAATCGCACTCGCTTCTTTTGCTAATTTTGTAATTTGCGCCCAATCTTTATTCGCAACCGCGTCAGCAGGTGTTAACCAAGTGCCGCCACAAACAACAACATTCGGCAAGGCTAAAAACTCAGGCGCAGATTCCACTTTCACCCCACCCGTTGGGCAGAACATGACATCGGCAAAAGGACCCGCAAAACCTTTAAGTAAGTTGATGCCGCCAACAGCAACCGCTGGAAATAATTTTAAAAAGTAGTAATCATCAGCGTTCGCCATCATAATTTCTGAGCCTGTCGATACACCAGGTAACAATGGCAAACCGATTTGTCGCGCATATTGTCCCAGCTCCGCCGTATAGCCTGGACTAACCGCAAATTGACAGCCTGCATCTAATGAGTTTTTGGCATCTTGCAAGTTGCGGACGGTTCCTGAACCTAAAATCGCATCTGGCACATGCTGAGCGATTTGCTCCATTGCTTGCAAAGCCACTGGTGAACGCAATGTAACCTCCAGCACTTTAATACCACCTTCAAGCAATGCTTCAGCCATCGGCACCGCATCTTCTACTTTGTTAATCACAATCACCGGGATGACTGGTCCTTCTTTGGCCAAATCTAATGTATTCATATTTTTCTCTATCGTTTATTTAATAAATGCTTCATCAATTCACTGCAAACTTGGCTGCAGCGCCGTCGCTGTTTGCGTTTGTTGGCTAAAGTTACAGCCAGGTAATAGCGCCCTCTTCAGCCGATAAGACATTCTTGCGCATACCACCAAAAAGCTCACGTCCAATACCATGTTCGTTAGCATGTCGTTTTTCATCAGACAAGGTTTCAACTACACGCTCGTCCCATTCATCCTCATCCACCAGCACATTCACCATACCGACCTTTGCATTCAACCGGATAATATCACCCGTGCGCACTTTAGCTAAAGCACCGCCAGCAGAAGCCTCTGGGCTCAAATGAATGGCAGCAGGAATCTTACCTGAAGCGCCACTCATGCGACCATCTGTCACAATAGCGACCATAAACCCTTTGTTTTGCAACACAGCCATCGGCGGTGTCAACTTATGCAATTCTGGCATCCCATTGGCTTTTGGACCTTGGAAACGAACAACGGCAACAAAATCTCTTTCTAACTCACCGCGATCAAATGCAGCTAACAATTCCTCTTGTGCATCAAACACAATCGCTGGCGCCTCAATAATATGACGATCTTCTGGCACTGCAGAAATCTTAATCACACTGCGACCTAAATTACCCTTCAATAAACGCAAACCACCAGACTCATCAAAGGGATGTTCAGCCGTTCTCACAATCAGCTCGTCTGGACTCTCTTTTGGTAACTCTTTCCAAACTAATTGATCATTTTCCTTGCTTGGCACCTTAGCGTAGTCACGCAAACCGCCATAAGCAACAGTAAAGACATCTGGATACATATAGCCAGCATCAATTAACTCGCGAATGATAAACGCTGGTCCGCCTGCATTTTGGAATTGATTCACATCTGCTTTGCCGTTTGGATACACACTAGCCAATAGTGGTGTTGTTTTCGCCAAATGGTAAAAATCGGTCCAATCAATGATGATGCCTGCGGCGCGCGCAATCGCCACCCAATGAATCAAATGGTTGGTTGAGCCACCAGTTGCCAACAAGGCCACCATCGCGTTGACGATGACATGCTCGTCAACTAATCGCCCAATCGGCGTATAGTGCGCTTTCTTAGTGTTTTCTAACACCAATTTAACCGCTTCACGAGTCAGCAATTCACGCATACCGTCATGTGGATGAATAAAAGCCGAACCTGGCACATGCAAGCCCATGGCTTCCATTAACATTTGATTACTGTTAGCAGTGCCATAGAATGTGCAAGTTCCTGCACCATGATAAGCAGCTGACTCTGATGCCAACAACGCTTCGCGACCAATCAAACCTTGTGCATACTGCTCACGCACTTTGGATTTAGCCGTATTATCAATACCCGTACTCATAGGCCCCGCTGGCACAAACACACAAGGCAGATGACCAAACTGTAAAGCACCAATTAATAAGCCTGGTACGATTTTATCGCACACCCCTAATAACAAAGCAGCATCGAACACATCATGAGATAAAGCAATCGCCGTACTCATTGCAATCGCATCTCGGCTAAATAAAGACAGCTCCATCCCAGGCTCACCCTGTGTAATCCCATCACACATGGCTGGCACACCACCCGCTACTTGCGCAGTTGCACCATACTTATTGGCCTCGTGTTTAATAATGTCTGGATAAGTTGCGTATGGCTGATGCGCTGACAACATGTCGTTATAAGCGGTAACAATGCCGATATTCGGCGCTTTTTCTGCCACAATCTTTAATTTATCATTTGCTGGCATGGCCGCAAAAGCATGCGCAACATTGGCACAACCTAAACGGTCTGCGCCACGGCCACGGTTAGCAATTTCTTCCATACGTTGTAAATATGCAGTACGGGTAGGACGACTAACTTCAATAATACGTTCTGTTACTTCTATATGGGATTGTTTCATACTTGATTCAACTCACTAATGGATACTGCCAACTTCGCAGAGGATTTAAAATATTCATTCAATTATCACCTAAAACAGGGATTTTCGTCAAACGACAAAAAAGACTGGTAATATTTTATTGTTAAAAATCAATCAGTTAAAAATGAAAATCACAATTATATTTTAGTAACTAAGATATCCTCCAGCATTAAGTACTCTAAATCACAACCATAAAACATATTTAAAGCATCAGCTGGACTGCAAATCATCGGCTCGCCACGTCGATTTAAAGAAGTATTCAATACAACGGCATTACCGCGCAACTTTTCTAGATGCGCAATCAAAGCATAGTATCGTGGATTCGTTTCGCGTGTGACCACTTGCGCCCTAGCCGTCCCGTCCTCATGCACCACCTCTGGAATACGTTCATTCCAAGCGGGGTTCACATCAAAAGTAAAGGTCATATAAGGTGCAGGATGCTTCGTTTGCAGTAAATCCTCCGCCACGGTGTCCAACATACTCGGGCAAAATGGTCGCCACCGTTCGCGATACTTAATTTGCGCGTTAATTCGATCAGCAACCCCAGGGAAACTTGGATCACCTAAGATACTACGGCAGCCAAGTGAACGAGGACCAAACTCCATTCGCCCTTGGAACCAAGCGAGCGGATGACCCGCAGCGAGCAGCTCTGCTGCTTTTTTGGGACCATCCTCAACTTTGGTAAAAATCGGTTTTTGGTCATGCGCTTCACAAGCAGCAATACACGCTTCATTCGTGAATGAAGGGCCTAAATAAACATGTTCCATTTTATGGATCGTTTCACCCGCCAAGTGCGCCGCGTAGGTCGCTGCACCCAAAGAAGTCCCGTTATCACCTGACGCTGGCTGCACAAACAGCTCTTTGACAGACGGCAAGCCGATAATGCGCTGATTGAGCTTAACATTCAGCGCAACGCCCCCTGCCATGACAATCTTACCAGTCTCGCGAATGATATCACCGAGATAATACTCAATCATCTCTAGCGCCAGCTTCTCAAGCAAAGCCTGAATAGATGCGGCGTAATGAATGTAAGGGTCATCAATTTCATCCCCTTGGCGTTTAGGGCCTAAGCGTTCAACCAAAGCCGGCGTGAAATAATAACCTTTACCATTTTCCTTGTACCGTCGCAAACCAACCACGTTAACGAGTTTAGTATTGACAATCAACTCACCGTTCTCAAACTTGGCTAAATCAGATAAGTCATATTTGCTGGCATCGCCATATGGCGCCATACCCATCACTTTAAACTCGCCATCCAACATATCAAAGCCGAGATACTCGGTCATCGCACCATAAAGCCCGCCCAGTGAGTCGGGGTCATAAAACTCTTTGATTTTATGAATCTTGCCGTTTTCTCCATAACCAAAGAAAGTCGTCGCATATTCCCCTTTGCCATCAATCCCAACAATCGCAGTTTTTTCTGTGTATCCACTTAAATGATAAGCGCTAGAAGCATGGGCTAAATGATGCTCAACTGGAACAAACTTTGCATTGGTCAGACCCAACTCAGCCATCAAAGCAAGAGAGCGATTACGATTGCGTCTAAAGCGACGATTGCCATTAAAAATCGCATCTAAAGCACGGTCAGGCGCATACCAGTGACGCTTGGCAAAATGCCAGCGCGCATTCGTACTTAATGGAATTTCAGCATAAGGAAAAGCAACAATATCAACATCCTCAGGCTTAACCCCTGCTTGCTTCAAGCAAAACTTGGCCGCCTCGTAAGGAAATTGATTCTTCGCATGCTTATCTCGAATAAACCGCTCTTCTTCTGCCGCAGCAATTATTTTTCCATCAACTAAAATAGCGGCTGATGCGTCATGGCTTAAAGCGCCAGATAAACCCAATACAATCATGTTTTTTAACTCTATGTAATTATTCTAAGATTTTTGCAGCTTTCAAAGGCGCCTGTTCTGTATAAACCACTTTAAACGCCTCAACATACGCATTATACAGTGTAGGCGTATCTTTCCAATTTTGCATAAAGCGTTTAAGGTCGCGAACATGATGATTTTGCGCAAAAAAACGTGAGCGATGTTGCCGCATACTATCCAAATCAATCAGCAACGGACAACCATCGGAAAGCACCTTGATATTACTTGCTTTCATATCGCCATGAGAGAGTTTCAACAAATACAGCCGATAAAATAACTCAGCCATCTGCTGGACGGATTGCGCCCGTCGGTCTGGATGCTGCGTCTGCTGAAAAAACTCAGCCACATCAGGCGCATCAACAAAAAGCGTAACAAAGTAAGCTTTACCCCTTAAAAACCCAAACATCCGCCGCTCTACCAGCGCCACAGGCGTAGCTGTTTTAATCCCCAAAAGCATTAACCGATGGGCATTTGCCCAAGAGATTGCCGCACGACTTGGACGCAACATTCTACTTAAATAATGCCCAACACTTTTCATGTTATAGCGTTTAATCACAACATGAGCACCATCAAGCTTCGTATCAAATACCGTGCAAGTGTTACCATTCTTAATTAAACAATCTTGGGTCAAATATTGATCTAAACCCGCCATCTTCAGCATAGGTGCAAGATGAGCAAAATGGCGACGCACGGCTACAAAACTACCTTGGTGTTGATTCACATTCACATCAGTACACTGCCTAAACACTTTTTGCTCAGCATACCGAGCGGCTACCCTGGCCTGCACCTTGCGCACGGATAGCTTTAATCGCTGCAGCACAATAGCAGGCAAATCATATGCAGACTGATAACATTGCAACAACTGACCACACCAACTTTCAACCTCCAAAATATCCATTTTAGAAAGTAAAACAGTTAAATTCTCCGCCATTTTGCGTGCACTTAAATGTCGATAAGCTCTCACTCCATCGCCATCCAAAGTATAAATCACATGATCTTTCACCAAAAAATTCTTAAGATAACAATCCGTCTGAATCAAGCCAGCATGATGATGTTGTGCAATGGTCTGCACAAGCAGTGTCATTAACTGCAATCGTTCTCTTGCCGAAAACCGAGCATAAGCGAGCTCAACAGTTTCACCCCCCTCAATCGCTTGATAAATCAAAACAACGGCCTGCGTTGAAGCGAGCTGATGTGAAGCCAGCAACCGAGGCGTAGCTACATCAGCCTGCATCAGCCATTGAACACCTTTTTTATCTCGATCGGCGTATTGCTGCGACTGGTTCCCTAAAAAAATCTTGGCATAAACCCGCTGTTGCTGCCAAAAGCCGCTACAAACAACCCGCTTACCAGGCACAACACGAACAACCTCCAACTCCAGTAAATCGCTGGCACAATCCAACTCAATTCTTGGAATATGCTGTCCAAGTGATTGCAATGTTGTCAATAAATTTAAATGGTTTGTCATGATTCCTGCTCTCAGTTTAGCGCGCATTTCTCGCCTTCAGCCAACCATACTATCGCTTCAACGAAGATCGCGCTGAACGCCTAAGGATCAATCGCAACAGTAATTTCAACCCTTTATTCAACTGATTAACCTGAAAATAATGCAAAAAGAAAGCAAGCTTCTGCGTCCGCGTCCAGACATCCAAATGTCGATTCAGCGCAGACAAATCAAAATAACTACGATATAAAAACAAAAGACCGAACCTGGCTTTTTCTAAATCAATAAATGCAACCTCAGGGTGGGTTGCTGCATTTTTGACAAAAATATGTTTAGGGTATAAAGCGCGATGCGTCAAACCAGCGGCATGCAATCGCCGCACCGCCAGCGCAATCGCTTTAATCAAGTTTTGCTTTTGCTGATAAGTGCTCTGGCTTTTATTTTGCCAATCCTCCATCACCCAATCTAAAGGCGAAAATCCAACTAAAGCCTCAGTGACCAAGATCGCACAAGCGTTGTTATGAACGTAATCTTCGCCATAAAAAACCACTTTGGGCGCCGCAATTTGGCAAGAAGACAAATAAGTCAAGCGCTTAAACTCTCGACGAAAAGTTGGCTCACCACGGATAGGGTGAAGCAAGGTTTTTCTACCGTGATTTTGTTGCTTTTTGACAAACACATTCAAATCGCCCGCCCCATCAGACAAAATCAGCTGCCCGACACCACTCCAGCCACCACGTCGCTGATTAGGCACTTCAAACCAATCAATCTCTTTTAGCCACAAAGGCAAAAATCCATCTAATTGGTGCGCTGCAAAAATTTGCTGGTAACGTTCTGCTTGAAACAAAGGCTTATTCTCACGGGTTAATGAAAATGAAATTATAGCAGTCATTAATCGCGGAAGGACGACTTAGCCTTGTTTCCGATTATAATGCGCTTAGAATGATTAAACTGATGTTAAAACTGCTCGCTTCACTCCCTTTACCGCTATTGCACTGGCTAGGCAGCGCCTTAGGTCATATCCTTTTTTTGAGTGCCAAAAAAGCAAAATTACGAACCATTAAAAACATGCAGCAAAGCGGTCTTTTTGCTGACCCCATCGCGGACGCAGTCAACAAAAGCTTTATCTCCCTAGGAAAAGCCATCTTAGAAACCCCCTATATATGGGGCAAAGACAACCAAACCATTGCAAAATTAATGCAAAACGTCAAAGGCTGGGAAACAGTTGAAGCGGCCATCAAAGCTAAAAAAGGCATTATTTTTTTAACCCCACACATGGGTTGCTTTGAAATCACCTCACTGTATTTTGCATTACATCACCCCATCACCGTGCTTTATCGGCCTCCCAAACAAAAATGGATGCGCCCATTAGTTGCAGGCCGCGCCCGTAACAACATCACCCTGGCTGAAGCCAATGCAAACGGCGTTAGACAACTATTAAAAGCCTTAAAAAAAGGGGAAGCGATTGGCATCCTACCTGACCAAGCACCACGTCATGGCGAAGGTGAGTGGGCCGACTTTTTCCAAAAACCAGCCTACACCATGACCTTAGCAAGCAAGCTATCCAGCAAAACACAAGCAGCTGTCATTATGGCCTATGGCGAGCGTTTAAATCACGGAAAAGGATACACACTCCACCTAACAGCCATCGACAGCATTGACACCCCATCATTACTCAACAAAGCCATTGAACAGCAAATCAAACAACAGCCCAGTCAATATTACTGGAACTATAAACGCTACAAAACCAATCGAAAATCTAAAGCAAAGTTAACCTAAAGCGATTCGCTCAAGCAGCACATCATTCATGCGTTAACTGACGCTCATCACGCAATTTTGCCTGAAACTTCTGGCTATTATATTTGGCATACAGCTTAAGCGATCTCGCCACCACTTTCTGCCAAAACACAACACTCTGGGGCTGATAATAAAATTGAAACCGCAACAAGTCTCTGGTGCTCAAACCGATATCCATACTAGAAAAATACAACGCAGCGATATCCTTCAAGTTCCCATTAAAAGAAGGCGTCTCCTGCACCATCACCCGATGTAAATCAATCAAATACAAATGAATAGCTGGCAATGTTTGCCGATCAAGACATAAATGGCATAAATAAAAGTCACGATGATTGACGCCATTTTCATGAATAGTGCGTGCTAATTTAGCAACCGCCATAATCAAATGCCGTTTAAACTTTGGCTCTGGCGGGTTAGATTGCCAATCCGCACATAAATCCTCCAAAGACACAATATCACCCAAGTCTTCCGTCATCACAAAAGACTGCAACCGCGCTGGATTAAAACCACGCTGACCATAGCCAACCAAAGGCGTAGTGGCAATACCCAACTCAGTGATTGTTTCAATGGCATGCACCTCAGTCATCGCACTCAATATCGGCTTCTTGAATGCCATCAAATTCTTAATAATTTCCAACCAGCCAACACCAAAATGTTGCTTTACAAAATAGCTTTTTCCCTGCAACGCAACTCTACTCGTTTTACGTCCAGGAACCACTCTAAACGCTTCTCCACGCAAGCGCATAACTTGATCAAACACCACGGACTCATCGGCCGCCTGAAAAAAACCGCGCACAGTAGCCGACAACTTAATCAGCATTGTTTGATGAATGGTCATACTGGCCATCACTCCCTCTTGCTTTTTTCTCCTCAGCCAATCGAATCAAAATCATCGCCTCTGCACTACCATCATTAGCTTGCATAATGGCTTGGGTATACGCCAGCCCATTACGCCCCCAATCTGGCTTCGATACAACCGCTAAATCTAACGCAGTTCGCATCTGCAAAAATTCAGCATTAAAAACCGCCTGCTCAAAAGGCATGGCCGAAACCAACCCAGCATTACCCTCTGCCACATGGTTAGCATAACCACAGCTTGCAGTCACCAGCATCGGCGTACCACAAGCCATCCCCTCTAAAATCACCAAACCCGTATTTTCTCTATAAGCTGGATGCACACAGACATCAGCACCCTGCATCAACTGTGGAATATCCGACCGTCCCTTAGCAATAACAACCTGCTTTGCAAGGCCTAATTGACTGGCCATGGCTTGAAACTTCTTAGGGTTATCTTGACCAACAGCAACCAACCGCGTCCTACGGCGCAACTGCTCTGGCAAAGCGGCCAAAGCCAAAATAGCGCGGTCCAAGCCCTTCATTGCAAAACCAGACCCTGTCAGCAAAAAGACAAAATCCGTTTCAGCAAACTGAAAAACACTTCTTAAATGCTGCCGCATTTGCGCTCGATTGCCCAAGGTGAAACGCGCGGGGGATAAATAAGGTGGAATATAGTGAAAGCGAACATCTTGAAGCCCATACCATTTTTGGAAATGCGGCTTTTCTGTTAAAGCAACGGCCAACACATGGGTAGATGCCTCAGCAGAAAAAATCGACTTTTCGCAAGCCAAAAACCAACGCGTTCTAGGCATCCAGCGATAAAAGAATCCACGTTGCGTATGTGCCCGCTCAACAAAGCAAGGGTCAGCAGCAAAATGCGCATCCAACCCCGCCATACGATTGTACCCAAAAATATAATCAAACTGGCCTAAGCTAATTAAATTAAAAGTCGCTTTAATAAATCGCTGATATCGGCGGTAGTTAAACCAGCCCTGCTGTGGCAAAACGTGAATCGCCAAGCCTCTAGGTATTTCGCCCTGCCAACTTAAAGTAAACACCTCCACCTGATGGCCGCGCCGCATTAACTCTTCTGCAGTACGCAACATATCGCGTTGCATACCGCCAAAAGGGAAATACTTAAAAATAATCAATGCAAATTTCAAGACTTGCTTATTCCAACTAGAAAAGTATAGATTGTATGCGAAAATAGCGGCATGAAACGAATTTTGCTCATTAAAACATCCTCCTTAGGCGATGTGATTCACAACTTACCGGTGGTCAATGACATTTTAAAGCACCATCCCGATGCCCATATTGACTGGGTGGTCGAAGAAAGTTTTGCTGACATTCCACGACACCACCCTAACGTTCAATCGATTTTCACCGTCGCGGTCAGACGCTGGCGCAAACAGCTATTTCACAAAAAAACATGGCAAGAAATCCGCGCCTTCAAACAACAAATGGCATTGCAACCCTATGATTTAGTGATTGACACACAAGGCTTGCTCAAAAGCGCCATCCTCTGCACATTTGCAAAAGGCACTAAAATTGGCATGGACAAGCACTCCGCACGAGAAGCCATCGCCAGTTACTGCTACAATCAAACCTACGCAATTGCCCGCCAGCAACACGCCGTTGAACGCAATCGCGCATTAGTCGCCCACGCCTGTGGCTATGCACCGCCAGTGGACCAACCACACTACGGCATCACCGCCACCGCCACCAGCACCATCAAGCTACCCACGCCCTTTGTAATCGGGCTACATGCCACCAGCAAAGAAAGCAAACTATGGCCAACGCCCCACTGGATTGCATTGGCAAAAGCCTTGGCTGAGCGCAACCTCTCACTTGTTTTACCATGGGCCAACCATCCAGAACAAACGCGCGCGCACCAAATAGCAGAAAACCAAACCAATGTGCTAGTCCTGCCTAAACTCACCATTGCCCACTTAGCCTCTGTCATTCAACAAGCCAAACTCGCCATTGGTGTTGATACAGGGCTGTCGCATTTAAGCGCGGCATTAAACATTCCAACCGTAGCCCTTTATACCGACACCCATCCATCGCGCACTGGCGTCATGGCATCGGCCCACAGCAAAGCCATCAACCTTGGCGGCAAACATCAAATACCAAGCGTGACGGCTGTACTTGAAGCCATGCAAGCGGTCACTTAAACCATCCACACAACACCAACCTACACCCATACAACCGCATAAAAGCGCATAAAAATGACAGCCCATGGCTTGAAATTTTTTACAGCAACTCCATATAAACCACAAACAACACTTTACCGTATAGGAAAAACAATGGCAGACGAACAAAATACACCAGAAGAAATAACTGAAGAAGTAACAGAACAACAAGCAGAATCAACCCAAACGCCACCCGAGGCCAGCTCGCCAGAAGCGCAAATTGAAGCCTTACAAGCGGCCTTAGAAGAAGCCAAAGCGCAAGTACTCTACGTAAAAGCAGAAGGCGAAAATATGCGTAGACGCTCCTTTGAAGACATAGACAAAGCACGCAAATTTGCACTTGAAAAATTCAGCAATGAACTATTAGCGGTCAAAGACAGTTTAGATGCAGCACTAGCTGTCGAAAACGCAACCCTAGAAAGCTACAAAGATGGTGTGGAATTAACGGCAAAACAGCTACTCAGTGTTTTTGAAAAATTCAACATCGCTGAACTCAACCCTGTTGAAGAAAAATTTAATCCGAATCAACATCAAGCGATTAGCGCCATTGAATCCGAAGGCGAGCCGAATACCGTACTATCCGTATTACAAAAAGGCTACACCTTAAATGAGCGCGTCCTACGCCCGGCTTTAGTTGTTGTTTCAAAAACAAAATAAACCATGCGTAACATAGCCCTTAACGCAATAGGGACTTGAAAAAGTAAAGATTGACCCAATCATGCAATCAAAGCAGTAAAACCAAACACAACGAAAAGTACATATTTTTTAAATAGATTATCGAAATAAAAGGAACAAACATCATGGGTAAAATTATTGGTATTGACTTAGGCACAACAAACTCTTGTGTTTCAGTAATGGAAGGTGGAAAACCACGCGTCATTGAAAACGCAGAAGGCACCCGCACAACACCCTCCATCATTGCCTATCAAGAAGACGGCGAAATCTTAGCTGGCGCACCCGCTAAACGCCAAGCGGTCACCAATCCAGAAAACACGCTTTATGCTGTCAAGCGACTCATTGGCCGTCGCTTTGATGAGCAAGCCGTGCAAAAAGACATTAAATTAATGCCTTACAAAATTGTAAAAGCCGACAACGGCGATGCTTGGGTTGAAGTCCGTGGCGAAAAAATGGCGCCACCACAAGTCTCAGCCGAAGTATTACGCAAGATGAAAAAAACAGCAGAAGACTACCTAGGTGAAGAAGTCACTGAAGCGGTCATTACCGTACCAGCTTACTTTAACGACAGCCAACGTCAAGCCACTAAAGATGCTGGCCGTATTGCAGGCCTAGAAGTCAAACGGATTATCAACGAACCAACAGCGGCTGCATTAGCCTTTGGTTTAGACAAACAAGAAGGCGACCGCAAAATTGCCGTATACGATTTAGGTGGCGGCACCTTTGACGTATCCATCATTGAAATTTCTAGCATTGACGGCGAGCACCAATTTGAAGTCCTTTCGACTAACGGCGACACCTTCTTAGGTGGCGAAGACTTTGATAATCGCATCATTGACTTTTTAGCCGATGAATTCAAAAAAGACAACAACGGCTTAGATTTACGCAACGACTTATTGGCGAAACAACGTCTAAAAGAAGCCGCTGAAAAAGCGAAGATTGAGCTATCTTCTAGCACACAAACAGAAGTTAACTTACCTTACATTACCGCTGATGCAACTGGTCCCAAACACTTAGTCGTAAAAATCACCCGCTCTAAATTTGAAAGCATGGTAGAAGACTTAATTGAACGGACGATGGCACCATGTACAACCGCCATGAAAGACGCGGGTGTTTCAGCCGCTGACATTACAGACGTGATTTTAGTTGGTGGTCAAAGCCGCATGCCTAAAGTACAAGCCAAAGTTCAAGAGATTTTTGGCAAAGAACCGCGTAAAGACGTCAACCCAGACGAAGCCGTTGCAGTCGGCGCCTCTATCCAAGGCGGCGTACTACAAGGCGACGTAAAAGACGTATTACTACTAGACGTCACACCATTATCACTAGGTATTGAAACACTCGGCGGCGTGATGACCAAACTCATCAAAAAGAACACAACGATTCCAACAAAAGCATCGCAAGTATTCTCAACAGCCGAAGACAACCAAAACGCAGTCACCATTCAAGTACTACAAGGCGAGCGTGAAATGGCCAATGCCAACAAATCACTAGGTCAATTCAACCTCAGTGACATTCCACCAGCCCCACGTGGTCAACCACAAATTGAAGTGACCTTTGATATTGACGCCAACGGCATCTTGCACGTTTCAGCCAAAGACAAAGCAACTGGCAAAGAAAATAAAATCACCATTAAAGCCAACTCTGGCTTAAGCGAAGAAGAAATTCAACGCATGGAGCAAGACGCTGAAGCACACGCAGAAGAAGACAAAGCGCTACGTGAACGAGTCGATGCACGCAACAGTGCTGACGGCATGGTCCACAGCGTAAAAAAATCACTAGAAGAACATGGTGACAAACTAGAAGCGGACGAAAAAGCTAAAATTGAAGAAGCCATTAAAGACTTAGAAGCCGTGGTAAAAGATGGCGACAAAGAAACCATAGAAGCCAAAACCAATGCCTTAATGGAAGCTTCACAAAAGCTAGGTGAAAAAATCAACGCTGACGCACAAGCACAAGCCAACACCGAAAGCGCACAACCCAACCAAGACGGTGAAAAAACGGTTGACGCTGAAGTCGTTGATGCCGAGTTTGAAGAAGTAAAAAAAGAAGGATAAAAAGCTTAAGTCTAATCAGTCGTTGGCATCGTCATTGATGCCAACGACTTTTAAACGTAAACCAATGCAAGACAACAAAAGACATTTCTTATGGCTGAAAAAAAAGATTTTTATGAAGTATTAGGCGTGAATAAAGACGCGTCAGCAGAGGACATTAAAAAATCCTATCGCAAACTAGCGATGAAATACCACCCTGACCGCAACCCTGACAACGCAAAAGCCGAAGAGCAATTCAAAGAAGCCAAAGAAGCTTACGAGATTCTCTCTGACGACCAAAAACGTGCAGCCTACGACCAATACGGTCATGCTGGCATCAACCCTAACATGGGAGAAGGTGGCGGATTTGGTGGTGCAGGTGGCTTTGGCGACGCCTTCGGCGACATATTTGGCGATATTTTTGGTGGCGGACGTGGTCAACAACGCGCCAATGTTTATCGTGGTGCCGATTTGCGATACAACATGGAAATCTCTCTAGAACAAGCGGCTAAAGGCACAGAAACCAAAATCCGCATTCCAGTCATGTCGACCTGTGAATCATGTAACGGCACTGGCGCAAAAGCTGGAAAATCAGCGACAACATGCGGCACCTGCAGTGGTCATGGTCAAGTCCGCATACAACAAGGCTTTTTCTCTGTTCAACAAACCTGTCCAAAATGTCATGGCACAGGTAAAACCATCGCAAAAGCAGACGAATGTACAAGCTGCCATGGCGACGGCCGAACAAAACAACATAAAACCCTAGCCGTTAAGATTCCTGCTGGCGTAGACGAAGGCGACCGCATTCGCCTATCTGGCGAAGGTGAAGCTGGCGTTAACGGCGGCCCAACTGGTGATTTATACGTCGTTGTGCACCTAAAAAAACACGCTATTTTTGAACGCGATGGCGGCAACCTCCACTGTGAAATGCCGATTAGCATCACAACGGCAGCACTGGGCGGTGAAATTGAAGTCCCCACATTAGGCGGCTCTGCCAAAATGAAAGTACCAGCAGAAACGCAAACAGGCGGCGTATTCAGACTACGTGGCAAAGGCATCAAACCATTGCGTGGCGCCGAAGCTGGCGACTTAATGGTTCATGTCGTGGTTGAAACACCCGTTAAACTCACTGAAAAACAAAAAGACTTACTACGAGAGTTCGAAACAAGCACCCAAGCCGACGCAGGAAAACACAGCCCAAGAAATAAAAGCTGGCTCGATAAAGCAAAAGCGTTTTTTGAATAACCCCCCATCAAGCGCAACACACAACCCATAGGGCGAACAACAATCGCCCTATTTTTTTCTTACAAATCAGTTACATCACAGTCATCAAACTGCAACACTCTCCTGCTATAGTAGCCACTCTTTCAACCAAAGAGGAGAAATAAAATGAATCAAAAGTTCATTCAAAAATCAATCACAACAAGTTTAATGGCTGGCTTAATTGCTTTTAGCAACATCCACGCAAATGCGATGGGCTTCCAAAAAAACATCAACGAAAATGGCTCTGTCAGCCAAAACGGTCTTGTTGTTTCAGACGAAGCATTTTATAAAATGCTAGACCACACCAAACCAACAAAAATCGCACTTACTTTTGGGATGCCAGACCGTATCACCACACTGAACAATGCCAAGGGCAGTCAGCAAGGTGTTATTTGGACTTATAAAAAAGCAATCAAAAAAGGCACCGCCAATCTAGATGCAAACTTTGTATTCGTTGCTGGTCAGTTTAAATTTGTCACGCTATCCGATGACTAAATCAACAACCCCATCATCAAAGTGGCCCCATCATCAACTAACAATCAACTAACAATCGACTAACAGCCACACAAAAAAACCTGCAAATGCAGGTTTTTTTAATGGCCGCACAAGCACACACTAGCTGGGATATTCAATCGTACCCGCTTGGATAAACTCGATTTTATAGCCATCAGGGTCCTCGACAAAAGCAATCACAATCGTGCCATGCTTCATCGGCCCCGCCTCGCGAATCACACGGCCACCCTTCACTTTTACCAACGCACAAGCCTGATAAGCATCCGCCACTTCAATCGCAATATGACCAAAAGCATGACCCATCTCATACGCGCTTTGCCCATAATTGTAAGTTAACTCCAACACCGTATGGTCGCGCTCACCACCATAACCGACAAACGCCAGCGTAAACTCACCATCAGGATAATCATGCTGGCGCAGCAACTGCATCCCCAACACACCCGTATAAAAATCAATCGACCTTTGTAAATGCCCAACTCTCAGCATCGTATGTAATAAACGCACGACAATCTCCTATAGACTCGTTAGTTGATAATACTTTAATAATAACTGCTCCTGCGTTTCAACCACCTCAGGATTAAGCGGAATACAATCAATCGGACAAATAGCCACACACTGCGGCGCATCAAAATGTCCGACACACTCAGTGCACAAGTCAGGCTGAATCTCGTAAATTTCTTGCCCCTGAAAAATCGCCTCATTGGGGCACACTGGCTCACAGACATCACAATTAATGCACGCATCGGTAATCATTAAAGCCATGTTAGCGCCGCTTCTGCTCGATAGCGGCAACCACATTAGCAGACACAAACTGCTCGACATCGCCACCCAAAAGCGCAACCTCCCGCACCAAACTAGATGAAACAAACATATACTGCTCACTAGGCGTTAAAAACAACGTTTCCAACTTAGGATACAACTGACGATTCATGCCCGCCAACTGAAACTCATATTCAAAATCACTCGCCGCACGCAAGCCACGGATCACGATTTGCGCACCCTGCGCCTGAACAAACTGCATCAGCAAGCCATCAAAGCCCACCACCTGAATATTCGGCGCATCAAACAAATCCTTTGCCAGCAAAACACGCTCTTCTAAATTAAAAAGCGTACGCTTACTCGTACTACCCGCAACCGCCACAATCACCTCATCAAACAAACGAGCAGCACGGCGCACCACATCTTCATGCCCCAAAGTAATCGGGTCAAATGTACCAGGATAAACAGCAATACGTTTTTTACTCATAATAGCAATCTCAAACTAATTCACATATTTTAACAAATGATAATAAACATGCCCTGCTTTACCTTGCTTCACCACCTGCCAACGCGCACTCGACTCAATCGCATACTCCGCCTCCGCGTACAACAAACCGTTCTCAGCCAAATGCTCACCCAACAAAGGCAACAATCGCTGCAACCACTGCTGATGGTAAGGCGGGTCGCAAAAAATAAGACTAAACCGCTGCCGATGACCAGCCAAAAACTGCATAGCATCCATACACAAAATCTGACACCGATCGGCCTTCAATAACAACTGATTCTCTACTAAAGCGCTGGCAGCAGGCTTTGCCGACTCAACCATCACCACTTGTTTCGCATTGCGCGACAAAGCTTCAAAACCAAAAGCGCCTGTGCCCGCAAAAAGATCCAAACAAATCTGCCCCGTTAAATCCTGCCCCAACCAATTAAAAACCGTTTGCCTCACCCGCTCTGGCGAAGGGCGCAAACCAACCACATCAGGAAACTTAAGCAAACGGCTACGCCAAACACCACCATTAATACGCACAATATTAGACTCACGCTTTTTAGCTTTTACTTGACGCACAATAAACAAGACACAAATGATCAAAAAAGCTATTTTAGCCCAAAACAAGCATTCAACCTCGCTTTAATCATCATACACAAACAGCAAGCCAACATCACCATGGGCAACAGCATAGTCACCTAGCAAATAAAACGATCTATCTGATCATTGTTTGACATAGATCAATGCAATACACACACAAAACCCGTATATTGCAACCCACAATAAAGCACAAATAATTCGTATTAAAAGCCAAAACAAGGATTTAATGAAGCAGTCGTCACAACACCCACGTTACAACACCATCCCCCCTCCTTTTGTTAACCTTATTGCTCGCCAATCAGGGTAACGCGTGGGCGAACTACGCCGCAGGGACGGGTGCCAGCACCTCTACCTACTCCTATGCCACCGCCGTGGGCGATAACGCCCAAGCC
>JAFMCM010000021.1 GCA_017857755.1 Methylophilaceae bacterium | reverse complement strand
AACCGCTGACATTCGCCTTGTAAGGGCGACGCTCTACCAACTGAGCTAAGCACCCTGCATCACTTTACCCACGTTTGCTTATAAAACTAGCAGCACTGTTTAGTAAATGAGTCATCAATTTTTTTAAAAACAGCCCTAGCAAACGAGCGCTAGTTTACCGCATCTTTTAGTGCTTTACCAGCTCTGAATTTAGGTGAGTTAGCTGCACTGATTTGAATCGTAGCGCCTGTGCGAGGATTTCGACCATTTCGCGCAGCACGTTTACCTACATAAAATGTACCAAAACCAATAAGCGACACTAAATCCCCTTTTTTTAATGACTTAGTAATGGCTGCTGTAGTGGCATCTAATGCGCGCGCGGCAGCGGCTTTAGAAATGTCTGCTGATTTTGCAATCTGATCAATTAACTCTGATTTGTTCACGTGCGTCCCCTTTTATAATTGAGATAACAGGTTTGACCTGCCATCTCTTTATATCAAGCTATAAAAGTCTCTGTCAAGCAATATACAGCGTAAAGCATCGAAATCGGTATAATTAATTAATGCGTAGTTGCTGTCTTAGCAGCCTGGTCACCATCAGTTACACCTGCAATATCGGTCGCATCTTCCGTTGGTTTAGGCATTTCTTGTAAGGCATACTCCAAGACCTGGTCAATCCATTTGACTGGGTGAATATTTAAGTGATTTTTGATATTTTCAGGTATTTCGGCTAAGTCTTTTACATTCGCTTCTGGAATCAATACCGTTTGAATGCCACCACGATGTGCTGCTAATAATTTTTCTTTTAGACCACCAATAGCTAAAACCTCACCCCGCAATGTAATCTCACCCGTCATGGCTACATCAGCACGCGCTGGTATGTTAGTCAAGGCTGAAACCAAAGCTGTTGTTAATCCAATCCCTGCGCTTGGCCCATCTTTTGGCGTTGCGCCTTCTGGCAAATGGATATGAATATCTTTCTTTTCATAAAAATCTTCAGCAATTCCAAGTCGTTTGGCACGGCTTCGCACAACACTCATCGCCGCTTCCAGCGATTCTTGCATCACATCACCCAATTTGCCGGTTTTGATCGTTTTGCCTTTACCTGGCAACACAACTGATTCAATGGTTAACAATTCACCACCGATCGATGTCCATGCTAAACCAGTAACTTGTCCTATTTGATTTTCCTTAGCGGCTACACCAAAATCATAACGATAGACGCCTAGATATTGATCAATATTTTCAACAGTCACTGCAATTTTTACAATCGGCGTCAATTCGACACCGTCATCAGCACGTTGAAATTTTTCAGCTTCTGTTTTACTTTGCAATAAGGATTTAACCACCTTACGACATAATTTCGCCAACTCTTGTTCCAATCGTCTCACACCTGCTTCACGAGTGTAATATTGCACAATATGACGAATGACTTTAGGCTCAATTTCAATCTCTGTTGCTTTTAAGCCATGTGCTTTCAACTGCTTAGGCAATAAATATCGCTCAGCAATATTCACTTTTTCATCTTCAGTATAACCAGCAAGACGAATGATTTCCATACGATCCAATAAGGGCGCAGGAATATTCATACTGTTTGCCGTTGCGACAAACATCACATCTGACAAATCATACTCAACCTCAGCATAATGATCGGCGAAAGTATGGTTTTGCTCAGGATCTAACACTTCCAACAGTGCTGAAGATGGATCGCCACGCTGATCTTGCCCCATTTTATCTACCTCATCGAGTAGAAATAATGGATTCTTTACACCAACTTTTGCCATGCTTTGCAACACTTTACCTGGCATTGATCCAATATAAGTACGACGATGCCCCCGAATTTCTGCTTCATCTCGTACACCACCCAAAGCCATCCGAATAAACTTACGGTTAATCGCTTTAGCAATACTTTGCCCAAGAGAAGTTTTACCAACGCCTGGTGGCCCGACTAAACAAAGAATAGGCGCTTTGACTTTACCCACACGCTGCTGAACGGCCAAATATTCAATAATCCGTTCTTTCACCTTTTCCAAGCCATAATGGTCAGCATCTAAGATTTGTTCAGCAATTAACAAATCTCGACTAATTTTAGTTTTCTTTTTCCAAGGCAGATTCACGAGCGTATCAATGTAATTTCGAACGACGGAAGCTTCGGCAGACATTGGTGACATCATTTTCAGTTTCTTAAGCTCAACATGGACTTTTGCTAAAGCCTCTTTTGTCATGCCTGCAGCTTCAATACGAACCTCTAAATTCTCCATCTCGACGTGATCATCTTGCTCACCTAGCTCTTTTTGAATCGCTTTAACTTGTTCATTAAGATAGTATTCACGCTGGCTCTTTTCCATCTGACGCTTAACACGACCACGGATGCGTTTTTCCACTTGTAGAATATCAATTTCAGACTCCATCAAGTGCAACAAATGCTCTAAACGTTTAGTTACACTGAGCATCTCTAATACATTTTGCTTTTCTTCAAGCTTTAAGGTTAAATGGGCTGAAATCGTATCGGCCAAACGCCCTGCCTCATTGATGGTTGCTAATGAAGTGAGAATTTCAGGAGGAATTTTTTTATTTAATTTAACATACTGATCAAACTGCGTCATGACAGTACGCATCAAAGCTTCCACCTCACTGTCAGCTTCATCTTCTACAACAATCTCTTCAGGCTTAGCCCAAAAACTACCATCTATCTCTTCAAATGCCGACACACGAACACGATGCAGTCCCTCTACTAATACCTTTACAGTACCATCTGGTAGTTTAAGCATTTGTAATACTGTTGCAATGGTCCCAATTTCATAAAGATCATTCGCATCTGGTTCATCTTTGGTTGCTGATTTTTGCGCAACAAGCATGATTTTCTTATCGGCATCAGAAGCGATTTCAAGCGCGCGCACAGATTTATCTCTACCCACGAAAAGTGGAATCACAAGATGCGGGTAAACCACGACGTCACGCAAGGGCAACAAGGGCATTTTGCCCTCTGTTAATGGATTGTTTGGATTTGTTTCAGTCGAAGGACTGTCAGTCAAAGTTGAATCAGTCATATTTACCTTAAATTAGCATATGGGTTGGTTAACCCTATGTCATTAGAATGGGACCATTCTTTGATAGTTCAAGAGGAAGCCATCCAATAATGCATGAAAAATGCATTAATACAGTTTCATCGATTACTATAAGCTACTCAAATCAGATTGAACATAGCTAAATATAAATAATTAGACTTAGCTTGCCTTTTCTACCAATTCAGGCGGGTCTTGAAAAATCATTTTCGGCATGCTGCCATCAGCAACAACGGCATCATCAATAATCACCTTCGTTAGGTTTTCCATGGAAGGAATGTCGTACATCACATCCAGTAACGCCTGCTCTAAAATAGACCGAAGACCACGTGCACCAGTTTTACGTTCAAGCGCTTTTTTAGCCACCATTCTTAATGCGGCGTCTTCAAATTCTAGCTCAACACCTTCCATTTTAAACAGCTTAGCATATTGCTTAGTCAGTGCATTTTTAGGCTGCGTTAGAATCGTCATCAAGGCCGCTTCATCTAAAGATTCTAATGTCGCAACAACTGGTAATCGCCCAATAAACTCGGGAATTAATCCGAATTTAATCAAATCTTCTGGCTCTACTTCACGCAATGTATGACCAACTTCACTCAAATCATCTTTACTTTTCACCTCTGCACCAAAACCAATACCACCTTTTTCTGACCGCAAACGAATGATCCGTTCCAAGCCATCAAATGCACCGCCACAGATAAATAAAATATTGGTAGTATCGAGCTGAACAAACTCTTGATTAGGATGCTTACGTCCACCTTGAGGAGGGATAGAAGCCACAGTCCCTTCGACGAGTTTTAAAAGCGCTTGCTGAACACCCTCACCTGATACGTCACGCGTAATCGAAGGATTTTCAGACTTGCGAGAAATCTTATCAACTTCATCAATATAAACAATACCACGCTGGGCTTTTTCAACATCGTAATCACATTTTTGCAATAACTTTTGCATAATGTTTTCAACGTCTTCACCAACATAACCAGCTTCGGTTAATGTGGTTGCATCTGCCATAACAAATGGCACGTCTAATAAACGCGCCAAGGTTTGCGCCAGTAGCGTTTTGCCAGAACCAGTTGGGCCAATCAGTAAAATATTACTTTTTTGAATCTCAACATCATCTTTTGTGGTGCTATTACTAATATGGTTGTGCTCAAGACGCTTGTAGTGGTTATAAACGGCTACCGAAAGATTTCTTTTTGCTTGCTGTTGACCAATCACATATTGGTCAAGAATTGTTGAAATTTCTTTAGGGCTTGGCAGCGATTTTTCAGTTGTCTTGATATCATTAAGATTAGTGACTTCTTCTTTGATGATGTCATTACACAAGTCAACGCATTCATCACAAATAAAGACGGACGGTCCAGCGATTAATTTCTTTACTTCGTGCTGACTTTTCCCACAAAAGGAGCAGTAGAGTAGCTTTTCATCTTCTGACTTAGTTGCCATTCAATCTTCCTATTATTTGGATTAGTATGATGCTACTGCGTTTCGGTCGCTAATAACTTGATCAATCAGACCATACTTAACTGACTCTTCTGCGCTCATAAAGTGATCACGTTCTGTATCAACATCAATCTCTTCCGCTGTTTTACCCGTGTGGCTTGCTAAGATCGCGTTTAGTTTTTCACGCAAATACATGATTTCTTTTGCTTGAATTTGGATGTCAGATGACTGCCCTTGAAACCCACCAGAAGGTTGATGAATCATCACACGCGAGTTAGGCAAACTAAAACGCTTCCCTTTCGCGCCAGAAGCCAATAAGAACGCACCCATGCTGGCAGCTTGACCGATACATAAAGTACTAACATTAGGTTTGATAAACTGCATGGTATCGTAAATTGACATACCAGCAGTAACCGATCCACCTGGTGAATTAATATAGAAAGAAATATCTTTATCGGGATTTTCTGCTTCTAAGAATAATAATTGGGCAACAATCAGATTGGCAGAAGCATCATTAACTGGACCAACCAAGAAAATAACACGCTCTTTTAATAATCGAGAGTAAATATCAAAAGAGCGTTCACCGCGGCCACTTTGTTCGATGACCATAGGAATGTAACCTAAGCCTTGTGTTTCTTGTGTTGCATTTGTTAGGTTTACATTCTCATTCATGCTTTATTACCTCTTTCGTTATCCAGCCATCAGTTCGTCAAATTTGATTTTCGACTCAGTTATTTTTGCTTTTGCTAGCACCCATTCAACGACATTATCTTCAGTCGCCAAAGCCGCTGGCTCATCAAGACGTTTCACATCTGCATAATACCAATCAACCATTTGCGCAGGCTGTTCATAGTTTTGCGCAAAAGCTTCAACCATGGCTTTAACTTGATCAGCAGTCGCTTGTAAATTTTCAGCGTTCACTAGCTCTGACAGAATTAAGCGCAAAGAGGCGCTACGTTTTGCCTGCTCTTCAAACATTTGCGGCTGCAGTTGAATAGATTTTGGGTCCATACCACGCTGTTGTAAGTTCTGAGCCGTCATTTGCATCATGCGTTCAATTTCTGAACTAATAATCGTTTTGGGTACTTCAAGCTCAGTTACTTCAACCAAGCCTTGAAATACTTGCTCTTTGACGCGTGACTTAACCCGTTTCTCAACTTCTTGCACTAGACTTGACTTGATTTCAGCACGTAATTTATTCACATCACCGTCATCAACGCCCAAAGATTGAGCAAAAGCCTCGTCTACATCAGGGTAGCTAGGTTGCGAAACACTATTGTAAACAACAGAATAATTGACTTTCTTTCCTGCCAATTGTGCAGGGTTGTGATCTTTAGGATATTCGATATCAAAGGTTCTGGTCTCGCCTGCTTTACCGCCAGTCAACTCTTGATCAAAAGCTGCAATACGACCAACCTCGCCCAACACAATATCCATCCCTTTGTTATTGGTACTCTCAACCTGCTCACCATCAATCGATGCTGTTAGGTCAATGTTGATACGATCCTCTTTCTTGGATGCACGTTTAACAGGGGTATAACTCACCCGTTGTTTTTTCAAGACATCAATTGTCTTATCGACATCTTTTTCACCAACCGTTAATGTAGGCTTTTCAACTTTAATTTTTTTAACATCACCCACTTTAATTTCAGGAATGATTTCAAAAGTAGCTACATATTCAAGATCAGTTGCTGCTTCAGCAAAGGGCTTGTGCTCGATATTTGGAAACCCAGCTACACGCAATTTGTTTTCCTGAACGGCGTCACCAAAACTGGTTTCAACGGCTTTAGAATAAACTTCATCACGTGCTTGTGCACCGTAATGTTGATTAATCAAACCAATTGGCGCTTTACCCGGACGGAACCCTGAAAATTTTGCTGTACGCGCAATTTCAACCAAGCGCTTTTTAATCTGCGCTTCAAGTGGCGCTAAAGGCACCTTAATTGTCATTCGACGTTCGATATTACTGATTGTTTCAACAGATGCTGCCATGCTGTACTTCCCGATAATGTTCGTTTAAAGGAACGATAAGATTCTAATGGTGCGAAAGGAGAGACTCGAACTCTCACGCCTTTCGGCGCTGGTACCTAAAACCAGTGCGTCTACCAATTCCGCCACTCTCGCATATGTTTTGACCGCAGTAAAACTGGGACATAAACACCAAAGGCGATATTGTATATCAAATATTCACGTGTGGAAAAGATTAATCTTAAAAAACCAACTAAATTTATTTTTAACAGATTGGTTAACAAATTTGTTTAGGGGATTTAATTTACTTTTTTGTTAACGGTGGGTAAAGTACGCAATCAGATTGAATCGATTTTAACTGATATCAAAATAGTCAAATGGTATGAGAAGTAAAAGCGTTACGATTCCAATACCTCATTAAACAGAGAGAGCTTTAAACAAAAATGACACAAACTGCTGAAAGCGATATGCTCCGCGAAGAATTAGAATTATTGATGAAAGAGCGTGAAACCTTATTAGTCATCACTGGGGTCGCCGCAGGACTCATCGCAGAAATTAACACCAGCGATTTACCAATCCGCACGGTTGAAGCTGCTGACTTGTTAGCCACATCCATCAATCAACTGCCAGAAGAAACATTGCAAGACGCATTAAATGCGGTTCATGCCACCATCGTTTAATCGAGCACAGCGGTTGATTAAGAAGAAAAGTGATGCTTAACACATTGAATTCCCTGATGGTGTTTTCCTACAAACAAATCGTTGTTTCAGCCCTGCTTTGCCTTTCATTGGTCGGCTGTGTTAGCAAGACAAGCGTCAAACCCATAGACAGTCAAGCCAGCGCATCTAAGCTCTTTGCAAAAGATCCCAAAAGCGATGCGTTTAATCAGTATCTAATACAACACGGCTATCCCAAAGAAAGCCTTCCTTTAAGCACATGGGATATTGACACGCTCACCCTTTGCGCCCTTTTCTACCATACCGATCTTGCTGTTGACAAAGAGCAGCTAGCACTTGCAGAGCTGGCAATTGCAACAGCTGGCACCAAGCCGTTCTCAACCATCAATGGCACTCTGGCACGCAGCAATCAAGCAAATGGCGACATCCGACCTTGGTCTTATGGTTTGACCATTGACATTCCACTGACCACCCACAACAAACGCGAAATCAGAATCGAAAAAGCAGTCCAGCATGCAGAAGTGATCCGTATGCAAGTAGCAGAAACCGCATGGCGATTACGCAACCAAATCTCGTCAAACTTGATTGCGTATCATCAAAACATGGCTGATTCAGCGTTACTAAAAGAGCAAGTTGAACTTCAGCAACATATTGTTAACATGTATGAACAACGGGTAAAAGCTGGCCTTGCATCAAGAACAGAATTCAATACCGCTAATTTATTACTTCTAAAAGCAAAAAACCAACAACGCTTAAAACAAAGTCAGTTAGCTGAGATTAAAGCAACAATCGCATCGGATGTTGGATTAACCCCAAGCAAATTCGAATCAATCGCAATTAAACCGCTGGATGTTTACAACAGCATCACGCAACAAGCCGCTGTGCTTGATGCAAGCAAGCAATCTAAAGCATTGCAAGAGCAGGCCTTGCTCAATCGTATTGATATTCGCCGTAGTCTGGCGCGGTACGCATTAGCAGAAACAGCCATCAAGCTTCAGGCAGCTGAACAAATGCCGGATATCACGATTAGCCCTGGTTTTTTATTTGAATATGGCGATAAAATTTGGTCCTTGGGTTTTTCACGATTACTTGACTTATTCCACAAAAACACGACGCTGATCGCCGAAGCTAAACAGCTACGTGAGATTGAGGGTGCTCAGTTTGAAGCTTTACAAGCATCAACAATCGCACAAATCAATCAATTACAAGCGCGTTACTTCAGTGCAAAAGAGGCCGAAAAACAGGCAACAGTCGAATTAGACCAACAAATCAAACAAACGCAAAAAGTGCACCAACAGTTTGAGCGAGGTTTAATAGGAAAGCTAGATTTTACCCAACATTCTCTCAACACCATCATCGCCAAGCAACATCAACTGAGCGCGCAGTTTAACTTATTATTGATTGCCAACCTGATAGAAGATGCCATGCAAAAACCGATTTTCAGTTCATTTAACATGCCCATTACATCCGATACGAGGTCAAGTTATGCTCGATAAAAAAGCCGCTACGATTATTGGCTTGCAAGCCATATTGATTGTTGTTTTATTTTGGATGCTTATTTTTTACGGCAAAGATGAATACGAGGATTTTCGGATAGAGCAAGAAGAAGAAATTGAGAGTATTAATCGTGTTACAGAGAAAGATGGGATTAGCACAGTAGCGCTTTCGCCTGCCGTTCAACAAAATAGCGGCATCAAAACAGCGCAAGTTAAGGCCTTATCCTATCAAGGTGAAATAAAAAGTTTTGGCACTGTTGTCGCGCTCGACACCTTGATTAATGCAAAGACACAACTACTTAACCTTAAATCAGCACTTGCCACCTCACAAACAAGTTATCAACAGCATCGCAATCAATACGTACGGTTAAAAGCACTCAATGCGGATGATAAAAACGTGTCCGACCTTGCGGTGCAAGAAGCATTAGCACTAATGAATTATGATCAAACCATGATTGACAGTAAAACGATAGAAATCAATAACCTAAAATCAAGCGTCCGTTTAACTTGGGGAAAGTCTTTGGCAACCCTTGCGCTAAGCAATCAACCCAATGCGATGTTTAGTCAATTAATGGCAAGAAAAAATGTATTGATTCAAGTTAGCCTGCCTTTTAGTACTCCAGATCCAAAAAATGGCGATATCGTTGCTCTTACCCCGCTCAATAGTAACAATTCAA
Source organism: Methylophilaceae bacterium (assembly GCA_017857755.1). Classification (GTDB taxonomy): domain Bacteria; phylum Pseudomonadota; class Gammaproteobacteria; order Burkholderiales; family Methylophilaceae. Next base: position 17,064 of record JAFMCM010000021.1, on the reverse strand, counting down.
TCAAAGCAAGCTATATCTCAGCAGCAACACAAGCGGATATGAACGGTGCGGGCAAAACTTTCTATTACACCGCACCCGCGAATAATCTACGTATCGGCATGCGTGTTGCCGTTGAAATGAGCATGGCTAAAAACGCTCGTAACAATGGTGTCATTATTCCCAGTAGTGCAGTCATTTGGTACGCAGGCACACCTTGGGCTTACTTCAAAGAAGATCATCATCAATTTATTCGCAAACCCATCTCAGCTGACATTGAAGTTGATACTGGCTGGTTTAATCCTAGTTTTAGTGCGGATAGTGAAGTTGTGGTCAGAGGTGCACAACTCTTACTTTCAGAAGAGTTTAAGTACTTGATTAAAAATGAAAATGATGACTAAGCAGTGCATGCAACATGCACAACCACGCCAGGTCTTTAATAAAGGCAAGCTAAAATGATGTCCGCGATTGTTCGTTTCTCTATTCGGTTTTATGGCGTCATTATAGGGTTAGCCATTTTGATCGTGCTTTATGGTAGCTATAGTCTGACTCGCAGCAATTTAGACGTCTTCCCTGAATTTTCACCAACGCAAATCATTATTCAAACCGAGTCGCCTGGCTTATCATCGGAATTAGTCGAGAGCCTGGTCACTCAACCCATCGAAACAGCGATATCAGGCACGGTCGGCGTTTCTGATATGCGTTCACAATCCATTCCTGGGCTATCTGTTGTTACCGTTATTTTTAACGAAGACTCAGACATCTACCGTAATCGGCAGGTGATTGCTGAACGTCTAACCACACTTAGCAACCACCTGCCTTACGGCATCACCCCTAATATCACCCCACTAACCTCCTCAGCAAGTACCGTGTTAGGTTTTGGTCTCACCTCTAAAGATCGCAGTTTGATGGAGCTGCGCACACTCGTTGATTGGACGGTAACGCCACACTTATTATCCATTCCTGGTGTAGCTGACGTGAATGTTTTTGGTGGCGATGTGCGTCAATATCAAGTTCAGGTTGACCCTGCTAAGTTGTTGCAATATCAATTAAATATCAATGATGTAGTCCTTGCCACCCAAAAAGCAACTGGAGTTAGCGGCGCGGGTTATATCCAAAATAGTAATCAGCGCATCATTATTAACACGCAAGGTCAAGCCACAACGCCTGAAACGCTAGCCATGGCGACCTTAATTCATCAAAACGGACGCACGATCCACATCGGTGACATTGGTCAGGTGGTAGAAGCGGCCGCACCATCAATCAGCGCGGCTGCGATTAATGAGGAAACAGGTATTTATTTATCCGTTCAAGGCCAATTAGGCGCTAATACGCACGCTGTAACCATTGCTATTGAAGAAGCATTGCAAGAATTAAAACCAACATTAGTGGCTGAAAAAGTCACATTACATGAAGGTTTATTTCGCCCTGCTAATTTTATTGAAACGGCAATCGAAGGCGTAAGAACTGATATTCTGATTGGTTCTATACTCGTTATTACGATTCTATTTTTATTCTTATTCAACGTTCGAACAGCCTTTATTTCAGCGACAGCCATACCGCTTTCATTACTCACCGCCATTGTGATCCTAGCTTACTTCAATATTGGGCTCAATATCATGGTATTGGGCGGGTTAGCCATTGCATTGGGTGAAGTCGTTGACGACGCGATTATTGATACTGAGAATATTTTTAGACGTTTACGTGAGAATCGAGTTTTAGCGCAACCTGCTTCTATCTTCAAAGTCGTGTATGAAGCATCTATCGAAGTCCGTAGCTCAGTGGTTTATGCAACCATCATCGTAGCCTTGGTTTTTGTACCATTACTCACATTAAGTGGCGTAGCAGGTAAACTATTCGCGCCACTGGGTTTGGCATACATTACAGCGATTATGGCTTCATTGCTTGTTGCCCTGACGATTACCCCTGCTTTGTGCTACTTATTATTGGGCAATGCGCCATTAGAATCAGAAGACTCCCCGATTATTAGAAGAATTAAAACTGTTTACATCAAACTGCTGCACCTCATTGAACAAAATTTCAAAATGGTCTTGTCCGCCAGTTTTTTATTCATTGCCATTGGGCTAGGTATTTTACTTTTATTCAAAAGTCAATTTATTCCAGCCCTACATGAAGGGCATTTTATTATGCACATGACTGCAGTGCCAGGCACATCTGAAGAGGAGTCCTTAAGACTAGGTAAAAAGGTCTCTAGCGTATTACGTAAAATTGATGGGGTTAAATCCGTCACACAGTGGGTTGGTCGCGCACCCAATGGCGCAGATACTTTTGGCACTCACTACAGTGAATTTGAAATCGAAATTGGCACCTTAACTGGCCGCGAACAAGACCGAATATTAGCTAGCATTCGTGAGGAATTAGCAGGTGAAATTGAAGACCATAACGGTGATGGCGTAGCAGAAATTGGCTTTGTCGGGGTTAACTTTGCAATTAATACCTTTTTAACAGAGCGCATCGAAGAAACAATCTCTGGCTATGCAGCATCCACGATTATTAATATTTATGGCACCGATTTAGACGCATTAGACCGTGATGCACAAGAAATTGCAGCCTTGGTTGGTGACGTCAGAGGTGCTGAAGATGTGTTACTGCAGTCACCGCCAGGAACGCCGCAAGCGGTGATTAGACTAAGACCACAAAAGCTAGCCGAATGGGGTTTAAAAACTGTAGATGTCTTGGATGCATTGCGCGCTGCTTATGAAGGTGTTCCGATTGCGCAAGTGTATTTGGGCAATCACGTCGTCGGCTTATCTGTCATCTTAGACGAAGAAGCACGCGATGATATAGGTGATATTCAAAATATTCCCTTTTTTAACCCCGAAGGAAAATTACTATTTTTGAACAATATCGCCTTTATCAGCCAAGAAAACGGGCGTTCTAAGATATTACATTCAGGCGCCAAGCGCATACAAACCATTACCGCCAATGTGAAAGGCCGTGATATCGCCAGCTTTAATGATGAAGTTCGCAAACGCATTAAGAGCGAAATTCAATTACACCCAGGCAACTACTTAGAATTTACTGGTGAAGCGCAAGCGAATGCAAAATCACGTGAAGATTTACTGGTTTATTCTATCCTAGCAGCGGTTGCCATTTTCTTGATGCTCTATATCGCCTTTGGTCGATTACGCAATTTACTCCTTACTTTTGTCAACCTCCCCTTTGCCTTAATTGGTGGTGTGATTGCAGCATTATTGACAGGTGGTTGGATATCGCTTGGCTCACTGGTTGGTTTTGTAACCTTGTTTGGGATTACGCTACGAAACTCAATTATGATGGTTTCACACTTTCAGCATCTCATTGACCAAGAAAACTGCGTATGGAATATAGACACCTGTATTAGAGGCGCTAGTGAACGATTGCCGTCTATCTTAATGACGGCTTTAGTCACTGGACTGGGTTTATTACCTTTGGCTACTGGCAGCAATCAACCAGGCAGAGAAATCGAAGGACCAATGGCGATCATTATTGTGGGTGGCTTAGTCACTTCAACGATACTGAATTTACTCATTTTACCAACCATCATGTTACATTTTGGTCAGTTTAAGAAACAACTATTTGAATAAGCCCGAAAAAAGGGATCAATCGTACTTAATATACTTAAATCGCGCATCATTCGGTGTGCCCGTTAAAGCCCCCTCTTCTAATGCGGGCTGCCAAGCAATAACCTGCTCAATTTTTGAAGCTAATTCAAAATCTTGATCGGTAATGCCTTTGGCATCATGCGTGCATAATTTCACAATGACAAACGCATAAGAAACCGTCAAATCAGGATGATGCCAAGCGGCCTCAGCTAGATGGCCGACCGTATTAACAACCATCAAGGTCGCTTTCCAGCCACTGGTTTTATACTTCCGTCTTATCCAGCCACGCTCATAAAACCAATTTGGCAGGGTTTGCGCAAGCTTTGCATGCACCTCCGCCTCTGTGTATGTTTGACCACCAGTCATTAATGAATTGCCCCTGCTACCTTATCCAAGGTTTCATAATTCATACCTTCTAAAAAGTACTCACAATCTGTTTTCTTCAGCATCCACTTACCAAATGTTTTATTCAAGACAAAGTCGCTGAACGCCTCATCAACCACGCCACTTTCAGTCATCATTCTAAGACTTAATTCAGGCCCATCGGGTTTATCCGATTTTACAAGAACAAGTTGCTGTGCATTGACTTTCTCGGCCAACCAAGCAGCAATACTATCGGACGTCACATCCCAACTTTTTGGAATATGATCGTCTGCCAACACCATTTGGCTTGGCAACCAGACAATACAACGATGCTGCCATGTGCGCTCATCAATTTCCATTTCAGTCCGCGCAACAGCCAAATCGGCATTCATGTTAGCGAGAATCAGTCCAAATTGATCCATTGCAAGAACGGCTAATTTATGGGCACAAGCATCACTAATTTTAGAAACCTTTTGCGCATCACGAACTGCATTAGCAAATACGCCGCCACCCGGAACAAGGATGATATTACCATCACTAAACTTTGCAAAAAGACCCAGCCAACGATCCAGCTCGGGCGACCCCAGTAAACTCCCTCCAACTTTAACTACCCACACAATTTTTCCTTTTTTATTGTTCAATACGTCTAGCTGATGATGAGCACGACGCAATAACGAAAACCAAAGCCTTATTTTGATGATGACCCATCTTAAACGAGAATTCGTTGTTAATACACTGATAAAATTTTTAATCACTTCCTAAAAAACTTTAATAATTGCCTCATGGTAGACGCTTTATCCAAAGTTTCCAAATATTCTTTTTCACCAGTAGAATCTGCGACAATACCACCACCAGCATAATAGCTCAACTCACTGTTATTCACTACAGCCGTACGAATCGCAATATTGGTATCCATATTCCCATCAAACCCAATATAACCAATTGCACCACAATAGAGGCCACGCCGGCTCGGTTCTAACTCTTCTATGATTTGCATCGCACGCACTTTAGGCGCGCCTGTAATCGAGCCGCCTGGAAAACAGCCACGCAACAAGTCAATGACTGTCGCACTATCGTTAAGTTTAGCCGTGATCATACTAACCAGATGATGCACATTGGCAAAGCTTTGCAATTGAAACAACTGGTCAACCTTAACACTGCCAATTTCACAACTTTTACCGATATCATTACGTAGCAAATCCACAATCATGACATTTTCAGCTTGATCTTTACGGCTATCTTGTAAGGCTTTCGCATGAGCTAAATCTTGTTTCAGATCGACGCCGCGCGGCCTCGTCCCTTTGATCGGCCTGGTCTCCACATGACGCCCAAGTACCTGAATAAATCGCTCAGGGGAGTTTGATAGGATCTGCAAAGCATGATCCGCATTCGGTAATTGCATAAAGGCCATAAACGGTGCAGGGCTGATGGCTCTTAACTTTTTATACGCAAGCCAACTATCCCCCTGCACTTTCACCGAAAACCGTTGCGCTAAGTTAACTTGATAACAGTCACCTAATTGAATATATTTAGCCACGCGATTAAACGCTTGCTGATAAGCCAATTGAGTAAAATTGGACACCACATCTGAACAGACTTCAAAAGTGCTTGTACGAGCAACATCCTCAACCGTAAAAAAGTCACATAAGCTCGCCCAATCTTGCTTTGTTTTTTCAGAAAAGCCATATGAAACGAATTGCGTCTTTTTCGCACAATGATCAACAACGATTGCCCAATCGTAAATGCCAACCATCATTTCAGGCATTGGTTCTGGGCGATTCTTATCGGCTATTTTTTCTAAGCGACGACCTAAATCATAAGCAAAATAGCCCATCGCCCCACCTGCAAATGGCACATCTAACGCTGGTGCAGGATAGCGACTGAGCACTCTATTCAATAAGCTAAAGGGATCATCAGACGACACATATTGATGCGTTCCATCATCAATCATGGTTTGACTACCTTTGGTGACCAGCGTCTCAATCGGTCTAGCAACAATCAGATCGTATTGTCCATATGGATTAGCTGCACCACCTGTTTTGGCATCAATCATTTTTCCACTATCCAAAAACATCGCCCATGGTTCATGTGCTACACGCTCAAACAGCTTAGCACTATCATGGTGATAAGGAAGTGAATGGACTAAGACCGCCATTAAAAAACACCTTTTTGAACAGCCAAAGCAGCGACTGCATAAGCAGGCAGGCAAACAGCCAAATCATCATCATGATGATTGAATAGGGTATTGAATTTAACATAGGGTTGATGCAAGCCATGCGCAATCGTCTGCACCACAAAATCCCCAACACCAGCGCCAACCATGATCATATCTCCTTTTAAATACTGACTAATTGCGCGTTGAATCTGCTGACATTGTTTCTCTCGAAAACAATAAGCTAGCCGTTGCCAAACCTCAAGTGGCTGCGCTTCACAATCGTAACCAACCATCCGCGCTAAACGTCTTGCAGAATCCAACAGGGTTTTAGCTTGCCCGTCAGCCGTTGCAGACAAATCAGCTGATTCAGGCAACTCTGTCGTTAACCGATAAACATCAGCCATCGTGGCAAAGTATTCAGCAACTACGTTGGTCATCGTCTTTTCAAACGGTATACGTTGAGCGACGGCCATCACTGGCGTGCGGACGACGCCAGTATAAACTAACGTGTTTTGTTGCATCCGTGCCGCATCGCTCAACGCACGATTCATGACTTTGCCATGCTCAATCACGATAAGATCCGTCGTAGTACTGCCAACATCCACCACCAAAGCATGCGGCACTGATTGCGCCAACAAACAAGCACTCGCATGCCAATTGGCTGAAGCAATCATTTTTGTCTGTCCAGCGACGTCTGTTAATGCCACGAAATGTGCTAAGTCAGCATCTTCATTCATGCAATAAAACAAGACATGACCGCCTAATAAAGGAGCAACAAAATCCGCAATGGCGACAACACCCTCATGGCGATTAGCAAACCAATCGACCAATTCACCCGTCATGGTAACCGCATGCCTTACTTGACTTGCAACCACATCAAAATGCGCCAATACAGACAGAATAGCAACTTCAAGCTTATCTAAGCCCATCCAAAGTGGACAAGCCTGTTGTTGCACCTTGAGTACAGCGCCATCACGATCCAGTAAAACAGCTTTCACATGCGCGCCACCAATGTCCCAGCCAAGTGTTTTATGCATGCGCCACCTTGACCAACACTTCGTTTCGCTCAATAGGAGGCCAATCAAAATCCTGCTGCGTCAAACAATTCAGGATTAAAGCTGCAGGATTATCCGCTATAGCGGTCTGAAGCGCCATATAACTGGTGGTTAATCGCGGGTTAATTTCAACAACAATGATCTTTTCTACTCCATCTTCCTGCTGGCAAACAATCACATCAATACCAACATAACCAGCCAAGTCCAAGTGGGATTGTGCGATCTGATTCGCTAACCGAGAAAATGGTTCCCAATAGTGCTTTAAGCCATTCACAATACAACCTTGATAAGTTAACACCTGATCCACTTTAGCAATCAGTTGTTGGTTACAACTCAATACATACGCCTTGCCACGATTCATCACACAAGAAATACTGGCTGCAGTACCAGCAATATAAGCTTGAATAACATGTGTTTCAACATAAGAGTGCCGTTGTAGCCAGTCGACCAAGGCAGCATAACGATCAAAACAAACAGTTGCTTCACAACCAGCACCATCATCAGGCTTAGCCAGCATCTTAACCCCATCCGATACTGGCCAATCAGGCAAGAAAAAAGTATCAATCACATGAATACCAGCCGCTTTAAGCACAGCATAACTACCAGATTTAGTAGAAAACGCCTCAACAGCAGACAAACCGCTTCCCAATATTTTTTTATCATACTGCATGGCTAATGCCGTCAGTTTGGCCAATATATGATCTGTTTCAGGCGCAATTAACCAAACAGCATCAACGCATCGAATCTGAGACTCCCACACATCCCATGGATTGCAATCCACATCAATTAGATGGCACGCATAGCATGCTTTTGGCGGCGTAAGTCGCGCATCGACCGTGGTCATCACCTGATAAGATAAGCTAGATAAATCATGTAACAAAGCGGCTAACATGCCCTGCCCTTGCGCCAAGAGCGCGGGGCTTAAATCACTACCAATTAAGCCACCACAAGTGATAAACTCGCAGACAAATATGGTTTCTATAGGTTTATTTTGCACATTATTCCAGTAATCGACTTATTAAATGGCACGGTTGTACACGCTAAAAAAGGCATACGCGCTGACTATCACCACATCCAATCCAAATTAACCGACGCCAATCATCCAATTGACATTGTAAAGTCTTTTCAAAGGCTATACCCATTTAAAACCCTCTATATTGCAGATTTAAATGCGATTCAACAGCAAGAAAACACTGGCGAAAGCCATCAAAAAATCATTGAATCCATACACCAGCTATTTCCAGCATTAACCATCTGGATTGATGCAGGCATCAACTGCATTGAAAAAGCAAATGCATGGACTAGACAATACACCAAACTAGTTTTAGGCAGCGAATCATTTGCGAGTATTGAGCAATACCAACACTTAATCACAAAGCTAACACACCCTTATCTCTTATCTTTAGACTTTTCAGCACAATCTTACTTAGGTCCAAAAGCTTTACTAGCCAATCACAGCATGTGGCCATTAGAAACGATCGTCATGACGCTATCCAAGGTTGGTGCCAACGCAGGTGTAGATATTCAAACCATTAAAAATATAGTATCGAAATCGCAGCAAAAACACATTTATGCCGCAGGGGGCGTTCGTGATGTGAACGACTTAATCCAACTCCAAAACAATCGAGTAACAGGCGCTTTAATTGCCTCTGCCTTTCACCATCAACAAATCAGTAGCCAAGACTTAACCCACCTCTCAAGCATAAAAAAAGCCTGAGTAAACTCAGGCTTTTGAACCACATCAAAACAACTATTCCAAGTTAGCGTGCAAAGCGCGCATGCCTTCCTCGGTTAAGTTTTCTGCATGAATTAACTCAGAAATTGCACCTTCCAAGAACACCAACGTTGAAAGCTCAAACTGCGAACCCATCGGCATACCTTTCACCAATGGGAAACTATCATCTTGACCAATTTGTACAACCAAATCAGCAACATCAGCCATGGCTGATGATTTTTTCATAGAAATCACAGCCAATTTCGCGCCTACTTCTTTCGCTTTTTTAACGAATGGCAGTAAGGTTGCCGTTCCGCCTGAACCTGAAACCAAAATTAATAAATCACCCGCTTTAATAGCTGGTGTAACAACCTCACCAACCATAAACACTTTATGTCCAGCGTGGACTAAGCGCATCGCAAAAAAACGAGACACTAACAATGAACGACCCGCACCACCGATAAATGTTGTGCCTGAGCTTTTGACTAAATTGACCAGTTCAGCAGCTTTGCTTTTATCGGTCACATCAAGGATACGTGTTAAATTATCTAAAATAAATTGTTGATGATCCATATTTTTTCCTTTAAATCTAATTGACTAACTTAAATGGTTCGCTTAAACAAAAATCCCGACACATTACTGGGTCGGGATTTCAAATACTCATCTCAATAAAAAATAATTGAGGTCAGAAATTATCCGTGAGCAATTTTTGTGATTTCTGCAGCAGAAGCAGCAGGATCTTCAGCACCGTAGATCGCTGCACCAGCAACGATGATAGTAGCGCCAGCATCACGAACTTGAGCAGCAGTAGTCGCTTTAACACCACCAGCAACTGAGATTTCAACGCCTAAGTTCAAAGCAGCGATAGTCGCTAAATCAGTAAAAGGTGTTTGACCAGCAGCTTGTTGATCTAAACCAGTGTGAACACCAATGATGTGCGCACCAGCAGCAACAACTTCTTTAGTCAAAGCAGCTTTATCAGCAACATTGATCAAATCAATTTGTGCTTTTTTGCCGTATTTGTTAGCAACATCGATAACACCTTTGATTGTACCAATATCAGCACAACCTAGAACTGTACAGATGTCAGCACCAGCTTTGTAGAACGGCTCAGCTTCGTAGAAGCCAGCGTCCATTGTTTTCAAATCAACTAAAATTTGGTTGTTTGGAAACTTTGCACGTAAAGTTTCTAGCAATTTGATACCGTTATGCTTGATACATGGTGTACCGATTTCTAAAATGTCAACGTGTGGAGCAACTGTCGTTGCTAAAGCAACTGTTGCGTCAAAATCTAATGAATCTAATGCCATTTGGGTTAAAGCCATGGTTAATCTCCGATATAAAGTTAATTATCGCAATGAAGCCTCTACAGACTAATTGCTATTTTTGTTACTACAAAAAACTGGACGCTCATAATAAGTGTCCAGTCGGTTTATGTCAATGTTAAAGCCGTAAAATTACAAGTTTGTTACATGTCACCATGAATCGAAAACACCCCTGCATACTACGATTTAACGCCTTACCTTATAGTTTTTCGCTTAACGCTGCTTCTAATTTGTTTTGATCTGCAACAAAACCGCGAATACCTTCAGATAGCTTCTCAATGGCCATTGCATCTTGATTCAGTTCAAAGCGGAACGCTTCCTCAGTTAATTTGGCGCCTGGTGTTTTGGTTGCACCAGCATCTGACAACACTTGAGTTAATGAACCTTCTGTAGCTGCTAAATCTTGCAACAAATTCGGCGACACAGTCAAGCGATCACAACCAGCCAATGCAATCAACTCGCCAGTGTTACGGAATGATGCGCCCATGACAACAGTTTTATAGCCATGTTCTTTGTAATATTGATAAATATTGCGAACTGAAATCACACCAGGATCTGTTTCCTGCGTGTATGTTTCACCCGTTTTAGCTTTGTACCAGTCTAAAATACGGCCAACAAATGGTGAGATTAAAAACACACCAGCCTCAGCACAAGCACGCGCTTGGCCAAAACCGAATAAAAGCGTGAGATTACAATTAATACCCTCTTTTTCAAGCGCCTCGCCTGCTTTAATCCCCTCCCATGTCGATGCTAATTTAATCAACACGCGATCTTTACCAACACCAGCCTCTTCATAAAGCGCCATTAATTTACGGCCTTTAGCAATCATTTTTTCTGTACTAAATGACAACCGCGCATCAACCTCTGTTGAAATACGGCCTGGCACTACTTTAGAAATTTCAATACCGATTAAAACAGCCAACTTGTCGGCCGCGTTATCGATTTGCACTTCTTTGCTTCCGCCTTGTGCTTTTGCATAAGCAATCGCCTCTTCAATTAAATGCGCATATTGTGGCAATTGGCTTGCCTTCAATAATAAAGATGGATTAGTTGTTGCATCAACTGGTTTAACTGACTTAATTGCTTCAACATCACCTGTATCAGCCACGATTGTTGTCATTGCTTTTAATTGGTCTAATAAATTTGCCATTGTGTTCTCCAAAATAGTGGGTGTTTTATGTTTTCTAAATTGCTTACAGAAAATCGGACTCGCATATTATATCGCAAATTATCTTGAAATGACGGGAAACTTAACCACCGCTGACCGCTAACATCGCTTTTAGATCAAGCCCATCATGACCCATCGGCCAACATCGCAAAACCATCATCTGACCAACTACGGCCGCCGCTAACCAGCATTAAAACAAGACTTCCGCGCCTACCTAGCCAACAAATGACAACAATGATGGGCAAAAATGGTCACCACGGTTAAATCAGCGCTCGTACCAGGATTAATCAGACGTCGCTTTAACGACTGGTCTAGCTCAAGCAAACGAGAAAAATAGTGTTTTGGATTCTCCAAAGCCAAAAACGCTTGATCATGCAAGCGCATTTCATCTTGAATTTTCAAGGCAACAGTAATCCCATACTTACGCGCAATATGACTGTCTGGATAATGACTTAACCAATATAAATACAAACTGGTAGCTGCCCAAGCAGGACGCTCCCAACGCGCCAGCGCAGCTTGATAGCGTGGCAAGCCCTCTTGCCAAATTTGCCCAAACCCATTTGCGTACTGCAGCCCAATCAAATCCTTGTGGGCAGCAGCTTGCATCGCTGCTAACAACGTACAATCACTCGCTTGATGAACATCATGTTTTTCTGCCTGCCCCAGCCCTGCTGGATTCGCCATTTGTATGGCCTTAAACAAAAACTCAGCATCTGCTTGAGTGGTATTTTGCAACACATTCAACAACCGCTGCATTAAGGTCGCTGTCTGAGGCAACAAAGCCGCCTGAATCATCGGCGCGCACAATAAAATAATCCCAAGATTAGTGTTACAACCAACGGCATCCCTTGTTGCCTCAACACTACGAAAGATACGCTCGCCCAATCCCAAATGAGGACACGCAATAAGCGGCGCCGACACCTCAGCACTATGCATAAAGTCTTGCACGGTCATCCCATGTCCATCAGCAAAAATATGGACATTTCCAGGCTTCAATGCTTCAACTTCGGCCAAACAAGCCGCTTGATAAATCCGAGCCAGATGGCTGGATAAACGTTCAACCTTAGGCATGCGTCTTCTGGATTAAATCATCCACCATTACTTGTGCAATATTCACATCAGAAACACTCTGCAAACCCCGCCAAGCTGGAATACTATTCACCTCAAGCACCCACAGCTTACCGCTTTGATCACGCATAATATCCACACCACAATAATCAATCGCCAATGCTTTAGCCGCATCAATTGCCAACAACCCGATAGAACGATCTGACTCACTCACACAACGAGCGCCCTGCGCTACATTATTTAACCACCCAGCACCACTACGGCGCATCGTTGCAACCACCTCATCATTGACGACAAACACTCTAAAATCATGATAACTGTCCCCCGCATCAATAAAAGACTGCAAATAATAAACACCATCGACAAAAAGCGCTTTTGGCACAGGCAATGGACTATCAGCCGTTAACAAGCGCACACCCTGACCCTGAGAACCAAATAAAGGCTTCATCACTAAACAATGATGACTTGCAATTTGCTGTTGAATAATAGAATGGGCAACATGCCTAGACTCACACACCCATGTTGCAGGCGTAGCCACACCAGCTTGCTTAAGCAAAAAGCTCGTCATCCCCTTATCCACAGTGCGCTCGATCGCCTTGGCATCGTTATAAACCTGAACGCCAAGCATACCAAGGACATGCAACACATTTAACCGGGTAACCACCTGCTGCAAACTCCCAGCCGCAATCCCTCGAACAAAAGCCATTGTTGGCAAACAATCAAAAGAAGGGATACCCATCTTTGGCCGCGAATCAGACAAATCAATCACACAATCTTGCAGCGCCACAAACACAACCTCAATCCCGCGGGCAGCAAAAGCTTGTTGCAAGCTCGCACCATGCCAACCACCTGCTTGGTCCGCCTCATCGGTAAAAATAGGCACTCTCATGCTTAATACTTCACATTAATTTAATTATATAAGACATTGATTTATTGTGAGAATGACTGCTCTAACAATACTTCATTATAAGCACCCGCAAAAAAACTATTCCCAGTACGCAGATTGCTAACAGTCACTTTAGCAGGCGAAAACAGCAGCGGATCAATTTGATAAAAATCCATATTGACGGCTTTAAAAATCTCTGCAAATGGCCGACCATAATCTTTAGACGCACTACTCGGCATCACTTTTGCCAAACCCGCCGCCGCCTCATCCTCACAATTCACAAAAAGTTGGACAAAGCCACCCAACAAAATCGCATCATTGGTTCTACCCATACCCGTTAAAAAATCGGGCGATGGCGGTGGAATCGGCGCAACACCGTAACCATCGACAAACTGCGCTAACGGAAAATTCACCGCATGCAACTTATGTAAAGCAACCTCCAATACACGAGCTGTAATTTGAACCGTACCAGCCAAACTGCGAGTCGGGGTCAAAATAAAAGTCAAATGAGATGGTCTGATGCCAGTATCTTGAGCGACTTTTTCAATCACTGCTGCTGGCGGCAACTGGTCGGTTTCCAACACCAAAGACGTATGTGCGCTGTTGTCTTGATAAGCCAGCGTTTTAAAAATAGCTTCACGTTGCGCAATCGCCCGGGCTGGACCGCTACCTAAAGAAAAGAATTTTTCGTGTGACAACGCCCAACCCGCATACTGACTACCCAAACAAGCAATTAATGGACTTTTAGCATGCACCTTGACACTGAATGGCCAGTTTTTAAACGTCTGATCACTCTGCAACGAAACTGCACCCAACCCTCCCATACAAATTTCAGCAATTAATCGGCCAGCTTCCAAACCGCCAACAGCCTGAATACCAGCATCCACAATCATGGCGCCTGAATCATGCTCAGTAACCTGTAAACTCAAAGCAGTTGCATTGCTCAACAACGCCTTTACCAGCCCATGAGTGCGCTGATTAATACTCAAATCCAAATCATCTTTTATCTTCATGCTTCTGCAATCCATTATCATTCATTCAAAAGTTGGCGATTCAACAACACAGCTCTTTGCTTAACGAGCTGTTTTGCAAGGCCAGACTGCCGCGCTTCCGCCCTCACCATACAAATAGGCATACCCCGCTTAATCAAACCACAAACCGCTGGCACATCGCTCACCCATTCTGGCCAGCGAAAATCAGGCCTGACCGCCACATCTTTTAGCGCATAAATCACCTGATGTGCCTGACTCAATGGCATCACAACCTCAGCCCCCACCTCACCAAGCAAGACATTCTGCGTCGACGCAACATGCCACTGCATTAACGCTTTTTGTTGGCGATAAAGATCAATCGTAGCACTTAAGCGCGGATTAACCTCCAATAGATAAACCGCATCGCCATTGACGATAGCATCACAACTATTGATGCCACGCAAACCAGCCGATCGGGCTATTTTTTTAACATACGCAGTCAAACGTAACGCTGCCACGGCAGATAACGCAATATGCGACACAGCACCACCATAGCGAAAAGGCTGTGCAACCACACCATCCACCCACTGCTCATTCAATCCAATCACATGCACGCCCGCCACATCCGCGACAAATAAGCAAGAAACAGGCACACCCTCTTGATAGCGCTGATAATAAACATTCGCTTTAGGCAGCGCCTGATGGCTACAATACTGAATCAAAGCACCACCACTAGCACCTATCGTTTTTTGCAGCCAACCATCAGCACAAGGCGGCGGACCAGCCTGCACTTCAGGATACGGAATCGACCAATCATCACACAAGCCATAAAAATAATCGGGTGACTTAATCGAAGCAACCAATGCCGCGTTATTACCTAAAACAGGACAACACTGACCCAGCGCCTCAACCACCCATGCTTGCATCTCCACACCAGCGCCATAACAAAGCCCAAGCAAGTCAGACAAAGCCTCAGACGCGACCAAATCAGTCACCATACGGACTAAAGCCACACCATCAAACCCAGCAGCACTCAGCGGCAACAAATACACGCTTTTTGCCACTTTCTGAGTCTCTACATCAGCAAAACAATCGATCGCAACCACATCAAACCCAGCAGCAACAGCTGCCTGAACATACGGTCGACTCGAAATCGCAACAATAATTAATGTCTTTTTACTGGACGTTAGCACGGGCAAAATCAAAAGCGTCGTGATAATCAATATGCATAACCGTCTCACGCCCAAGCATCGCCACCAACAACGCATGTTGCGTGACATACTTCAACTGCCCAATGGCCAATGCGCCAAAACCAGCAATCTGCGTCCCCGCGACCAGCGCACCATTACACATCACATCAACCCCCTCTATAGACAAAGGAGGCACCGCATTCACATCAGCAACCACTTTAAGTGACGGTGATTCAATAAAATCAGCCAAAGCCAACACCCGCACACCAGCAGGACTAGCGCACAAAGCAACACCTGCCTGATCTAATGCCACCTTTTTCGCCGCTGCACTCACCCCATCTAAAACACCCAAGCTCACCCCATAACGCTGCGCTAGTTTGCTTGCATACGCCTGCATACTCGCCACATCCCGATGTGCCATTAGCTGGACATTAGCCCCCTGTTTAGCCGCAATCAAAGCGGCCGTAGAACCGACTGCACCACTAGCGCCAAAGATAGCGACTGTCTCACCTGCTAACGATTGCTGTCTTGATTGAAGATGCGCATCCACTTTCGCCACCATTGCCGCAGCAGTCGTAAAAGCACCAGACGGATCCGAAAAAGTTGAAATTTCAAAAGGAGAAAACATAGCGCCACACGCAGCTTTTTGCATATCAAGCGCCAAATGGATATCTCGCCCACCAAAAAACAAAGCCTCGCGCTTAATCCCACTAGGACTCCTCGAAAAAATGGCATCCTGCGTAAGCGCAAGCACTTCATTTAAACTGACATCAGCATAAGGAATAATATGTTCATAGCCCGCATCAAAAGCCATATTAATATCAAAAGGGCTAGCATGTTTAGCTGCCGTGATTAAATGCAATATACTCGTTTTTTTCATCGATCTTCTTTACAAAAATAGGCGACGCACTCCTCAACCTCTGCATCAAGAATGCGGACACAAACACGCCACCACAACCAACCGCAACCACAGACCAACGACTGACTGAACCACCACCAACAACAAAGCTAACGCACCACTGCGCCAACATTTCTAGCTTGGCAGATTAACCAATCCAGCTGTTTGAATTGACCCTGCAATCGATCCAAATGCGCCTCAGCCATTTGTCGACTCTCAAATATCGCAAAACCAGTAGGCCCCCAAGAACTCTGACCGACACACTGCACCTGTTGACCCATCAAATCATACAACACCTGACTCACTAGTTTACTCGCATAACGTCCACCTTGCATAGGTGCAAAATAATCGCCCGTATAAGCTTGCAACGCCGCAACACCCTCAGCAAAAGACGGCAAATCACGCTCTTTTAACGCAGGAAGCGCTTGCATCAACACCCGGTGATTCACCTGTTGCGTCAGCAGCAAATCTGCCGCAGACAAACGCGCAAACGCCTGCACCTCCTCCTCCCCATGAATACCACAATACCCACGATCAAAAATTAACAAAATCGACCACGGCTCAGGAAAAGCCTGCTGCACCAGAATAGGCGGCACTTGCGTTTGCTCGCCACGCCCGCCATCCAGCACCAAGCCACCATCAACAAAAGTACCAATCCCAATACCAGAACGCAAGCCACGCCCAGTAACA
>JAFMCM010000059.1 GCA_017857755.1 Methylophilaceae bacterium | reverse complement strand
TGTTTCGATTGACGGACGACCGCGTGCAAAGTGCACAGCTGGCGGCGCAAATGTGTGGGGCAGTTGTGGTGTTAAAAGGGAGTGAAACGGTGATTGCTAGCCCGTGCAATCGAATCATAATCAATCTAGATGCGCCAGCTTATCTAGCCACAGGCGGTAGCGGCGATGTGTTGGCGGGAATGATTGCTGGTTTAATTGCGCAAGGCATGCCTAGTTTTGAGGCGGCTTGCGCTGCTGTTTGGGTACATGGTGAGGCTGCCAAGTTATTTGGTTTTGGTTTAATCGCCGAAGATTTACCTGCTTTGCTACCGCAGGTACTCAATAAGCTTTATTCCAAATCGCACGGATAGTTAAGGCTATTTGTTATGCGCTCGCATAATCCGTGCTTTGTCTCGTTCCCAATCTCTTTGTTTGATGGTGTCGCGTTTGTCGTGTTGTTTTTTGCCTTTGCCTAGGCCGATTTCAAGTTTGATTCTGCCTTTACTAAAATGCATATCTAACGGCACTAAGGTATAGCCTGCACGTTCTACTTTACCAATTAGTTTTGCAATTTGTTCATTGTGCAATAGGAGTTTGCGGGTTCGGATTGCATCTGGGCGCACATGCGTGGACGCCATGCCTAAAGGCGTGATGTGGCAGCCGATTAAGTAAATCTCGCCGCGCATAATCACCACATAGGATTCTTTTAAATTAATCCGATGGTCGCGAATGGCCTTCACTTCCCAACCTTCTAGGACGATACCGGCTTCGTATTTTTCTTCGATAAAATAATCAAAAAATGCTTTTTTATTTTGGGCAATGCTCATGTGTTAATGCTAAATAGCTTAAAATAGCTATTTTACGCTAGTTTAGAGAACGTCTTTAATGAATAAGGTAGAAAAAACCGTTTTAGTGATGCATTCGGCACAATCGATGTTTACTTTGGTTGATTCAGTAGAGGATTATCCGCATTTTTTGCCTTGGTGCGGCGGAGTTGATTTGCTGGAGCGCACGGATGAAACCACAAGCGCGACTTTACACATTAACTATCACGGTATTAAACAAAATTTTACTACTGTGAATAAAAAAGTGTCGCCTATCAGCATGGACATCGCTTTAAAGGATGGGCCGTTTAAATATTTGGCGGGTGATTGGCATTTTATTGCGTTAAGAGACAATGCTTGTAAAATTGAGTTTAAATTAAATTATGAATTTGCCAATACGTTTTTAGAAAAACTCATCTCGCCCGTTTTTAATCATATTGCTAGCACCTTCGTCGACAACTTTGTTGCGCAGGCTGACCGAATTTATACCGCTAAAAAGGATTGATACTTGAGTAAAGCTGACAATATCACCATAGAAGTTGCTTATGCCCTTCCGCAACAACAGATGATTATTCCGTTGCATGTATTGCCAGATACTACGGCCGAAGCCGCAATTGAAGCTTCTGGTATTTTGACTAAATTTCCTGAAATTGATTTAGAGGTCAATCAGATTGGCATTTTTGGTAAATTAATCAAGTTGAATACCCCTTTGCGCCATTTGGACCGTGTTGAAATTTACCGTCCGCTGATTGCCGACCCCAAAGAAGTAAGAAAGCAACGCGCTGCTGATGGCAAAGCCATGAAAAAAGGTGGTGGCGATTCACCGTCAGAAGGGGAATAAGCGCTCTGCCGCGCCTTGTTGGTTGGCCTTTTATTTGGCGCATTTTTGATGGTGTTTGTACTAAAAATGTGAGTTAAATTAAATCAATTGGCGTTACCCCTGCAAAAACAGGCTGTATGGATGACAGTTGGTGGCAAATCAAGCCTATATTGCAATGAAAATTGATGCGTTTTATTGCCAATTCTGTATAATCGCGTTTTGGAATTAAAGGATTACTCATGCGTTTGCTGCAACAAGCTTTCACTTTTGATGATGTTTTATTAGTTCCCGCGCATTCCACTGTAATGCCGCGCGAAGTTGACTTAAGCACTCAATTCACCCGCAATATTAGACTCAATATCCCGCTCGTCTCCGCAGCGATGGATACCGTGACCGAAGCCCCTTTTGCCATTGCCCTAGCACAAGAAGGCGGTTTGGGGATTATTCATAAAAACATGACGCCTATTAAGCAAGCTGCACATGTCTCACGTGTAAAACGCTTTGAATCAGGCATTGTGAATGACCCAGTGACTATTCAAAGTCATATGACGGTGCGTGATGTGCTGGAATTGACTCAACTCCACAAGATTTCTGGTTTACCCGTGGTTGATGACAATAGAGTTGTGGGTATTGTGACCAACCGTGATTTGCGCTTTGAAACCAATCTCGACCAACCTATTAAAAACATCATGACACCACGCAACCGTTTGGTGACGGTTAAAGAAGGCGCACCACGCGAGCAAGCCATTGAGCTATTGCACCGCCACCGTCTTGAACGGGTATTAGTGATTGATGACCACGATAACCTAAAAGGATTAATTACTGTTAAAGACATTCAAATGTCTAGCGACCATCCTAATGCTTCAAAAGATCATGCAGGCCGTCTCAGAGTGGGGGCGGCTGTTGGTGTTGGTGATGGAACAGAAGAACGAGTTGCCGCACTTGCAGATGCAGGGGTTGATGTGCTGGTGGTGGATACGGCTCACGGCCATTCTCAAGGGGTGCTTGACCGGGTCAATTGGGTCAAAAAGAACTTCCCTCATATTGAAGTGATTGGTGGCAATATTGCGACCGCCTCAGCTGCAAAAGCCTTGGTTGATGCTGGCGCTGATTGCGTTAAAGTGGGTATTGGCCCTGGCTCTATTTGCACTACCCGCATTGTGGCTGGTGTTGGCGTGCCGCAAATCACAGCGATTTCGAATGTTGAAGAGGCCTTGCGTGGCACTGGCGTACCGTTTATTGCCGATGGTGGTATTCGTTTTTCTGGCGATATTTCGAAAGCGATTGCAGCTGGTGCTTATAGCGTAATGCTTGGCGGTATGTTTGCAGGCACTGAAGAAGCGCCAGGAGAGGTAGAGCTTTATCAAGGCCGTTCTTATAAGTCTTATCGCGGTATGGGCTCGATTGGGGCAATGAAAAAAGGCTCTAGCGATCGTTATTTCCAAGATAACAATGGAAACGCGGATAAATTAGTTCCTGAAGGTATTGAAGGCCGCGTTCCTTACAAAGGTAGCGTGATTGCAGTGATTCATCAGTTGATGGGGGGGCTACGCGCTTCTATGGGTTATGTTGGGGCACGAACCATTACTGAAATGCGTGAAAAAGCCGAGTTTGTACAAATCACTAGCGCAGGTATGCAGGAGTCGCATGTGCATGATGTGCAGATTACCAAAGAAGCACCCAATTACCGCGTTAATTAATTTAACCACTAAACATTGGGCAAACAGTTTGTTTAGAGCTGTTTGCCCATACTTTTATAGCGCACCACTTAATCGAACAAGATAATAGCAACCATGACGCATTCTAAAATTCTCATTCTTGATTTTGGCTCTCAAGTCACTCAGTTAATTGCCCGCCGCGTACGCGAGGCACATGTATATTGTGAAATTCATCCTTGTGATGTATCAAATGACTTTGTTCGTGATTTTGGTGCCGATGGCATTATTCTGTCAGGTAGCCATGCCAGCGCTTATGCAGATGAAACCGACAAAGCTCCGCAAGCGGTTTTTGAGCTGGGTGTTCCAGTGCTGGGGATTTGTTATGGTATGCAAACAATGGCCTTGCAATTGGGCGGAAAAGTTGAAGCGGGTACTAAGCGTGAATTTGGCTATGCGCAAATGCGCGCACGCGGTCATTCAGCCCTCTTTCGCGACATGCAAGACCATACCAATGACCAAAATCATGGCATATTAGATGTTTGGATGAGTCATGGCGATAAAGTCACGGCATTACCACCAGGATTTAAAGTGATTGGCAGTAATGAAACAACGCCATTTGCTGCCATGGCGGATGAAGATAGAAAATTTTATGCTGTTCAGTTTCATCCTGAGGTCACACATACTAAGCAAGGCCAAGCCATGCTTGAGCGTTTTGTGCTTGAAATTTGCAATGCCAATCCTGATTGGGTCATGGGTGATTATATTTCTGAAGCCGTGGCTAATATCAAAGCTCAAGTGGGTGATGAAGAAGTGATTTTAGGCTTGTCGGGTGGTGTTGACTCCAGTGTTGCCGCAGCTTTGATTCATCGCGCGATTGGCAATCAACTCACATGTGTCTTTGTTGACCACGGTTTATTGCGTTTAAACGAAGGTGATTTGGTCATGCAGATGTTTGCTGGCCAGCTACACGCCAAAGTGATTCGGGTAGATGCTACTGAACAGTTTATGGGTAAACTGGTTGGTGTGAGCGAACCTGAGGCAAAACGTAAAATCATAGGCGCTGAATTTGTTGAGGTATTTCAAGCAGAAGCCAAAAAATGTGCCAATGCAAAATGGCTGGCACAAGGGACGATTTACCCTGATGTGATTGAATCTGGCGGCGCTAAATCTAAAAAAGCAGTGACCATTAAAAGTCATCATAATGTTGGTGGATTACCAGAAAAATTAGGGCTAAAACTATTAGAACCGCTAAGAGATTTATTTAAAGATGAAGTGCGCGAGCTTGGTGTTGCACTGGGTTTACCTCGCGAAATGGTCTACCGCCACCCTTTCCCAGGCCCAGGCTTGGGTGTGCGTATTTTGGGTGAAGTCAAACGTGATTTCGCCCTATTATTACAACAAGCAGATGCCATTTTTATCGAAGAGCTTCGCAATACAACAGACCAAGCAACAGGCAAAACGTGGTATGACTTAACCAGTCAAGCATTCACCGTATTCTTGCCAGTTAAGTCGGTTGGCGTGATGGGCGATGGCCGTACTTATGATTATGTGGTGGCCTTGCGTGCAGTCGTCACTAGCGACTTTATGACCGCACATTGGGCCGAGCTGCCTTATGCTTTATTAGGCAGGGTTTCCAATCGTATTATTAATGAAGTTCGTGGCATTAATCGCGTTGTGTATGATGTGTCGGGCAAACCACCAGCCACCATAGAGTGGGAGTAGTATTCTATACTTAAGTTATTGATTTAATTAATAATTAAAGTTACACAATAATTTCACATAGTTTTAAAGTTGTTGATTTTTATAGTTTTTGAAATTACAGTTACACAGATAGTTACACTTTAGGTAAGCTACTGTTGACCGTTGTAATTTTGAAAGATTATGGCACT